>JBBSBC010000007.1:0-35524 GCA_038251595.1 Phycisphaerales bacterium | reverse complement strand
GGTCGCCGATCGAAAGGTTGCGACTGTTCTGCGGGATGGTTGAGGTCGCGTAGGTCAGGTGTGCGTTGAGATCGGTGATGGTTGCGCTCAACCCAATCGGATCGAGCGAAGCGAACTGCACGCGCAGAAACTTGCCGTTGACCACAGGCTCGAAACGGACTTCATTCGTGGCATCGGTGCCGACGACCGTCACGCGCCCTGTGCCGGGGTTCACCGAGAGGCTCATGCAGATGTTCATAAGCCCGTCGGCATAGGTTACCGCGAGTGTCGCGGCATCGATAATCGCCACATCGTGGTCGTAAACATCCCAACCAACCGGCCGACCCGAGAGCCCGGCCTGCGGGCCAGAGACGAGATTGGTCCAGTCGTGTGCGTTGTCGTCCATCCACCGACCTGCCACATTTTTCTTGACGATGAGCGAGACGGCGGGTGGGTTTGGGTTCGGCGCACGGTTGAGAGGCCCAACCGGCGGGCTGAAGAGGGTGCCCGCGTTTGGGGGCGGATTGATGCCGCCGTATGGCCCGGCCGGATCGGTAACGACATTGGGTGGGAAGGCGATGTTGGTTACGCCGCCTCCACCAAGAACGGTGGAGTGGTTGCCCGACTCGAAAATCGCAACATAGACCTTGGAACCATCGAGACTCACGGCCATGGAGTTTGGTCGTTCACCCAGGATGGGCAGCAGCGTTGGGCCAGCGCTGATGTTCGCGAGCGACCAGGTTTGCACGGTTCGGGCCGAAGCGCACGAGACGAACGCGCGCGAGCCCGCGAAGACGACGTCCGCCGGCTCATCGAGCGTTTCGAGCGTCATCTTCACGTTCATGGTGTTGAGATCAACAATGCTGACGGTGTCGGAGATGTGGTTGACGACCCAGGCCTCGTTGTTGTCGCGGGCGCGAACGCTCACCGGGTCAAGTCCGACCGGAACCGACCCAATCTTGAGCGGGCCGCCCGCGGTGATTGAGAAAATCTCAAGCCGATTGTCCGCGGTGTTGACCGCCAGCAGACGGGTCTGATCAGGCGTGATGCAGAGCGGCGAGACGTGCGCCGATTCCCAGTTCACGAAAGGTCCAGATGAGTCGCGGGGCGCAAAGGGTTGTGCCGTACTTGCCACGGTTGTACTCAGGAGCGCAAGCAAACCGATAACCAGAGCAGTTTCACGTCGGATATTGGGCAGCATGCGCATCTCCATATGGAACTCACTCCGCATCTGTTGAAGTGATTGCAGCGGAAGTGAACGGACAATGTACCACTGGGTAGGGGTTTCGACAAGTTGTTTGTTTGGTATTTTGTAGGAAACTGAACATGTGGACAACTCGGTTGCGATCCAAAGCACCAGAATGTTCGGGAGTTTGAAGGTATGAAGACGAAGTTCAAGTTATCCACAATCTTGGTTGGGGTCCTAATTCCCCTTAATTGGGGATTTGCAGCTGATGGCCCGTACGGTGTTTGGTGTTCCTCGGATCAGTTGGTTTGGACCCGAAGTGAGTCAAAGTTCGAGTTGGATCTTGATCAACCCGAGCTCGTGTTGCTTGGAAAACCGACGCCTTCTCGAGTTGGGCCGGATGCCGGGGCGATTTTGGTGTACGGGGTGCGCGGTGGCGAGATGGTGGTTGGTCGTTCGGTTGATCAGGGCAAATCGTGGAGTGCGGTGGAGAAGGTGACGTTCAATGGGTGGCCGAAGGGGTCGGAGGGTGCGCGGGCTGAAGGTCCTTCGATTGTGCAGCTTGATGATGGGCGCGTGCGGATGTACTTCTCGGCCAGCGTATCGACCGAGAAGAAACTCCCTGATTGGATAACGCCGCCGGACGATTCGGTTCCTGAAGCACCGATGATTCCGCCGCCGGAACCGAAGCGAAAGAAGCGTCCTGAGTCGCCGCTGAACCCCGGGGAACCGAAGGGGGGCGGTGATGCGGGGGCGAGTGCCACGACCGTGTCAGAATTGAAACCGTCAAAGATCATGAGTGCGATCTCGAACGATGGTGTGACCTTTGCGGTTGAGGATGGCGTGCGGTTTGAGCTCGAGGGTGTTGATGAACCCGAGGTGATCAGGCTGCCGGAAGTATCGACGAGTGAAGGTGGTGCTGTTCGTCGCGGCCCGTGGTTGATATTTTTGCGGCGTGGGAGTTCGGTGCTGATGGCGACCTCGAAAGATGGGCTTGCGTGGGTGCGTGATGAGACGTTTTTGTGGAGCGGGGTGGGCGGGACGAGCGCGGTGGTGGCGGCGGAAGAGGTCTCGGGCGCGAAAGGGGTTCGCGGGATTCGTCTGTTTGGGCGGAGCCAGAGCGGTGCCGTTTCGGGTGTGTATGACCCTACGACTGGGAAGGTGATGGCCGATACCGGGAAGGGATTGCCGGCGTCTGATGAGGATGCGGCCGTCACAGCGACGGGTGATGGTGCGTACATGCTCATCCGGCGTGAACGAGTGGCCGATAAGCCACGGGGGCCAGAGACGAAGCTGCCTGGCTCGCCACCGGTTCCTCTGCGACCGGGAATGCCGAAGCCGAAGAACTGATCGAGCGTCGTGTACACGCTCGGTGCGTTGTGGTAGGGGGAAGGGTGATGCGGAGATCGTGGTCAATCTGCCGCGTCAGCCCGAAGGAACGAACTTTACGAGTTGATGATGAGTCTGCCGCGGAAACCCTGCCCCTGGCCCAGTTGCTGGGGCAGGGACCATTTTGCTGGAGATGTGCATGAAGCTGATTCGGTCGATCGTCATGAGTGTGTGCGTGTGTGCGGGTGCGTTTGGCGCGGTTGAGCCAGAAACGGTTGAGCTGAGGCCAAAGTATGTTGTTGGTCAGGAAGATCGGTTTGTGGCGGAGATAGAATCGACCCGCGCGGCGAAGTTTGTAGACTCGCAGGTGAATCGCCCGGAGTCGTACAAGCAGATTCTGCGGGTGCATCGCAAAGTTATCGAGGCGAATACCGAAGGGGCGACGATCGAACTGGTGTTTGAGGCGGCGGATGTCTCGATCGTTGCGGGCAGAAAAATTGTTCGGTACGACTCGGAGGGGATCAACGGATCTGAACCGGAGTTGACGCTGGGCACATCGGTGAAGTCGGCGATCAACAGACCGGTGCGCGTGCAGGTGGATGCGTATGGGCGGCCGCTCAAGGTCTCGGGCAACGGCGGTGATGCGGTGACAACGGCGGCGGGCTCGCTGATGGGGGATGAGGTGTTTATGAAGATGCTTGTGCCGCTGTATGGGCTTGGGAAAGAACCCGCGGCCACGAAGATTGGAACGGGTTGGAGCGAGGAGCGAAAGTCGAAGGGTGGGCAGACGGGGGTGATCACGACGACGCTGGACTACACGCTGAAGGGTTTGGAAGGGAAGCTGGCGAAGATCGCGATCGATGGGAAGATGTCGCTCGAGCCTAGCGAGAAGGCGCGCGAGGCGAAGACGACCATTGATGAGCAGTCGATCGTGGGAGAGGTTGTGTGGGATACGGGCGCGGGGTCGGTGCGCAACTACCGGTACAACTTGTCGATGAAGCTGCTGGCGGAGACCGAGGGAAAGATGCGGATGGCCCTGACGGGTTACTCGCTCTCGATACGCTGGCTGGAGGTCTGGCCGCCGGTGTCGGGTTCGACGACAGGCGCGACGACGGGCGAGAAGAAGTGAGCCGGCGAACCGGCGAGTTGAGCCAAGTGTCTGGTTGCCGGGATGAACGACTCGGGCAGTTTGTGTAGAATGGACGCTCCGCCACAAGGTGACGGGGATGGAAGGTTGAACAAAGAGATCTGCCGCGATGTGGCGGATTATTTCGGATGGAGGAAGAACGTATGAAGTTTCGATTGAGCATTTTGATGATCGCCGCGGCCCTGGTTTCGGGAACACCGGCCTTTGCGGTGGGTTCACAACCCCCGGCCCCGCCCGCGAACGCTGCAGGCGCGAGCGCGACGACGGTGACGTTGAAGCCCGTGCTGAAGACGGGCTTGGAGCTCAGGTATCGGGTGAAGATCGATCGAACCGACTCAAACATTGTTCCCAAGGCGATGATGCAGATGGCCCCTGCGGTGAAGTCGGACCCACCGAAGGCCACAACGCCGGAGGTGGAGGTTCCGAAATCAGACGCTCCGCACTCCGACCCCCAACTGACGGACCCCGCGCCCAAGATGGACCCATCACCCAAGCTGATGGATGTGCCGCAGGGTGGAATGCTGAGCGCGGTCGATGGAGCGGTCCATGAAGAGGGGCAGCCGGAGATGTCGGCGGCCAGATCGCAACCAGCGGATGCTTCGGAGCCGCCCGCCAAGGCTCAAGAGCCGGTGAAGAAGGATGATGGTGCGGAGACGGTGCAGGCGACATCGCGCGTTGTTGTGGAGACGGTGCAGGTGATTCGTGTGAAGGATGCGGGCGATGGTGGTGCATCGATGGAGCTGGTGATCGAGTCGATCAAGGCCGATGTGAAGATGCCCGAGTGGACCGAGGCCTATGACAGCACCAAGCCGGAGGATGACAAGGATCGCGACAACCGTGCGCTGCAGGCGTTCAAGCCGCTTGTTGGATTGATCATGACGCTGACGACGGATAAGGATGGAAACATCGCCACCGTGACGGGGAACGAGACGTTCCAGGGAACGGGCTCGATGGCGAGGTACATCCAGCAACTGACAGGCACGGACAACATCCGTATTTACTGGAACATGGCCCTGCACGCCAAGAAGGGTGGCGGGACGTTGAACGTTGGTGATACGTGGACGAACGAAGAGGCTATCAATGCGAAGCAGATGGGCGCAAAGTTTGAGATGTTGACCACGAACACGCTGCGTGCGGTTACGGGTGGTGTAGCCTCGGTCGATTCGACAGGATCGATGCGGCTTGTGCCGTTTGATGCGGCGAGGAAGCCACCGTTCGACCTGACCGATGCGAAGCTGCTGGCGACTTCAACGTGGGATGCGACCGATGGTTTTGCCAAGACGCTGGAGTTTGAACGGAGCTTCCGGTTGGATGGGAGCGCGCAGGGCTTTCCGCTCTCGCGTCAGTCGGTCATCAAGACGATGTTTGAACGCGTGAAGTGACGCGAGCGTTGGTTGAGTGTGACTGCGGCTGAATGTTTGGGCGGCTCATATTTGCCGCGACGACGACGGTTATTGCCATCTTTTGCCCCCGTTCCATCGGGCGGGGGGATTGGAAACTGACATGTCCATGCGCCTGTACCCGCGATTGTTTGCTCGGTTTGCCAATACGGATCAACGTGAGCGGCTGTGGTCGCGGCGCGAGGTGCTGCGGGCATCAGTCGGTGCATCGGCGGGGTTGCTGCTGAGCAATCGGTTGCTGATGGCGGGATTGAACATCGGCAAGGTCGGGCGCGAGTCGAAGCGCGTGGTGGTGGTGGGCGCGGGGTTTGCCGGGCTGGCGTGTGCCTATGAGTTGAAGGCGGCGGGGTATGACGTGACGGTGGTTGAGGCACGATCGCGTGTCGGAGGGCGGGTGCTCTCGTTTGGTGATCTTGTGAAGGGTGCGAATGTTGAAGGTGGTGGCGAGTTGATCGGCACCAATCATCCGATGTGGGAGACTTATCGAGCGAAGCTTGGGCTTGAGTTCATCGAAGTCACCGAGCCTGAAGATCTGGCGTATCCGGTTGTGATTGATGGTGAACTGCTGTCGGAGGCGGATGCCGAAGAGGTGTTCGCCGGGATCGAGGCAACGTACTCGAAGTTCAACGGCGATGCGATGACGGTTGATGAAGACGAACCATGGAAGACTGAGAAGGCCGCGGCGTGGGATGCGATGTCCACGGGCGCGTTCTTGAACACGCTTGAACTTTCCGCGAGGGTGAAGCGCGCGATTATTGCGGAGTTTGAAGCGGACAATGGCGCGGCGATTGATAGGCAATCGTACCTTGGCAACCTGGCGCAGATCAAAGGGGGCGGGGTCGAGACCTATTGGACCGACACGGAGAACCGACGGTGCAAAGGGGGCAATCAGCAACTCGCCACCAAGCTGCTCGGGGCCATTGGGGCGGAGCGTGTGAAGCTGAAGATGCCGGTTGCATCGATCGAGGTGGGTGAGAAAGGCGCAACGGTGAAGACGGCGGACGGGACCAAGCTGGAGTGCGATGACGTGGTGCTGGCGGTGCCGCCGAGTGTGTGGGGCCGGATCACGATGAGCCCCGCACTGCCGGCCGAGCTGCGGGCGCAGATGGGGTGCAATGTGAAGTACCTGGCCTTGGTGAAGAAGCGGTTCTGGCTGGATGACAAGCTGGCACCGAGCATGGCGGACACGGGGCCGGTGAGCATGACGTGGGAGGGGACGGACAATCAGGAGCTTGCGGAGGATGCGGGCGCGGAGCTGACGGCCTTTTCGGGCGGGCCCGCGGCGGAAGCCTGCCGGGCGGTATCGGCCGAGAAGCGCGATGGGTTTTATGCTGAGCACCTGTCGAAGAGCTATCCTAAGTTTGCTGAAAACTTTAGAAGTGCGCGGTTCATGGACTGGCCGGGTGAAGAGTGGACCAAGGGCGGATACTCGTTCCCCGCGCCGGGCGAGATCACCAGGAACGGCAAGACCCTGCGCGAGGGTGTGGCCGGTGGCAGGCTGCACTTTGCGGGCGAGCACGCGTGCTACAAGTTTGTGGGGTATATGGAGGGCGGGTTGAACTCGGGCGCATCGGTGGCGGCGCGGATGGCGAAGCGGGACGGGGTGGGGTGAGGGGTACTCACCGCGGAGGGCGCTGAGGGCAGCGGGTGTGCCTGAGATTTGCTGCTTCCCGGTGATCTCTGTGCTACGTGAACCCTCCCCCTGGCCCCCTCCCTCTGGGAGAGGGAAGTGGATCAGCATCCGTTGAAGAATGCGCTGATGTAATCGAAGAGGTCTTGCACTGTGATTGCGCCAGAGCGGTTGAAATCGCCCTCGGCGTTGCCATTGAAATAGGCGGTGAGGTAGTCGAAGAGATCCTGGATAGTGATCGTGAGATCGGCGTTGACATCGACGCAGCCGGGGCCGCCGGGGAAGCTGGTTGGATCGGCGGGGTTGGCACAGACCGAGAGCTCATCGGCGTCGGGCCAGGTGTCGGCATCGCGATCGATACCTATGCGGCGCTGGGTGCCGATGCGTGTGAGGGTGAAGGCCACTTCGTTGCCCGGCGCGGCCGCGGTTCGGAGGGCCGTGGGTGTGGCGGTAAGTCCGGCGCGATTGCCGGTGAAGGTGTTGGAACCGGTGTAGACCCAGCCGCGTTCGCGCCCGGTGGACGGGTCGCGATCTCGTGCGACGAGGCCGACGGCTCCGGAGTTGGCGAGAGTGATGAAGGTGCTGAGACGCGAGGTGAGCGCGGGGGTTGAGTTGTCGGGTCCGGTGAACATGACCTGCTGACCGACACCCGCGTGCGTGCCGGTGTTGAAGCAGAGGATGTAGGCTTCGAGGTCGCGCTTCTGCTGCGTGCCGGCAGAGTTGTTGGTGAAGGTGAAGCCAACGCCGAGCAGTGACCAGATGGTATCAAACTCGCTGTTGTGGTTGAAGCCAAAGCCGCGGTTGGCGGTCTGGCTCGACTTGTTCCAGCCGGTGCGCTCGTGCAGGCCGCGAAGCTGGGCGATTTTGGTGGGTTGAGGGAAGAGGGCAATGCTGGCCTGATCGATCTTGCCGGAGGTGCCGGTTCCTTCGGCAGGTCCGTGGCAATCGCTGCACGAGGCGGAGTTGAGCGAGGGAAGATTGGTGTAGTTGCCGAAACCGGCGAAGGCGTTGCCTGTGCCGGTGGTGACGGGGAGTGAAGTTGGGAGTGAGTTGTCGAGCCCGCGATTGGGGTTGGGAGGGTAGAGGATGGTGGCGATGAAGTCGGTGAAGATCTGCATCTCGGCGGCGGAAGGTTCGGCATCATCTCCCTGAAGGCCGACAAAGGCTGGAGCAAAGGCGGCAAGGTCTTCACGGTCGCCGCGCCAGTGAAGGGGCTCGGTTCCGACAATGCCCTGCAGTGTCTGGGTGACCATCGGACCTTTCATGGGGTGCCAGTCGCCGCAGCTTGGGGTGCTGCAAGACTGGTTGAAGACCTTCATGGTTCCGGAAGGATCGCCAAGATCCCACGCGAGAAAGTCGGTACGACCATCGATGTGGCACGAAGCGCACGAGGCCTGACCCAGACCACTGGTGTCGTGGGTGTCGTAGAGCAGAGGTCGGCCGAGCTTGATGGAAAGGGGTGTGGGATCAAAGAAGGGTGTGCGCGAAGTCTCGGTGTTGGTGGATGTTGAGATGGTGGAGATCGAGGAATCAAACTTGTTGAGGACGAAGAGTCGCGATTGATCGGGCGAGAGGGCCAGACCGGTTGGACCTTCGCCGACATTGATGGTCGCGTGGCGGGCGCCGGTTGTGTCTGAGAGAATGATGTTGTTTGAGCCCATGCCGCTGATGTAGGCGCGGTTGGTCGCGGCGTGCCAGACGATGGCGCGAGGATCGCCGATCGAGAGATTGCGCTGAGTTTGCGGGATGCTGCGCACCGTGTAGCTGAGGTGGGGGTTCAGATCGGCAACCTGCGTTGTGCCCGGTGTCGCCGCGTTGAACGAACCGATGCGGACACGGATGAAGGTGGACTTGATGTTGGGCTCGAAGCGCACTTCGTTGGTGGACTCGGTGCCGATAGGCGTGATGGTGCCATCGGGCCTGACCGCGAGACCCATGACGTTGGTCAGCATTCCGCCCGCGTACGTGATGGCGAGAGACTGCGTGTTGATGATCGCGACATCACGGTCGGCGACGTTCCACGTTACAAACTGAGACCAGTTGCGTGCGTTGTCGTCCATCCACTGTCCCGCGGCGTTGCGGCGGACGATCTGCGCAACAAGCGGGGCGGAGGGCAGCAACGGATTACGCGGCGGGCTGAAGGTGTTGCCACTGTTTCGTGGGGGAACCTGGCCGCTGTATGGACCGTTGGTGTTGGCGACGGCTTCCTTGGGGATGCAGGTGGTGGTGTTGGCACTCTCGAAGATCGCGGCGTAGACACGCGAGCCATCAGGGCTGACGGCGAGGGCACGTGGGTCTTCACCGTTGATGGCGAGGAGCGTGGGCGCGGCGGCGAGGTTGGCGAGGTCGTAGACGGCGATCTGGTTGCGCTGCGAGAGCGTGACGAAGGCCCGCGTGGGTGTGGGCACACCGGCAAAGACGACATCGGTGGGTTCATCGCCGGTCAGCAGTGTGCGCGTGACGCGCCGGGAGGGAAGATCGATGATGCTGATGGAGTCGGAGAGGTGGTTGATCACCCAGACTTCGGACTCGGAGCGTGCTCGGACGGAGACAGGCTCAAGGCCGACGGAGATCGATGAGGACCAGACGGGGACGGGACCGGTTGTGTCAAAGAGTTCGAGGCGTGCATCGGGTGTGTTGACGGCAAGAAGCGTTAAACCCGAAGGGGTGAGGGCGAGGGGAGAGACGTGGGGGAACTCGAAGTTGGCGAAGCCGGTCTGCGCGAGCGCGGAAACGGAGGTCATAAAGACTGGTGAGAAGACCGCCGCGATGAGGTATCTGGTCTTGAGCATGTTGAGGACTCGATGCGGTGCGTGAATGAGAGGAACTTAGCCGCGCGTGGGCAAGATGCTCATAATCGCAGATTGAAGCGGATGAAGCAAGGGTGTTATCGGGATTGGTTGGGGTGAAAAGACCGCTCAGACGGAACGATTGCCGGCCTGACGTGATGATTACCGGCGTGTACGATCGGCGAGAACGGAGACCATGCATGGCGATCCTGGCTGCAAGTGGTGGAGAGGTAGGTGGGGGGGAGATCAGAACGGCGGCGGAGGCGCAAGCGGCGATTGACCGCTTTCGCGCCGACTATCGCGCGGTGCGAGAGCAGGTGGCCAAGGCGGTGGTTGGGCACGATGACGTGGTGGATGGTGTGCTGACGTGCCTGTTTACGGGCGGGCACGTGCTGCTTGAGGGTGTGCCCGGGCTTGGCAAGACGCTGCTGGTGCGTTCGCTCTCGCGTGCGCTGGGGCTGAGCTTTGCGCGGATTCAGTTCACACCCGACCTGATGCCGGCGGATATCAGTGGAACGACGATCGTGGTGGAGGTCGATCGTGCGGATGGGAGTGGTGGTGGGGGTGGCGGGCGGTCGCGCGAGTTTCAGTTTCAGCGCGGCCCGGTGTTTGCGCAGATCATTCTTGCGGATGAGATCAACCGGGCGACGCCGAAGACGCAGTCGGCGTTGCTTGAGGCGATGCAGGAGCGGAGCGTGACGGTCGCCGGTGTGACGCATTTGCTGCCGCGTCCGTTTCTGGTGATGGCGACGCAGAACCCGCTTGAGCAGGAGGGGACCTACCCATTGCCCGAGGCGCAGCTTGACCGGTTCTTCTTCAAACTACAGGTTGGGTATTCGAGCCGGGCGGAGATGGGGGAGATTCTGAACCGGACCACGGCGGGGACGAGCGCGGACATCACGCCGGTGCTTGGGGCGGAGGCGATCTTGAATGCGCAGGCTCTTGTGCAGCGGGCGGTGATCGCTCCGCACATTCAGGATTATGCCGTGCGCGTGGTGCTCTCAACGCACCCGAAGGATGTCACGGGGAAGGGCGGGGAGTTTGCGACACCGATGGTGAACAGGTTTGTAAGGGTTGGCGCCTCGCCCCGCGCAGCGCAGGCGCTTGTGCTTGGCGCGAAGTGCCGCGCCATGCTCGATGGTCGTGCCGCGGCGAGTGTAAGCGATATTCAGGCGATTGCCAGCGCGGCGCTCAGGCATCGGCTGATCCTGAACTTTGAAGCGCAGGCCGAGGGTGTCACGGCGGATGCGGTGGTTGAGAACATCGTATCAACTCTGCCGGTGCGCGGCGAGGCGTGAGCGCGATTGCTCAGGAACAACCGGCGAAGTAGGCCGCGAGGAAGTCGAAGATGTCCTGTACCGAGATCGCGCCGGAACTGTTGAAATCGGCGGTTGGTTGGCCGCTGAAGTAAGCGGTGAGGAAGTCGAAGATGTCCTGCACACTCACGCTTCCGGAGTTGTTGAAATCGGCGAGGCAGAGCACGGTTAGAACTGCAAATCCGGAGATGCTGGTGTTGCCGCACGCATCGGTTACGCGGCAGGCATGTCGGCCCGCATCGCTCAACTGGGTGTTGGTGATCGTGAATGTCGGCGAGGTGGCACCGGAGATGATGGAGCCTGAAGTTGTCGGGCCGTTGATCAAGGTGACTTCAGGGTCGGTGCGCAGCCATTGATAGGTGAGCGGTCCGCTACCGGTCGCCGCAACGGTGAGTGTTGCCGTCTGCCCCTGCGTCAGCTCAGCGGAGAGGGGCTGTGGTGAGAAGGCGATCGGTGCGCAGACGACGGTGAACTGACGCATCATTTCATGATCCTCATGTTCGAGGATGTGGCAGTGAAAGGGAAAGGTGCCGGGGTAGTCGAGAAATCGCGAGATGACGCGCGTGATCTGGTTGGGGGTTGCCTGCACGGTGTCTTTCCAGCCCATTTCGCCGGGTGGTGGAAGCGTGGGTGTTCCGGTGGGGATGATGTTGCCACCGATATCGACGGTGAAGTTCTGTCGATCAAGGATCTGGAACTCGACAAGGTGCATGTGCATCGGGTGCGAGATGCCGGAGCGGTTGACCCATGACCAGATCTCGGTTGTGCCGAGCACCGGAAAGTCGGTGATGTCGTCCCACATCAGTGAGTTGATCAGCCACATGTCGTGCGAACAGATGTTGTCGAAGACTTTGGTGAGTTGGAAGCTTCGATGGACAACAGCCTCACTCTCGGGCGTGCGCGGCACGGTTGCAAGGGTTACGGGCAACGGATTGGTGTGACCGATCGTGTTCTGCACAACAAAGCGCATGATGTTCGGGATATTCGGGCCGCTGCCGCCGCCGGGGAAGGGTGAGAGCGCGAGGTTTTCCATGGTGATGTGCCCGCCGGCGGGCACGTTCGCGAAGTCGATCACCACATCGGCCCGCTCACCGGGCATGATGGTGAGGACTGGTGCGCTGATCGCGCTGCTGAGTTCGACCGGTTCGGCGAGCAGACCGAGATCGCTCCCGATCTGCCACCAGGGTGCGTTCGGACTCGCGCCAGCGTTCAGTCGGAGTTGATAGGTGCGTGTGTTGCTGCCGTTGAGGATGCGGAAGCGGTACATGCCGCGCTTCACATTCATGAAGGGCGAGACCTTTCCGTTGACGACGGCGAAGTCGCCCAAGAAGCTGTCGGAAAACACGGCGTTGTACTTGAGTGAGCCATTGGGGTTGAATGAACGGTCCTGAATGATCAGCGGGACTTCGTTGGTGCCGCTGGGAAGACCGAGGGCCTGCTCGGCTTGATCTCGCAGCAGGTAGAAACCGGCAAGACCCATGTAGACGTTGAGCCGCGTAAGACCGAGCGCGTGGTCGTGGTACCAGAGCGTCGCGGGGCGCTGATGGTTGGGATAGATGTAGAGGGGCGAACTGACTCCTGGTGGCACAGCGGTATCCGGGGCTCCATCGCTCTCGGGTTGCACGTGCGCGCCGTGCAGATGGGTGACGGTGACGGGCACAGTGCCGGTGATGTTCGGACCGTGCAGGCAGGTATCGACAGCAAGAAGATGGTTCACCAGCAGATTGCCGTTGCCATCGCGCAGGCCGTTCCGCCAGTTGACGGTGACGGTCTGGTCGGCACCGGCCTCGATCGTCGGGCCGGGATACTGCCCGTTGTAACCCCACACGGTGCTTAAGGGTAACGCACGATGAAATCGGTGCTGCCTTTGGAGGATCTCAACCTCGTAGTGGGCCACACCACCGACAACGCCAGTTGTCGGAACCGCGATCAAAGGAACAGAAAGTTCTTCGATGAATGGGTCGAGGATCCACGGGCAACTGACACTTACGCAGGTTACGGTGTCGCCTTGATACGTGCCGACCGCGGTCAGGCACGCGGCCTGGGTGACGAAGGTACACGTAGCGTTCGGAAAGCAGCACGCGCCCGAGAGGACCGGGCACGGTGGTGCGCAGATCGTCGCGTCGCCACGATAAGTACCGCTCGAACCTGCGCAGACTCCGGGTGTGAGTAGTGAGCACGAGCCGTTACCGAAGCAGCAGCCGCCGGTCGGCTGCGGACATGGGTTTGGTGAGCAACTTGTGCCGCTGCCCTGGTAGTTTCCACCCGAAAGCCCACAGGCTGTTGAAGTGGTGCTGGCGCAGGTGCCGTTTGCGGCGCAGCACGCACCGCTGGTGACGGGCGGGGTGAAATCGATGGCGAGCTTGGGACGTTCGGCGGCGGTATCGTTCTGTCGGCTGCTGATTCTGCGAGCGGATTGCGGGGCCGATTCATTTCCTTTGAGCAACCAACCGAAGTTGCCCGTGCCATTGACCCACGCCTGCACATCGTTGACCATGCCCGTACCCGACCAGGTGAACGAGCCGGTGGTCGGCGATGGGGGCACGACGGTGGATGCGCTGGCCGCGGTGATGTGTGTGCCGCCCGCGGTTGTCCAGGTTGCTATGTTGAAAATGCGGTGGGCCCAGGTGACATCGTTGGCCGATGCGGAAGTGCCGCCGCCGCCGTTGCTCGGCGCGATTGAGGTGCCCTCGCTCCAATCCTGAGTCAGACGATGGATGGTGATGGCTTCGCTCACGCCACCATTGTCGGTGCTGTTGTCGGAATGGAGCGTGAGCGTCACGCTGTTAATGATCGAGCCCGAAGGTATCGCCGAGAGGTCGAACCTGATCAACCCGCGTCGGCGGTTGTTTCCGCTGTTGTTGCCGACGTGGAAGAAGGGACCAGCACCGTTGGCGTTGCCGGTCTGATCGGCGTAGATGGTCGCATCCCTGGCCGCGCCGAGGCTGACCGAGTCGGCCGCGGCGGTCCTGGGCAGCAGACTGAGCACGATGAGGACGACTGTCGCAAGGGCGGTGGTGTTGCCGAGACGGGTCATCAAGAGACTCCGGGTATCAGAGCGTTGGCGAGTACGGGGGTTCATACCGTCAATCCGAAAGGTCGATCACGGTGGTTCCACGCGACGAGATGAAGCATCAACAAAGCCAATTTGCAGGTTGTTCAAGGTGCTGTGGCGGGCTTGGCCAGTGCGGGCGGGCGTTCGCCCACCGGTTCGAGTATTTCAACCGACAGGACCAGCGCATCAGTCTCTGGCCCGCTGCCCGCGCGGACTGTCGAACCGGGTGAAGGGTTGTTCGGATTGGCCGCGGAGTTGTCGAAAACGCCCCGTACTGAAAGGCGCGTTCCGGTGGGCAGGCTCAGCGGCTCGATAAACTCGTAACGGATCTGCCAACGAAAGTCGTAGTTGGGCGCAGCAAGAATCGTTGATACCGAACCATCACGGTGAATGGAGTCGATAGAGACTTCGCGCCCCCGCGACCGCATGGAGGGTGTGATGGCAAGGATGGGTGCATGATCAGGAATCGCCAGAGATGCCGAAGCCTCGACCCGCGGCACGCCCGGTGCAATATCGAGTGATGAGGTGCTGACGGTGAGTGATCGGACATTCCACTTGGGCTCTTCGACCAGACGCATCCCGATACGGAGTGTGGTCAGCGCTTCCTTGCCCATTGGGCGCGAATACACATCGGCGATGAGCAGCGAACCTGCGCGAACCCGCTTGGCCACGCCCGCCGGGTATCGGATGATGTTGTCGCCCGGGCTGTAGGTGGCGAAGAGTTCCAGTCCCGTTGGCACAGCTCCCGACTCGGGCAATACGCCGCCGGGGTGAAGTATCCAGATCAGTGCGTGGTGAACGGATTCGGACTCGACCGGGCGAACTTCAAGCGCGGAGATCCAGCGGTCTTCAGTGAACGCGAGCGAAACCACCTGACGCCCGTACCGAAGGCCGCCCTCGGCAGGAAGTCTGAACCCCGGTGTGGTGAGAATCAGGTCTGGTTCGCCGATGTTCCAGGTTCTTGATTGGCTGGTCGGCACCGGCGCATCTTTGGGGTCGCCCTCGATCAGGCCCGCGCGCAGCCATTTCAAGAGGTCATCTTTATCAGCCTGCGCAACGGATCGATCGTTGACCCACACGGTCGAGCGACCTTCGGGTGAAACAGCACCGTGCCAGGGTGGCATGAGCCGGTCATTGACAACAGCATCGATCATCTTGGCCCGACCTCGAACGGCGGCGATCGAATCAAGCTCGAAAGGCGCGGGCCCACCGGGTCGGTGGCACGAGACGCAGTTGTCGGCAAAAATGCGGGCGATTCGACCGTAATACGTCAAGTCATCGGTGACGGGGGCGGAGGTCCGCGGTACATCGATCAGGCATCCGGGCGACCACGTTGCCCCCACACGCACGCGACCGAGCGTGAGCAGCGATTCCAGCGCATCGCGAAGAAAGTGCTGTCTTGGTGCATCGAGCGCGGCCCCTACGCCAAACTGGTCATCCACCGCGCCGCGATACACCAGCGTGCGGGCCGCATCGATCAGAAAGACCTCGGTTGTTGTCCGTGCTCCGAGTGCGCGGGGAATGGTTCGGGTGCGATCGGCAAGATATGGACCATCAAAGCCGAACTTGCGCACCTGCCGCAACATCTCGTCGTTCGTGTCGGCATCGACGGTGTTCACATAGACGAACGTGATGCCGCGCTTGCCAAACTCATCTTCCATCGCGGCGATTCGGGCCGAGTACTTCATGCACAGTGGGCAATCGACACTCGTCATCACCAGCACGAGGCCCTTCCGATCCTTCAACATGGCGGAAAGCCGGCGCATCTCGCCGCGAAGAGGGGTCAGTTCGAGATCGGCCACAAGCTTCCCGACGCCGAGTGAGCCGGGCTCCTCGATTCGTGCGGTACGCTGAAGCGGAGGTTCCTGGGACACAGCCGGAGTGCCCAAAACCATGAGCAAGAAAATGATAGTCGCTGCCCGGCATGCTCGGTCAGTTTCATTGCTCATCGCCTGACTCCTGCGGAACTGACCATCAGCGGCGGCGGAGTGCCAAACCGAAGACCCCGCTCACCGCCACGCACGTCGGCGCGGGGATGTTGTGGATCGTCGTGCTGAAGTTGTCGTAGATGACCACGTTGCTGTAGTTCGTGCTCCCCGAGTTGCCGACGATAAACCCGAAACGCAACGGGGCACCTGTGGCGGAAAAATCGATGGGCGCTCCCGAGACCAGAGGCGCGAAGTCGCTTGCCACAAGGCCAGCCGCGCCGTGCGAGGTCCAGAATCCGCTGCTCCCGGTGACTTCGGGATCGGCAAAATAGACCACCTGTCCCTGCTTGGCACCGAGCATGATCGAGTGACCCTGCCCACCCAGGCCGGAAATCCAACGTGCATCGATTGAATAATCCACGCTGGTGATGGCACCTTGCAGCGCGGGTTCGTAGCGTGTCGCAACCGATGTGCCGTATCGGCTGAAACCGAAGACCACCCCGCCCGCATTGAGCGTGTTGGTCATCTGGCGGCCAAATCCGGGGTTGCCGCCCGTCGTCTGCGCCGCGGTCGAAGTGCCGCCGGGGCTGATGACTGAAGTTTCAAGCCCCCAGTTTGAAGGCGCAAACTCGGTATCGGAAAGGATGACATCCGCGTTGGCCACGCTGACACCCACGACGGCGGACGCAGCCACCGAGAACAACTGTACTGGTTTCACGAGGTCTCTCCTGGTTCCACCAGAGTCTAGCACATGGCCTCGATAATGCGAGGCAATTTCGCATGATGATGCCATGAGCCTGAGAATGTGAATACAGGGAAAGTGGCTGGTGGAAACCAGCGATGGACACAGGTGCGGCAGTCCGAGAATGCGAGCGTCAGGCTGCGAGTTTCATCGTCCGTGTCTGCACAACGGTTGCCGGTATCGGCACATGCAACTGGCTGACCCAGCCGCCGTACCCATTGGCTTTGACGCCGCTGGCGGCATAATCCGCGAGCCAGACCGACCCATCAACAAGGTAACTGAACAGGTGATCGCCAGAGATCATCTCGACCTTGGCCGCCCACCAGCCGCTCGGCTCGCGCAGCATGCGGATCGAACGCGCTCGCCAATCGGTGAACGACCCAACAAGTTCAACCGCACGGGCCTCGGGGAGGTAGACACGGAAAAGATGGTGGGCTCCGTCTTCATTGATGACCATAGGCTGAACTCCTGAGGCGGTGCGTGCGGATGTGTACGGTGTGGGTTGTGCGAACGATCGAGTTGGAAACAATCGCAAACGCGATGCGAGTGTGTTGGGGTGTGCCCCGCGAAGGTTTAATCGGGATGTATCGATAGGAACTTTCGCCCGTTATGCTGTTGTGCTTCAAGAATCTCTTCTTTGTGGAGAACCCCTTTGACAACGACCGGGCGGAACCATCGAAGCTCAAGCACACGCGCAGTTTCTGCCTGGGGGTTGGTGGTCGCGTTGGGCGTTTCAGGATGCACACGCGATCCGCGCCCGATCGCGGCCGATTCCTCGCCCACCGTTGCGTCAAGTTCAGATCTTGAGTTGACGACGCCGGCTGAAGTCTGGGCCTTTGCCGGAGAGCCAGTGGCGGTGCCGTTGTCGCAAAATCTCTTGAGACCCGGACAGACCGAAGTGGTTGTACAGACCGGCACGCGGGGTTCAAGGGCACTCCCCATCTGGCGAATCACGCGCCCGTCTTCAAGCCTTTCACCACTGCAGGTATCGGCGTGGTTTGGCCCAACCCGACCCTTCGTGGAGCAGCGCGCGATTGCTCGTGAGCAGGAGAGTAAGAACGAAGCTGGCGTCGCGTGGGTGGTCTTGGCGCACGATGATTCAGATGTACTTTCGATTGACGGTCGTCGAACGCGAATCCGTACGCTCAACCTGAGCACTTCGGGTTTGCCCGCCCTGCCCGCATCATCTCCGCCCACATTATCGTCGCCCGATGAGTCGCTGAAGCGTGCGCTCTTGCCCGTTCTTGCCTCGCCCTTTGCCGCGTGGCGGGCTCGGCTTGCACTCGGCGTTTCGCTGGTGCCCGATGATCTGCGCACTGGCGGTGTTGATGCCGGGCCGATTGCCGCGATTGATCGAACAGAGAGCCTGCTCTGGCACGAAGCGATTTCGCGTCTGCAAATGGCCGATCCCGCAATCAGTGCGCGGGTCGTGCAACGGTTGGCTGGTATCGTTGAGTTTGAAGGCTACGCGCGCACGGCTCTTTGGCCGCAGGATGCCTCTTCGCTCGCGCAACTCCGTGCCGATCTTCTCGCCAGCGATTTGGGTGCAGAGGAGCGTGTGCTTCGCGCTCGTACGTGGCTTCAGGCTCAGCCTGTCGCCGCGGCGTGGGTTGTGGATGATGCCGGTCTGCGTGATGCCACCACGGGAGCCCTGATATGCAGCGTGATGGTCGCCAATCTGAGTGACTCGCCCGCATCGGCTTCGGCGGTTGTCGAAGGGGCGGGCATCACTGCGGCCGGTCCTGATCTGTTTGCGCTTCAGCCCAGATCGGCCGCGATACTCCGGGCGGCGGGCCTGTCGGGTGACAGTGGGCGTGAGCGAACGGTGGTGGTTCGTGTTGGGGGTGGTGCCGCGGGATCGCGCGGTGTTGAGTGGACCAAACGATTGAAGGTGGTCTGTTCATCCATGCCCGCACAGCCGCCGGGCTTCTCGGTCGGGCCACTGGTGATGGATGCCAACAACACGCAGCTGCTCGCGGCGACCGAGCAATCGGCTCGAGGTGTGCCGGGGAGTCCTGATGGTGTTGAGCTGCCGCCCGCATCGCGTGCAACGATCGGGATGTTGCTCGCCGAGCCGAGCGATGTTGACGGTGCGGGCGGGGGTCAGAAAACCGCGGCAAGGTGGACGCTATTTGTTGAGTGCATGATCAGCGGCGTGGAAGCAATGGCGGTTGACACCGACCGCTTGCGGATCTTCCTTGGCGCGTCGGGCGACGGTCGGGGAGGCAGCACAGGTAACAGGAGTGGGGCGGGTGTGCGCGAGATCATCGTGGCCGCACCGCGTGTGGCCGATGATGGCACGAGCAACGAAACCTCAACACCATCGGGCGTGCGTGCTGTGCGCAAGAGCGATCGGTGGGTCTGTTGGATTCCGATTCCCACCGAGGCCATCGAGCGTGACGGACGACTCCGCATTGGGCTATATCGAGAACTGACTGCCGGGTTGGTCATTGAACGCGCGGCCTGGCCCCGCCCGATGTTTCCATGGCAGCAGGAGCCGGGCCGATTGTGCGTCGAGTTGAACGCGTGGAACGCGCGCCCGGCTGAGGCGGGCAAATCAGGCCGTTGAATATTTCTGCGCGGGCGTGGGGGTGTGGGTGCGTCTGTGTGAGGGTCAGAAGACGATCGTCATGTTGAGGCCGATGAAGGGTGCCGCCTTCGTGTTGTCTTCCGACACGTCCTCACCATTGCGATCGTCGATCTTGAACTCCTGCCACGCCATCACGCCCCCTTCAAACCCAAGCACAACGCTCGGGCACGGTCGCCAATCAACCCCAACCTTGATGGGCACGCGACGATCACGCACGACTCCTTCGGGAAGCAGCCCGCCATCTTCGAGACGATACTCGCGAGATTCGTAGGCACCAGAAAGCCAGACGCTCCACGCATCGTTGATGCGGTTGTCGAGCCGCAGACCCGTGCCCCGTGAAGAGAGCAAGAGCTTGTCGGTGATGCCCCATTCGATCCCGATCAACGGCAGCACAATCGCATCGTCTTCGAGTCTGCTCTTGCCCAGCAGACCAAAGGTAGTGGCAAAGCGATCGCTGAAGCTGTACCTCGCACCGATGAACCCGCCGAAGGTCGCGCTCTCACCAACATCCGCCTCGGCTTCACCGGCAAACTCAACCAAACCGCCGCCGATGATGGTCCACTGCTCATCGAGCCCATACCTGAAGGCCGGTGTGATATCCACGCGATACAGATCGTTGAAAGGTTCATCCTGCCCGGCTATGAGCTGACTCGAACCTGAAAAGTTGTACCACGAAACCTCAGGCTCGATCCCCAGCGAAAGCCCGAGCGAGTCGTTCAACTGTTAGGACATGTCAAGGTCGAGTCCTGCGCGGGCCACCGAAACCTGCCCGCCCAGATCTTTCAGATCGGCGGAAAAGATGTACTCTCCGCGTGGGCGCGCACTGAAGTTGAAGGTTCCCGGTGCGCCCGCTGCCCTGCGCAGCTTTGACGGAGCATCCGATGGTCCTGCCGCGCCCGCAGAGGTGATGTCGGGCGGAGCCGACTCGCGCTGCGCCTTGGCACAGGGAACAAGTCCGGCGGAGAGCATGAGCATGGCAAGCAGAACTGAACGGGTCATGTCGAACTCCGGCATGGTGAGCGGGCGGGTGGACACGTGCTCATCGTACTACGTTGAGCGTGCGCGTGCGCCAACTCTAAGTGTCAACTCCGCACACCTCGCGCATAGATTACCCATTCAAGAGTGGCCAGGGCAAACGCACCGAGCAGGAACCAGTGCCATACCTCTTGCTGGCCGGATCGAGCCCCTGAAACAACGCTCGCACCGACCTTGCCTGCCTCACCAAGGGGAACATCAACACCCGGCCCGGCAAGTTGTCCGCCAAGCAATGTCTCGCGTGAACTTTGCAGATTCACACACGCAACGGTCTCTTCGGAACCCGTCAGTTGGTAGACACCGCATCGTTCAAAGATGCCGAGTCTCAACGGCAGTGATCCATGACCATCCGGTATCCCGATACGTCTGAACACCCTGCCATCAGTATCGGTGGCGACAACCTGCCTCGCATCTTTGCTGGTTGTGACCAAGACTGGCTCCGCAGTTGTCCATGCAATCCCGCTCGCCGCTTGCCCGATCCCCACCAGCTGATCGACCGCATTGGCGATGAAAATGGGGAACGATGTATCCGGTCCCCAGTTGGAGCGCGCGAGTGCAAACGATGTGACCACGTGAAGCGGTCGGCCATACCGCTCATCACTTCCCGCCACGCCCGCACGACGTTCCTGCAAGGCCATCAGTATGCCCTCCTTACCCGAACTCGTCACTCCATATCCAAGTGCGACAACTGATGTATCAGGCGAAGCGTTGGTCCCCGCAACGTCGGATGAACCGACAATCCCCGGTGGTGCGGGCGCGATGATGATCGGATCAAGCCCTACGTAGCTCAATAGCGGGTGCGTGCGCTTCCATGATGTAAACCGTGAGACATTCGTCGCGTTCAAATCTCCGCCTGCGAGCGGCGATAAACGAAGTCCATCGATCGGAATGCCCGCGCCGAAACTCAGGCTCGGTCGTGGCGGAAGACCACTCGGTTCCACACGATCAAACACCATCAGGTTCACATCCGGCCCGGTGCTGGTGGTCCACCGGGAACGACCATCGGTCCGAGCCGAATCGATCTCCGCCTCGTAGCCTTCGGCGGTCATCAACCGCACCGCACGAGGGGCGACGCTCTCCATCACGCCGAGCAGAAACGGATCAGGATCAGGCTTTCCCTCACGCGACGGCGCGACCATCACTATCGACGGAGTGATCGCCGCGCCAACCCGCAGGGCACAGACGTTGTCCGCGCTCAACAAGTCATCACCATCGATCGTCAGAACAATCGAACACGCATCACGATGGTCCGTGCTGAACGTCAACGGCAGATCCGCCGGTGTTCGCGCCACATTCACACGACGTGATTCGGCGATTACGCCATCCACCAGCAGCCGTACCGAGGCGGATACGGACTTCGCAGCGGTCGATTGCACCCGTGCAAAGATTCGTATGGTCTCTGGTCTGACGGTGTCGCGCCGCGCGTTCATCGTCACGATGCCAAGGTTGATCGCCTCATCGCCGATCCGCGGCGAACCTCCCACCACAATCGCCCGACCCTTCACCGCACCCACACGCTCGGTTGCGCCGGGCTCATCGGTAAAGACCACGACCTCGGCGGCTTCAACCTGAACATCCGTCGCGGCCTGCGCTGCCGAAAGCAGCTTCAACGCCTCGTCGCATCCGCCCGGTTGATCGGTCGGTTCGATCAACAAGATGGCTTCCACAACCTCACCCAAATCGCTGGTAAACGGGCACCGCACCCGTGCCTGCGCTGCAGAAGACACGACCTGCACCATCGGTCGCTGCCCGCTCGTGCCGGAAGATCTGCCGAGCGACTGTGCGAAGTCAACGGCCTTTCGCCGCGCTTCGTCAAGCCGTGTCACTGCCACGTCGGAACCATTCCCGGCAGGCTCACCATCGCGGGCCGACATCGAAGCGGATTGGTCGATCACGATCACCACTCGATCACTCACCTGCGCGGGTCCTTCAACCACCGGGCGAGCGAGCGCCATCAGCAGCCCGGCCAACGCCAGCATCTGCAACAGCAGCAGCAACGATATCTTGATCCACCGGAACGGAACATTCACCTGAAAATCTTTGAGGGCCTGATCCCACAGCAATGTGCTCGAAACGCGCAGCGGGCGGCGACGCAACCTGAGAAAGTAGAACGAAAGCAGAATCGGCCCGGCGATGGCCGCGCCGATCAGTCCGGAAGTTGGATCAAGAAAGGTCATGGAGCAGAATGCGTGGGTTCAGGTTCCCCAACCGGCACGGGGTTGTGGGCGCGCCGGGGCCATCGCGTGTTTATCGACAGGCGCGATGTCAGCCTGAGCCGCCTCGGGTGGTCGATGCTTCTTGGCAACAACAAACATCTCTCGTGAAACTTCGCGGCTTGATTCCGGCTTAAATCCCTTCACCTCACCCTTGGCGAACATCCGCTCGGTCTCGCGCAAAAGGTCCGGATACGCCTCACCCTCAAACACCTTCATCACAAGATTGCCACCCGGCTTCAAGAGTTTGGGTGCGAGTGCGAGCACGCGCCGGCAGAGCTCGATCGATCGGAAGTGATCACCCGACCCTCCCGCGCCACCCTCCGTGTTCGGGGCCATGTCCGAGAGCACCACATCAAAGAGCTTCAGCCGGTTCCCGCCGTTCGGATCGAGTGCCAGCAACTCCGCCGCGTTGACTTTGTAGATATCGCCCTCGACCGTGCGGGCATTTGGCAGATCATCGATCCGTACCGGCAGAAGATCGATACCCACCACGAAGCCCTTCGCACCGACAATCTGTGATGAGACCTGCACCCACGAACCCGGCGCGCACCCCAGGTCAACCACCCGGTCGCCGCGGTTGATGATGCGACGACGCTCCTGAATCTCCTTCAGTTTGTACGCCGAACGCGCGGCATACCCCTCCGCCTTGGCTTGTTTGAAGAACCGATCTTGAATCTCACGCGGTTTGGCCATCCGCAGATCGTAGCGGATGACCATGGGCAACACCGAACCGCGTCCCGTATCGGGAACTCGACCCCATCGCACAGAACTGATCGCATTCAGCCGACGAGTGCATGACACCCAGGCCGTTCACGGCAACAAACGACTTCAGCCATCCTCTACCCCGCCAGCCGCTCATCGTCGGCACCTTCAATTCCCAGCAACTTCATCTTCTTATAGAGCGTCGTCCGGTTGATCTGCAAGACCTCCGCGGTCTTCTGCCGGTTCCAGCCGTTGGCCTTGAGCGCGCGAAGCAGGATCTTCCGCTCCGGCTCGCGCAGCGCCTCTTCGAGCGGCATCGGCGACCAGCCAGCCTCCTCATCAGCCGAACCCACGAGCGCGAGTGCTGGCCGCGGTTTCCCGCCCACCACCTGCTCGGGAAGATCCATGATGCCGATGGTCGGCGACTTGGCGAGCACGGCCGCGCGCTCAACGATGTTTTCAAGCTCTCGAACGTTGCCGGGATACGTGTAACGTCGCAGCACATCCATCGCATCAGCGCTGAACCCGACGAACGTTCGTCCAAGGTTTCCGGAGTGCTTTTTGAGAAAGTGCTCGGCCAGTGATGGGATATCGCTGATGCGCTCGCGCAGGGGCGGCAGCTCCACGGTCACCACGTTGATGCGGTAATAGAGGTCCTGCCTGAACTCGCCACGGGCGACGAGGTCCTCAAGCGGCTTGTTGGTGGCCAGGACCACACGCACATCTACTTCCGTGGTTTGGCTCGAGCCAACAGGCTCGAAGCGGCGCTCTTGCAGCACACGCAGCAGCTTCAACTGCATCCCCGCCGATGCGCTGTTGATCTCATCAAGAAAGATCGTCCCGCCATCCGCGGCCAGAAACCGCCCGATCTTGTCAACGTGTGCGCCAGTGAACGCGCCTTTGACGTGCCCGAAGAGTTCGCTTTCCAACAGCGTTTCGGGAATCGACCCGCACGACAACTGAATGAACGCCTTGTTGCGCCGGGGTGATCGTTGGTGAATGGCGTTGGCGATCAGGCTCTTGCCCACACCGCTTTCGCCGGTCATCAGCACGGTGGTCTTGCTCGGCGCCACCGACTCAATCAACTCGTAGATCTTCAACATGCGATGGTCGGTCCCGACAATTGCATCGAGGCCGAACCGATCGTCCAATCGCTTCTTGAGCTGGCGATTCTCGCTCAACAGTGTGTGCTGCCTCAGCCCACGCTCCAGCGCGAGCTTCAACTCGCTGTCAACCACCGGCTTGGTCAGATAGTCCACCGCGCCGAGTCGCACGGCTTCCACCGCGCTCTCGATCGTGCCATAGCCGGTCAGCATCAGCACGGCGGTTGATGGGTGTTCCTTGTTCACACGACGCAGGACTTCATGCCCGTTCATCGTGGGCATGGCGACATCACACAGCGCAACTGCGAAGGGTGTGCCGGCCGCGTCGTTGCGGGCCAGCAGCTGCAGAGCCTCGCTGCCGCTGAAGGCCGTGGTCGGTTCGTAGTTCTCTTCGGCCAGATAATCGGCGAGCGAGCCCGCCGCGATCGCGTCATCATCAATGATGAGGATTCGCGGTGTTCCGGTGGAGTGCTGCGTGCGATTGGGATCACTGGCCATCAAGAAGTTTCTCCAGAAGACGATGCTCAACCGAATACACCAAACCGCACGCGCCGACGATCCGCTTACCCGACCGCCCGCTCAACAAACATCGCCGGAACCGGATAGCGCACGCACAACACCGCGCCCTGTCGCCCATCGGGCCGCTTTGACAGTTCGATGGTCCCGCCCAACTGCTCCACCAGTTCGCGGCAGTGCGCAAGGCCGATACCCGGGCCGCCATCTTTCACACTCACGCCGTATTCAAAGATCTTCTTGGCTCCGGTGATCGGCGGGCCTTGACCATCATCACAAATCTCGATGCCCACGCACCGGCCTGTTCGTCCCGCCTCCATCCACGCTCGTACCGTGACCGATCCGAACCCGTGCCCGCTCCGCTCGATCGATTCAATCGCGTTCCTCACCGTGTTGGTGACCACGCTGTAGATCGGCCCCGCAGGGACATCACACAACTCGGCGCCGATGTCGGATCGAAGGTCGATGTGTCGTTCCTCGGCGAGTGGCCACATGACATCGACCGCGTGCCGCACCGCCGCTTCCACCGTGCCCGATGCGCCAAGCGCGTGCTTCATCCCTTCGGTCCCGCCCGGGGCCGGGGGCATGCCCGCCATCGAGTTTCGCACAAGGTCCGCCATCTGAAGCATCGCGGCATAGACAGTCTCAAGATGTCGAGAAATCTGCCCGGGCGCAAGCGTGGTGCTGGTCTTGCCCTGGCCATCGTCGGGCAGACTCCGGCGCGCAACGGTCATCAGGCGCAGCGAACCATCCAGCAGGTTCGCCAACTCGTGCGTGAGGGCTGTCAACCGATTCGAGACATAGGCCGAATCGACCGGATCGGGAGTGATCCCCACTGGTCTGACCAGTGTTCGACGGAGCACCGCATCGCTCTTGGAGGGCCGATAATCGGCCGGCTCCTTCGACGGTCGGGGTGATGGATTCGGCGGTACAGGGGGATTTGGCGGGAGGTTCGACATCGTCGAATCTCATCGACCGGACGAGTAGGCCGCTGAAGCCCGACGTTGTGAAAAATCAACATCGGTCCGGCGCAGCCTTCAGCACCGGGGGCCCGTCGCCACTTTCATCACTTCAGCCCGACCGCCTCAGCATCCCGATCGCTCAAAAGGCCTCCATCACTCCGAACCTTTACCGTTCCATCACGCTTCCACGACCGCTCGCACCTGGGCTCGGCACGAAGGTCCGTGATCCGCGGCTCCTTGGCCGCAGGATCAAGCCCGACGCGGCTGACGCCGAGCAGGTCCGCCAGGTCAGTCAAGTCGAGCTTGCATAGTTGACCATCCGGGTCGGGCAAAACCACGCCCGCATCCAGACGGTTCTCAACACCCAGCTCGGCCTTGGCCCTCTCGAGCGACCGTGTGGCCTCGGCGCACGCTCGCATGGCTGGCGCCCACGCTTCGTGAGTGGTTACACCAGAGCCCTTGGTGAACTCCTGCGTGTGTACACAACGCGAAACATCATCCACACCTGCCTTCCACAGCGAGCGGTACGCCTCATCGGCCGTGTGCGGCAGGATTGGAGCCAGCAACCGGCACAGCCCATCCGTCAAACTCCAAAGCGTGGCCTGCGTGCGCCTACGCCGGGGCGAGTCTGCGCGGTCGCAGTACATCCGATCCTTGATCGCGGCCAGATACACCGCGCTCAGGGTCTCGTTGCAGAAGTCGTAGATCCGCTGGCTTGCGCCCTTGAAGTCGTAGTCGCTGTACGCCCGGATAACTTGTTTGCTCAGGAGATCAAACTCCGCAAGCACCCAGGCATCAACCGTGGTGGGGGCAGGAGTTTCAAATCCGGACTGCTGGTAGTCATCGAGGTTGCTCAGCATGAACCTCAGCGTGTTTCGCACCTTCCGGTACGAGTCTCCGCTGAGCGTGAAGAAGTCGAGATCGGCCTTCACATCGTTCTCATACGCAAGCGAGGCGACCCACCAACGCATCACGTCGGAACCATAGTTGGCCAGCAGACTGTCAACCTCATACTGCTTCGCATCCGGCCGACTTTTGCTGAGCTTCTTTCCATCCTTGTCGTTGATGAATCCGTGTGTCAGCAGTGTTCGGAATGGCGCGCGTCCGGTCACGCCGAGCGCGGGCAGCATCGAAAGCTGGAACCAACCGCGGTGTTGATCCGAGCCTTCCAGATAAAGGTCAGCCGGATACCCAAGGCCACGCTCGCGCAGCACGGAGTTCCAACTGGCACCCGACTCGAACCAGACATCCAGAATGTCGTTGCCCTTCCGCGCACCTTCCATCCAACTGGCCCGCCCACCCGGCCCTGTCGCCCCTCTGAGTTCGCCCGTCGCATCAGGATCGGTGCTCGGGTCGTAGTGCTTCAACAACTCCTCGACCGTGCCCGTGAACCACACATCGGAGCCCTTCTCGCGCACGACCTTCGCCACCGCGCGAACACTCGCCGCGGTCATCAGCGTCTGACCGTCTGCAAGTTCAAACGCGGGGATCGGCAATCCCCACGCACGCTGGCGCGAGATGCACCAGTCGGGTCGTGATTCGAGCATCCCGCGCATGCGGTTGCGCCCCCATTCAGGCACAAACGACACGCGCCTTGATGCATCGGGCGTATCAACCGCGTCGAGAGCCAGCTTTCTGAGGTTGACATCCGCATCACTCTGCGACCGTCCATCAACGCTCACGAACCACTGCTCCGTACACCTGAAGATCACGGGCGTCTTGCTGCGCCAATCGTGCGGATAGCTGTGGGTAAAGGTGAGTGAATGAAACAGGTGGCCCGAATCGCGCAGCCACTCGGTCACTTTCTTGTTCGCATCCCAGACGCTCACGCCGCGGAGCCACTCCGGCGCGGTATCGTCGTACGTTCCGTTCCCCTTCACAGGGCTATAGACCGGCAACCCCTCACGCAGGCCTGTCGCGTAATCCTCGGTACCGTGTCCCGGCGCGGTGTGGACAAGCCCCGTGCCATCCTCCATCGTCACATACTCGGCCGCGACCAGCGACCAGACCTTTGTTTCTTCGCACGTCCGACCAAGCCCGCACTCCGGCGCAACATCCACAAAAGGGTGCTTGTACCGCAGCCCCACGAGCTTTGCACCCGTGGCGGTCGCCAGCACTTTCACATCCTCCGCCCTGGCCATCGCGCATACTTTCTCGACAAGATCCGCCGCGATCACCGTGATGTTGCCATCAACCCTGACCAGCGCGTAGAGATATTTCGCGTTGACCGCGACGCCCACATTGGCCGGCAATGTCCAGGGTGTCGTCGTCCAGATCATGAACGAAGGCTTCTGCGTAGGCCGCGGCCCCCAATAGTCTTCTTTTTCCTCTACGACTTCGTCCGAGCTCTCCGCGTCCCCCTCTGCATCGTCCGCATCCGCCCTCGGCAGACCAAACGCGTCGTACACCGCGTCCGCATCGAGAGCCTCGAAGTCCACGTACACCGACAGATCTTCGCGATCTTCGTACTCAAGCTCCGCCTCGGCGAGCGCGGTCTCGTTGGCGATCGACCAATGCACCGGCTTCAGCGCGCGATAAACAAGCCCCTTCTCCACGAGCGAAGCCAGCACCTCAAGCGTCGCGCCCTCATAGCTCGGCTGCATGGTCAGGTACGGGTGTTCATAATCCGCCAGCGTCAGCAGCCGCGACATCTGGCCGGTGTGCAGCTTGTGATATTTCTCCGCGTATGCCTGGCATTCGCGGCGCACGGCCATCTTGCGCACATCCGGCGCAAGCGTGTTCATCTTCTCGAGCTTCCCCTTCTCTTGAAGCTCGGTCATGACCTTGTGCTCGATGGGCAGCCCATGGCAATCCCACCCCGGCACGTACGGCACATCGAACCCCTGCATCGTTTTGGAGCGAACCACAAAGTCCTTCAGGCATTTGTTCATCAGGTGCCCAAGGTGGATCGACCCGTTCGCGTACGGCGGACCATCATGAAACACGAACGCTTTCTTGCCCTTCTGCGATTTTCGGATCTCGTCGTACAGCTTCAACCCCTGCCAGCGCTTCAGGCTGGCCGGCTCGTTCTGCACGAGGTTGGCCTTCATCGCAAAGCCCGTCTTGGGCAGGTTCAGCGTCGCACGATACTTGCTGCCCGCGCCATCCTTCGTGGCCGCGGCGATGCTGGCCACGCTGCTCTCAGTTAGAGTGGCCGGATTGGTGGAGGGGACGGGGGGGGCTGGCGGGCGGTTCACGGTTGAGTCCATGGTCGAAAATCCTCACGCGCCCGCCGCGATCGCGGCAAACACGATGGTGTTCAGTGCAGTTTCGGATAGTACGGGTCCGGTGCATCTACGACGCGCCGAGATAGTGTCAGGCCGCGCGAATGGCCCAATCAAATGCCCCGTCGATCACCCGGCCACCCCATCCCTCGCACGTGGCTTTCGCACGTTGCAAGCAGATCGACGATGGCCAAGCCTCAGCGGGGCTTGGTAATTCGACGGGCCGGGTTGGTGTTTCGGTGGCACATCATGCGTGGTCGTCCGAATGCAACAATAGCCATCGACCAACCGATTGGCCAACTTCACCAGCCACCGACGGGCTTGAGGCAGCACCCGCACTAGCGATGTTCAAAGATCGTCTGCGTCCGCACCACCACACCCCCGTGGGCCATCAGGTGGTACGACTGTGCATGGACCTCTTTCGCCAACCTCTGCACATCCAGCATCGACATGTTCCGCCGACCATCCACTTCGTTCCATCGATGCAGCAACGCGCCGGTTTCCTTGGAAAATTCCTGCATTTCGTCGTACGTCGCGGCGTAAAGGTTCTCGCTCAGCGTCTCAGTCTGCACACTCGTCATGTAGTGAACACCTTCAGCGTTGAACTTGTGATCAAACTCGTGCTCCCCTGCACACAGAAAGCTCGTCACGGCCGCATCGACCGGTACGCCGCCATCCTGATCAGTCACAAGTTCTGATGCGCAAAAGCCGTTGTGCTGAAACCGCATCACATGCCCGCCCGGAATCACCCAGGCTTCAAGCTCATAGTCCGCATGTTTCAGACTTCTTCGAGCCTTGAGGTTGAACAACTCCGGATGGAGGGCCTTTCGATAGAGCAGAAGTTGGAAAGTTTGCAGACTGTTCAAACGTGTCAGGAGGTTCATGTCTCATTCCGGCGTCGCTGATCGTCCTCACAACAACCCGAGGCACCACTGCCGCAGATTGCATTTGGCCGATCGGAGCTCGCAACGCTTCGATCTTGGAAGCGAAAACCGCCCATCTTCACACAAATAAAATACTACCCGGCGAACGCCGCCGGCCGAGCGGGACCGTAACAGACGCATTGTGCAATATTCTGAGAGCAGATTCAAGAAGAACTTCATCGGAATTTTGCACAATATGTACAGAACTACACAGACCCACCCACAATAGGTAGTGGAAAGCCGACGAGTGCGCAATTGCCTACCCCACCGCGCCCCATGCGATCCGCCCACAAAGTTCCGACCACCCATTCGCGATTGGTCATCCCACGGTTCCCTGCCCGTCTCGGTGCGTGGCTTTACACCAAGTTCACGTTCTGTTTGACTGCCGCACCCGCCCGGCTTGCCGGTACCATCATCATCGCTCTCATCACCACAGGAACTTCCATGTACAACCGCATTCGGCTTCTCGCCCTCTTCACCCTTGTCAGCCTTGCCTTCACAGCTCCAGCCTCCGTGGCTCAGCCCGCGCCCGAGTCCCCGCGATACTTTCGCTCACAGGAATCGCAGGATGGTGAAGTGCTCACCATGCAGCTTGCAACACGCACCTTCAAGCGCGAAGCGGACCATCGAACCCTCTCACTCGCCGCGATGGTGCATATTGCTGATCGGTCGTTCTATAAAGCAATGCAGCAAAGGCTCGATGTCCTCGACCTGGTTCTCTTCGAGGGTGTCCGTCCGCCCGGCGGTGGGCGTGCCGAGTTTGATCTCGATGCCGGGTCCGATGAGGCCAAATCGAACACGACCAAGCGTCGCATCCGCTTTCTCGCCGTGGCCATCAATCTGCACAAGAGCAAGCATGGCACGCTCCCCAACAATCTTGACGAACTCACCACCAAAGCCTCTGAACGTCTTTCCGACCTCGTGAAGGCCAACCTTGTAGATGCCTGGGATCGGCCGCTTCAATACATGCTCCTGCCCGAGCTCCCAGCAGCCAATGTTCCCGCGACCAAGCACACCTTTGAACTGACCAGTCTCGGATCCGACGGTGCCCCCGGCGGTGATGCCGCGGCAGCCGATCTTTTGCTCACTCAGCAAGAGCCACTCAAAGCATCAGAGATCCCCAAGGCCGGAGAGTCGCAGGGACTTCAGCAGCAGATGGCCTCGGCACTCGGCCTGGTCTTCCAACTTGATGAGATGGACCACACCAAGCCCAACTGGCGCTCGAGTGATTTGTCGGTCGATCAGATCGAAGATCGCATGTCCAAAGGCGGCGCAAACGCCGACGAGCTTTTCAAGATGCTCGATGGCTCGGGGTTTCAGGCCAACCTTGCCAAAATGGTGCTTGGCCTTATCAAGTTCTTCCCGAGCGCCCAGGTGTACGGAAAGATCGCGCTCATGGAAATGATGAGCCACGCCGATGATCTCCTCGCCATTGCGCCGGGCAGCCTCGCCGGAGCCATGGAAGTCATTATCAAAGACCGCAACGCCGTCGTCATCGCCGACCTCAAACAGGCCCTCGAAACCGAGCCGAAGCTCAACACCATCGGCATCATCTACGGCGGCGGCCACATGGCCGAACTTGAAAAGAGCATCAGCGATCTCGGCTTCAAAGAGACCGGTGTGCAATGGACCGATGCCATCACCCTCGACCTGAAAGCCGCCGGTTTCAGCAGCAAGGATGTCAAGCAGATTCGCGGCACAATCACGAGCGCGATCGATCAGCAGATCAAGGCCGCCAAGCGCCAGGCCAAGAAGAAGACCAAGGCACATTGAACGGTAATGGCACAGGTGGGGGCGGCACCGTCGTTGCACGCGGCACCCCTCACCTTCAATCCTGAGGCGCCAGCCCTTCACGCAGCAATCCCGATTCGCCTCGCAACCTCTTGGCAATGTCCATGATAATGCGCCGATCCTGCGTGATCGTCAGGTGCCCAACCGCCCGCGTCCCATTGACCCATCGCACACCATGCCCTTCTGGCGCGGTTCGCGTTGCCCCGACCCATGAGTCGCGCAGCCGAGCGTAACAGATCAGCTCGTACGGCGCATCCATCAGGGCATCATCGAGCGTGTGCAGGAACGATGATCCGGGCTTCATGTCGCGTGCGGTTCGATCGGGTGCAATGCGTCTAGCCAGTTTCGCCCCAAGGTGAGGTGTGGCCAGTGTGAACAGCCTCGCAATCCGCAGCCGCTTGGTGCCGCGTGATTGCCCGAACACCCCGCCCATCGCCGCCGCCCGCGCCACCAGCCCACCCATCGAGACACCCACCACATCAACCTCCACGGTCCACTCGGCATCATCGCTCGGCCAGCGCGATTCAACAGTCGCAACAACATCCGCCGCGATCCGTGCAAAGTCGGTCTTCCACGGATAACTCACCGCGGCAAAGCGCTCCATCGGTGCGCCGGTCAAACGGCTGAGTTCGCGCGCCACGCTCCGCGGCATCACCGCCCATGCCCGATACCCCGCCAGCGTCACCACCGGGCGAGAGACCCCAATCGGCTGGCCGCGCATCCGTCGCAGTTCAGCATCGGCCTCCGCAATGCTGATGCCGCTCGCCACATCCGCACGCGGCACTTCCAGCAGCATCTCCAACCCCAGCGGCATCAGCATCATTCCTCGTACGCTCACCCTCGGTCATGGTTCCGGCAGCGGCGCGGGCGGCATAGTCGCATACGCCGGTTCATCACGCAGTCGCCGGGCAATGTCGGCCAGAATCCTCGCGTCTTTATGGGCATTTCCGTGCGACCGTTCCAGCGGAAGATTGGTAACCCACCACGGTCTCAAATCTCGTGGCGCGGCCAGTTCCGGGGCAACAATCCCATCATCCAAGCGTGTGTAGCAATACAGCTCATACGCGGCCCGGCCTTCCTGTCGCTCATGATCGAGCCGCGAAAGAAACTCTGAATCTGATCGAATCGCCACAACTCGCGCATCGGTCGTGGGTATCTGCGCCATCCCGCTGCCCATGTGCGGCGAGCAGATCGTGAACATCCGAACGACCTTCAACCGGCGCTCGCCCTCGCGGGCAATCGCCGCGTCGCGTCCCACCACACCGCCAAGTGAAAATCCCACCACATCCACGTCCAGCGTTTCCGATGGATCGTCGCTCGGCCAGCGTGCCTGAACCATTTCCACCACGCGCTCGCGGCAAGCCTTCATGGTGTTCGCACCGACAAGCCCGACAACCACCGGCTGCGACCCCTCACTCAGCATCACCGTCAGCCGATCGCCCAGTTGTGCCGATGCGATGTTCAACGGATCAAGCAATCCACCGATCACCACCACCGGTCGCACCGAGGTCTTTCGGTCAAGACGCATCGCCTTGATGTCGGATCGCGCCGAATCGATATCCAGAACAAATGATGGATTCACCGGCCCACGCGCACCGCACCCACCCACGATGGCCACCCACGCAAAGGCCAGCACACACCACAGCCTCGCCATCGGCCACCGCTTCATTGGCCATTGCTTCATCGGCCACTGCTTCATTGGCTGCTACTTCGTATCGATGCGCCGGTGCGGATTCCATTCCCGCTGATCAGTTTGAGAAACAGGCACGAGGTTAAGTGCGCCTAACGGTCAAAGCGGCCGCGCCCGCGCCGATCCCGACCTTTGATCGCTTCTCGACATTCCCACCAGCGATCTTCGCAATCCCGCTCCCCAGCTCACCGATTGGGTCGGGAGGAATGATGTCCACCTTCTTCTCGCCCAGCTTGGCCTCACCACGCTTCACCTTGGCCTCGAATGCCCGGCACTCTTCCACCAGTCGCGGCAGAATTTCTTCTTCGGTCACGTTCGCGACCTTCTCGCCTTGCACGTAGATGATGCCGCGACGGTCACCGGCAAAGACCGCGACATCCGCGCCCTCAGCCTCGCCCGGTCCATTGACAATGCAGCCCATCACCGCCACCTTGAGCGGCAGCTCGATCACCTGCAACTGCTTGCGTACATCTTGTACCAGCGTGAAAAGATCGACCTGAATGCGCCCGCACGTCGGGCACGCGATCAGGTCCACACCCTTGCGCTCGCGCAAACCCAGCACATATAAAAGCTCAAGCCCATCCTGAACTTCATAGATCGGGTCATTGGCATAACTGATGCGCACCGTGTCGCCCACGCCCCCGATCAGCAGTCCACCGAGCGCTACCACGCTGCGGATGGTCCCTGTCTCCTTCGGCCCGGCGTGCGTCACACCGAGGTGCAGAGGATGATCGAACCGCTTGCTGATCTCGCTGTACGCATCGAGCACGATCGCCGCATCCATGCTCTTTGCACTGATCGTGATATCATAAAAGTCCTGCTCGTAAAAGATATCGAGATACTCTTCGAGCTTCGTGATCATGATCGCGAGCAGGTACCCGTGCTTGTGATCGTTGAAGATCTGCCCGAGTTCCTTCATCCGCTTCTGCTTGTCCTTGCGCTCGATGATCGAACCCTCGTTCACGCCGATGCGGATCGGGAGGTTCTTCGCCTTGCACGCCTGGATCACATCGATCACCTGCGCCCGGTCGGTGATGTTGCCGGGGTTCAACCTGATCTTGTGAACGCCCGACTCCACGGCCTCAAGAGCGCGCTGAAAGTGGAAGTGAACATCCGCCACGATCGGCACCTGCACACGCGGCAGGATCTCCTTCAACGCCTCGGTATCTTTCTTCTCAGGCACCGCCACGCGGACGATGTCCGCGCCCGCCGCGGCCAGCCGGTTGATCTCCGTCACGCACGCATCGATATCGTGCGTATAGCCCGCCGTCATCGTCTGCACCGAGATCGGCGCGGGCGTGGTGGGTGTGCCATCTCGGTGCGGCAATCCGCCCCCGATCTTCACGATACCGACGCGGGAATCACCAACGGAAATCTGACGGGTTGGGCGGCGTGGGGTCATTGGTCTGAATGGTAGGTAACCCGCAGATCTCCCGCCCATTGCGCAGATTCTCGCGGGTTCATCCTGCACGCCTGGCCAGCGCCTATGGACAACCGCGTGAGTATTCAGACTTGCCCTCGGTCATCGCCTGAAATCCCGCAAAACCCGTGATCAGGCCAGCAGCAAACGCCGGCGTCCCGATGACGATCTTCTCGGCGAGTTTGGATCTGTCGTTCCGACCATCATTCGTGTTCGTACCCGCGTCTCTACGGAGAAGTCTACCCAAACCAAGACCGATCTTTCAATGTACATTACTCGGATGGGCATGTTCTTCCTCGCGTATTGGCTCGTTCCACTCACGATCGTGATTGTGTTCATGGCTATGGCCATCCGCGCCATTGTGCTCACCATTACCCCGCCGCGCAGAAGTGTTCCGGTTCCTTCGTGCGAGCGGTGCAAGTATCCGGTCGCGGGCCTCTCGGTCTTCAACTGCCCTGAGTGCGGGTCCGACTGGCGGGTTGTGGGCATCGCGACTCGCGCGATGGAAATGCGCCGTCGTGGCGGCATCTGGGGCGCGATCATTGGCCTGACCTACCTGTTCTTGGTCACGCTCGGGTTCGCGATGATCGTTGTGAGCGCCAACATCGGGTCTGCATTCGCTGCGTCCGCTGCGCCGACAATCATCACCACCACCTTCCGGCCTGCCTCCGGCGCATACCGCACACTCATCCTCGACCAGGTACGAACCTACGGCAGCACTGTGTCCGGATTCGACGCGGCCCTTGAGATCGATCTTTCCGATGGCACCACGCGCCGTATGGAGATCACCAGCAGCCGCAGATATCAAACGTTTGATTCAGGCAAGCAGCAGTTGGCCAGCGGGGCTTTCGACC
>JBBSBC010000006.1:0-36725 GCA_038251595.1 Phycisphaerales bacterium | reverse complement strand
GCGTTGCTGAATCTTCCGCCGCCACGCGCATGAAGGCGTAGTTCGTCGGGGAGTTGATCGGCCATGTGAAGTGTTGTTGCACAGGCAACTTCCGCTCTGGCTGTATCAGGTGGTTTCAATACCACACCAACATTGATGCGAACCGATCGCGCAGAGTTCTGCGTGGATCCGGTCAACACGATTCCAACGGCGCGGCCGCCACGGCGGCCCGTCATTTTGAAAGATCACGTCCATGGCTCAAGGCACCATGAAGCAGGGCATCCCGCTCATCGAACCCCTGCTGAATCTGATTATTGGAACACGGAACGATCGCTTCGTCAAGAAGTACACGCAGCGGGTTTCGGCGATCAACGCGCAGGAACCGGCCATTCGGAAACTTACGGATACGCAGATCAAGGAGAAAGTTGTTGAGTTCAGAGCGCGGATTGAGAAGGGGCAGAGTGGCTCGGACCTGCTGATAGATGCCTTTGCGGTTGCCAGAGAGGCGATGGACCGCGCCGTCGGGCTTCGGAATGTGTTCAACCCGAAGTACCGAGAGCAGTTTGAGAAGTCGAAGCTCTCGCCAGCGATGCTCGATCTTTATGAGCGCACGCTCGCGGAGATGGATGCCCTTCCGCCCGCGCCGCCGACAGGGCAGTTTCTGGGGTGTGAGCAGGCACAGCCCGGCCACTATCAGATTGATGTTGCGGTCGAGTTGTACGATGCCATCCGTGAGATCAACAAGCTGAGCAAGCCCCCGTTCCGTGCCCGCCCCTTCGATGTGCAGTTGATCGGCGGCATGGTTCTGTATCAGGGCAAGATCGCGGAAATGAAAACCGGTGAGGGCAAGACGATCGTCGGTCCACTCGCGTGTTTTCTGGCGTGCATCGAGGGCCTGAAGGTCCATGTTGTGACGGTGAACGACTATCTCGTGCAGCGCGACCGCGACTGGACATTCCCCTATTTTCACGCGCTTGGGCTTACGGTTGGCGCGATCCACCCCATGCACATGCAGCCCGAGCAGATGAAGCGGGACATGTACCGGTGTGATGTGGTCTATGGGACCACCAGCGAGTTCGGGTTTGATTATCTGCGCGACAACATGAAGCGAGCGACCGAGCAGCAGGTGCAGAAAGCCCGACAGTTCGCGATTGTTGACGAGGTTGACTCGACGTTGATCGACGAGGCGAGAACGCCGCTCATCATCTCGGGCGCGGCCCACGATGATGCGCCTCGCTACGAGCTGGCGAACCGCATCGCGCTGCAACTGGTTGAGAAGCAACGCCCGTGGCAGGTGTGCGATGACAAGGTTCAGCACTGCCAGCGGCTGATCAAGGGTATCGAGGGTGACATCCGCAACGCGCGTGAGAAGACCAACATCCCCGCCATGCAGGAGCAGCTCAAGCGGGCCAAGGCCGACCTGCCGGGGCTCGAGGCCGAGCGTTTGCGCCACATGCAATATTACGAAATCCAGATGGACCGCAAGCAGTCGCACCTGACGCATGACGGCATCGCCGAGGCCCAGCGCATCGCGAACGTCGGATCGTTCTATGTCGGCGACAACATGGATCTGCCGCACCTGCTGGAACAGGCACTTCGTGCCCATGTGGTGTATCAGCTTAACCGCGACTACATCATTCGAGAGACCGAGAGTCCGCAGACCGGGCGGATGGAACCGAGCATCGTCATTGTCGATGTGAACACGGGGCGCGCCATGATCGGGCGTCAGTGGTCGGATGGTTTGCACCAGGCGTGTGAATCCAAAGAGGGTGTGCCGATCCGTCAGGAGACGCAGACGGTCGCGACGATCACCATCCAGAACTTCTTCAAGATGTACAAGCGGCTGGCCGGCATGACCGGCACGGCCGACACCGAGGCGCAGGAGTTTCACGACATCTACCGGCTTGATGTGGTCGCGATTCCGACCAACGTGCCGGTGGTGCGCAATGATTATGACGATCTCATGTTCCTTGTCGGCAAGGACAAGTGGTCGTTCATCGTCGATGAGATCAAGGCCTTTCACGATGTCGGGCGGCCGATCCTCGTCGGCACCACCAGCGTGGAAAGCAGCGAGACCCTGAGCAAGATGCTCACGCAGAAGCACGGCATCAAGCATGAGGTTCTGAACGCCAAGCCCGAGTACGCCGAGCGCGAGGCCGATATCGTCGAGGGCGCGGGCCAGCTCGGATCGGTGATGATCGCGACCAACATGGCCGGTCGCGGCACAGATATCAAGCTCGGCCGCAGCACGCGCGAGCAGTTGATGGACCATTGGTTGCGGCGGGGCATCGCCAGCCGCGAGCTTCGTGCGGATATGACCGTTGAGCAACTGCGAGAGAACGTTTATCGCAAGATCGGCTCGGGCGAGCTGGATGTTCCCAAGCGTGATGTTGAGCAAATGGCCTTTGTCGATCTGGAGTTGAAACTCCTCCGGCACTGGGCGTTGAAGTACACGTGGGTCTCGCCGCGGCGGATCGAGAGCATGTCGGCTTCCGAACTCCGGCAGTCGCTCGACGATCATGGTCGCTTTCTGCTGCACCGCATCGACTGGTTCGACTCGGTGGAATCGCTCGGTGGTCTGCACGTCATCGGCACCGAGCGGCACGAATCGCGACGCATCGACAATCAGCTGCGTGGGCGGTGCGGACGTCAGGGAGACAATGGCTCGTCGCGTTTTTTCGTCAGTCTTGATGATGACCTGATGAAGATGTTTGCGGGCGAGCGGACAATGAAGATCCTCTCAACGCTTGGCATGAAGGAAGGCGATGCGATCGAGCACCCGATGCTCTCCAAGAGCGTTGAGCGCGCGCAACGCAAGGTCGAAGAACGCAACTTCCAGGGCCGCAAGCAGATTCTGGAGTACGACGAGATCATGGAGCATCAGCGCGGGCACTTCTATGGGCTCAGGCAGCGCGTGCTCGAAGGCCGGAACGTTCGCGGCCTGATCTTCGACTACATCCACGAGACCGTGACCGATGCGGTTGCGCAGTATCTTGACAAGGATTACGCCGCGCAATGCGCCAGCGAGTACGTCAAGCAGACGCTCGATGTCTCGATCTTCCCGGACCGGCTTCGCGGGATGGATCTCAACGAGATGGAGCGCCGCATTCGCGCGGATGCACGCGATGAGATCCGCTCAACGGTGGCCGTCACGCTCGGCGAATACATGCCGCACGAGGGGAGCGAAGTCGAGGTGGACTTCGACGTTGAAGGTCTTGCGGCATGGGCCAAGGCCCACTTTGGCGCCGACTTGAACGCCGAGGATATCCGCAAGAAAGGTCAGTCAGGGCGCAGGGCGGTTGAGGAAGCACTGATGACCGCGGGTCAGAAGCGTATCGAGACCGCAAACCTCGACGGATTGGCCAGGTTTGCTGAGAAGACCTACAGCGTGGAGGAACTGATCAAGTGGGCGGATCAGAAGTTCGAGATCAAGCTCGAGCTCGAAGCGGTTCAGCGTGCGGCGGTCGATGGCAACAGCAAAGTTGAAGAACTGATCGTCGGCAAGGCTGAGGAACTCTACAGGAAGAAGGAACGCGAGTTCCCGCCCGAGTTCATGATGAACACGACGATGTCGATGGCGCGGCAGAACCCGATCGCGGCGTTCGAGCAGCTCTGCTCATGGGCCAACGATCGGTACAAGCTCGGCTGGACACCCGCGATTCTGAATCAGAAGGGTCCGCAGGCTGCGCGAGACCAGCTCAAGGATGCGAGCGAGAAGTTTGTTGATGAGGGCGTGCTTGAGCAGCGCATCAATGAGGCACTGGCCATTCAGGATAGTGAAAAACTCGCGCAATGGTTCACGAACGAACTGAAGGCGCAGCCGCCCGAGAATCTCAAGCGGTTGGTGGGTCAAGAGCATGAAGATGCCATTCGATCGCGGGTCGAGTCGGTGTTGCGGGCGGAGCTTCTGTACTTTGAGCGAACAATCCTCATCGATACCCTCGACGATCTCTGGAAGAATCACCTGTACGAGATGGAGAAGCTGCGCGACTCGATCGGCTATCGCGCGTTCAGCCAGAAGGACCCGCGCATCGAGTACAAGCGCGAGGGTTCCAAAATGTTCACGGGCATGTCCGAGCAGGTGCGAGAGCGCGTCACCGACTACATCTTCAAGGTTCGGCTCAGCCCCGCCCAGCCGCCCCAGCCCAGGCCCCTGCCTCCGCAGGTTCGGGCACCCGTCCAGTCATCCGGGTCCTCCGCGGATCTCTACACCCCGCCCGCGCCACGCCCGGCCGCTGCGCCAGTGGTGGCGAATCCTGCAAATGGTGCCGCTTCATCGGCACCAGCCGCCGCGCCCGCTGCGGCAAGTGCGCCCGCGGCGGGCATGATTGCCGGACCGGGCTTTGATGTTCCCATCAGTTCGTTGGGCACGGCCCCGACCCCGATGAGTGAGCGCGCTCAACGTGATCTTGATGCTGCGCAGCGTGCAGGTACAGCAGGATCGGCTCCGAAGGCCGCGTCGGTGGTCAAGTCCGAGAAGCGGTATGGACGAAACGACCCATGCCCGCTGGGGTGTGGTCGCAAGTACAAGAAGTGCTGTGATCGTCCGGATGGAACGTGCAACGGCACGGGCACGAACTCACCGGCACCCGCCGGTGGCGACGATAACTGAGTAGATTTCACGCTGATTGTGACAGGACGCCGGGCATTGGCCCGGCGTCCTGTTTGTTTTTGCGCAACGCGAAGAAGGACCATGGGATATCGGACTCACCCTCCCCGCCCACCCCGCATGAGGGTCATGGAACGCGCAAATGTCCGTTTCTTCCACATCATCCCCAGCTTTCCCAAAGTGTTGGGCGCCGTATGACGACATTTCGAGGCGGCCACGCTGAATAGGCGGGGCCATACCTGAAACGGTCCACAACCGCGTCGTCCGGAACATCCCGCACGACCTCACGACCCCGGAGACAGTACCCATGGCCAGCAAGCGTTCACGTACAGCCCGCGAGCTTCTTTCCGTCGCCGGTCGGCTTTCTCTGGCCGCGAGCGCTGCGGCCGTGTTCAGCCTGGCGGCGCCATCATGGGTCTATGCCCAGCCAGCACAGCCCGAGCTGCGGAACCCGATGAAGACCGCGCCCGCACCCGCCACCAAGGAGGGTGGCGATGCGAAGGTCAAGGTGAGCGAGCACAACACGGTTGATCTCCACGTCAAGGATGAGGAACTCTCGAACGTGCTCGAGCTGCTGTCTATCCAGACACAGAAGAACATCATCGCGAGCAAGAACGTGAACGGCAAGGTCACCGCGACCTTGTACGGTGTGACGTTTGATGAAGCGATGAGCGCGATCCTGCACGTGAACGGCTTCACGTACATGACCAACGGCAACTTCATCTATGTCTACACGCAGGAGGAGTACAAGCAGATCGAGGCCTCGCTGAAGAAGCGCGTTGCCAAAGTCATCAAGCTCAACTACCTCAACGCCGACGATGCGAAAGAGTTTGTCACCCCGATGCTCAGCAAGGACGGGGGCGAGATCCGCACGAACAACAAGACCAAAGACTTCTCGATCGGCGACAAGGCACCCGTTGGTGCCGACAGCTACGCGCTCGGCGCGACGCTCGTCGTGATCGACTTTGAAGAGAACATCCGCGCGATCGAGGACCTCGTCAAGCAGATCGACACCCGCCCTGCGCAGGTGCTCGTCGAGGCAACGATTCTTCAGACCGCCCTCAACGAGGCCAACGCCTTCGGTGTCGATTTCTCGGTCATTGGCGATGTTGATTTCCTCGACTTCGCATCCATCGGTGGACCGTTGAGCGCGGCCAACAACCTCATCAAGGGCGGCACCGGCGGTTCAGGTCAGGGCCTCTCGCCCTCCGACAACAAAGGCGTCGCCGCGACGAGCAACCCCGGCAACACGACCGGCCCCGGCACCTTCAAGCTCGGCGTTGTGTCGAGCGATATCTCGGTCTTCCTGCGTCTGCTCGACCAGGTGACAGACACGACCATCCTGTCGAACCCCAAGATTCTCGCGCTCAACCGTCAGCCCGCCCGCGTGCTGGTCGGCAAGCGGGTCGGGTACCTCAACACGACTTCGACCGAGACGAGCACGACGCAGTCGGTTGAGTTCCTTGACACCGGTACCCAGCTTTACTTCCGCCCGTTCGTCTCGAGCGAGGGTGAGATCCGCATGGAACTGAAGCCGCAGGTCTCGGCCGCCGAGATCCGTACCGTGACGGATGCCAACGGCGCAGCCGTGACCATTCCCGACGAAGTCACGCAAGAGCTTGTCACGAACGTGAACGTCAAAGACGGCCAGACGATCGTACTCGGCGGGCTGTTCACCGAGAGCACCACGTTTACACGGCGCCAGGTGCCGTTCCTCGGCGATCTGCCGATCATCGGCAACGCCTTTCGTGGCAACGAAGACACCACGAACCGTGCCGAGATCATCTTCCTGATCACGCCGAGCATCGTGACCGACACGATGATCTCTACGCACGCTGACCGTGCGGGTGCGGATATCGAGCGGCTCCGTGCGGGTAGCCGTCAGGGCCTGCTGCCCTGGAGCCAGGACCGCATGACCAGCGCCCTCAACGTTGAGGCCGAGCGGTTGGCCCGCGAAGGCAAGCTTGAGGAAGCTCTGCACAAGATTCAGCGTTCGCTCTCACTCAAGCCCAACCAGCCAGAGGCCTTCCGTCTCCGCGAGCGCATCACCGGCGAGCGCGAGCACTGGGGCAACCCGAGCATGCTCGACGAGGTGTATGGCTCCGACAAGTCTGATCGTTTGAATCAGATTACGCCCGCGGCCACTCCTCCCGAGCACCTTCAGCCCAAGGGTCACTGGGATATTCCCCGCGAGCCGAGCAAGCCCTCGCCCTCGTCGCCCGCCGGTGTCTTCAACAACACGAGCCCGAGCACGACGACCATCGCGAACTCCGATACGGGCTCATCACTCGATGCCGCGCTCTCGGCAAGCATGGATCTTCCCCCCGGCAACGAGGGAAACACCAACTCGTTCAACAGCGTCAACAGCAACGCGATGAGCAACTCGGGTGCCTCATCCAACGAGACCATGATCACAACCGCAAGCCAGACGCTCGCCAGCAACACCACGACCTCAGGTGTGAATCAGAGCACGCCGTCAAGCATCCACGATGCCACCGCGGCGACGGCCTTGCCGATGCCCGAGAAGGCGGCTGTCAAGAGCGTGCAGTTGTCACTCCCGAACCTTCGCGGCCAGATCGAGCTTTACAGCCTGATGAACGAGAAGAACATACCGCCGCTCGGCGCGACCGCCAGCACCGGCAACGGATGGGAGAGCTTCGTTGAATCGAAGATGATCCGCGAGGCCCCGCGCAACGAGTACGTTGGTGGCGAGAACGCGACCCGCGTCGTGCTCGGTAACAAGCCCGACAACACCTTCCACACCAACTACGGCTGGGTCTTCAATCCCCAGACCTCGCAGCTCTGGGCCGCGGGCTTTGATGCGAGCGACAAGCCGCTGCCCCGCAATGGTGAGACCAACACCACCACCAATCCGGTTGTGAATCCTCAGCAGCCCCAGCAGGTTGATGCGACCAACGAGCCGGTGTCGATGAAGCTCACGCCCACCGAGTTTGATGAGACCGGTTGGCAGGCCCTCTTTGGGTTCTCACCCTTTGAGGCAATCAAGCAGGCGCAGTCGCAGTCCGCCAGCGGGACCACCACCGCGAGTGCAGGGCCTGATACGAACAAGTGATCGATCAAACGTGACTCACGGGTGGGGGACAACGTTCAGTAGCGCACGCGGCCGGCCGAGTTGGCCGGCCGCGGATCAAACAAAGAACCGCTTTCCGATACGGAGCAATCAGGCATGTTGTCCCCTCTGTCCCGTCTTTCTCGCATCGTCACGATGAACCCGTCATGCCTCGGCCGATTGGCCGGGGTATGTTGCTTGGCCGCGGTTGCGGCGCTTGGCGCTGGTTGCGGCCAGAAGCACGGTGAATATACGTCAGAGCACATCTCGCAGGCCCAAGAGCGCATGGCCGTGCTCAAGAGCGGTACCGAGTGGCAGATGGCTCAGCAGCAGTTCCTCGCGGGCGATCTTGAGAAATCGTTCAAGACGGTGAATCGATCGATTGCGATCAACCCGAATGTCACCAAGTCGCACATCCTCAAGGGAAGGATCCTCATCGAGAAGGGTCGGCTTGAAGAGGCACGCGAGTCGCTGCTTACCGCAGAAAAGCTCGATGACAAGAATGTTGATGCGCAGTACTACCTCGGCATCGTTCACGAGCAGTTCAACCAGCCCAGCGATGCCCTGACACGCTACAACAAGGCGGCCGATCTCGATCCTGCCAATCCGCAGTATGTGGTGGCCGCGAGCGAGATGCTGGTTCAGCTTGGTCAGTTGGATCAGGCCGAGCAGCTCCTCGCCTCGCGCAAGGCGACGTTCGAGTACAACGCGGCGGTGCGTCAGTCGCTCGGTCACATAGCGCAGCTCCGCAACGATCACAAGGGCGCGGCCCAGTACTTCAGCGAAGCGTTGCTGCTGGCTCCCGACGATGTGGCGATTCTTGAGGATCTGGCCCAGTCGCAGCACAAGGCCGGGCTCTTTGCAGATGCGGAGTTCTCGCTCAACCGTCTGCTCGAAAATCCCCTGACCGCTGATCGACGCGACTTCAAGGCTCTGCGGGCCAAGTGTCTGGTCGCGACCAATCGCCCTGTCGAAGCACGCTCGATTCTCCTCGAACTTACAGCGGACAAGGAGGCCGCACGCGACTTCAGCTCGTGGGTCGAGCTTGGCAATGTCTGCGTTGTGCTGAAGGACAAGGCGCACCTTCGCCAGTCTGCCCAGCGTGCAACATCGCTTCAGCCCAATCGTCACGAGGGCTACACCCTCAAGGCCATGTCGCATCGACTCGAGGGCCGCTCAGAGGATGCGCTGGCCGCAACCGACGAAGCCATCAAGCGCTGCGGCAATGATGCCGCTCCGTACGTTCTTCGCGCCATGATCCAGCAGGATCTCGGCCGCCCTTTCGATGCAAGGGCCAGCCTTCAGAGCGCGGCCGAGCGCAACCCCAACTCGCAGGGAATCCGCGCCATGCTCGCCAAAGTTGAGCAGCAGACCGGCGCTGCCGTCACCAGTGGCGATCAACTTAACCCGTAGGCATCGGTCCTGATTCGGCAGCGTTATTCATCCGTCGACCACTCCGACCCGCGGCCATTTCGCCGCGGGTCGTTTCGTTTGACATTCACATCAACGGGCGAACGAACGGGTTCGTACGCTTCTCGTGTCCGATGGTGGATGGCGGACCGTGCCCCGGAAATATCCGTGTGTGGTCGGGCAGGGTGTAGAGTTTGTCGCGGATTGACCGTGCAAGCGTTGCGGTGTCTGAGCCGGGAAAGTCACTGCGACCGACCGCGCCTGCGAACAGCGTATCACCAACGAACGCTGTTGCCGAGGGCGCGTGGTAGAGAGCGATCCCACCCGGTGAATGGCCGGGCGTGTAGAGAACTTTCCACGATTGATCCGCAAGCGTGAGTTGCTCATCAGGTTGCAAAAACCTCGTCGGTTCGGGGCCGGTGATGGGCACCCCGCTCAGGGCTGAGAGGTTCAGCATCGGATCGTTCAGCCATTCGCGCTCAGCTTCGTGTATGCAGATCTCAGCATCAGGGAAGGCTCTCGCCACCTCGAATAGTCCGGCAATATGGTCTTCATGGGCGTGCGTGAGCATCACGGCCTTTGGCTCGAAACCCTCGTTGCCAACCCACTTGATAAGCTCCGAGGGGTCATAGCTTGCATCCACGATCCAGCAGTCGGTGCTTCCCTCGTGCGTGACCACGTAGCAGTTGGTCTTGTAGGGACCGAGCGAAACGGTATGAATGCGAGGGGTATTCGTTGTCTGTTTGGATTGCATGTGTTCCTCAACTTAGTTGATTTGCGCAGACGTACCACGTTCCGACGATAATACGGTTAGCACAGATCCTTGCCGATCAATCGATAGTGTACGAAGCGATGTCGGGAGTCGATTGCTACCTGGAGACCCTTTCATGCAGGCTCAACCGGACAACTCAAACATGAACCAACAACTCACCCTCGCGGCCGCGCGGCGCAGGACAGGTGGGAGCGGCGCGCTTGTCGGGGTGGTGCTTGATGTGATTCTTCCATTGACCCTGAGCGTGGGGCTGATCCTTTTCGGCACCGGGCTTGGCGACGTGAAAGAGATCTTCCGCCCGTATCTTCTCGTCGCTGGGCTTGTCGGCGGTATGCTGGTCTTTGTCGCGGCACCTGTGCTCTGGCACATGCGGATCCGGCGCGCTGGTGAAGACCTGCTCAGCCGACGTGTTGAGAGCATGACGGATTCAATCCGACTGCTTCGCGACCAGTCTGCTCTCTCGGACGATGCACGCCGCGTGCTCAATCGTCAGACCGAGCGCAACCTGCTCTGCCGGGCAATTGAAGAGGACATTCAGTCTCAGGCCTGGGATGCCGCGATGGTGCTCTGCGAAGAACTCAGTGAACGATTCGGCTATCGAGCCGATGCCGAAGAGTTCCGCGCCCGTATCGATCTGGCCAGATCCGAAATTCAGGAACGCCGCGTGGCCGACGCGATTGCGCGGCTTGACGGTCTGATCGTGCAGCGACGTTGGGATGTCGCGATCCGCGAGGCCGCGCGTATCGGTCGCCTCTATCCCGATACGCCGCGTGTCGAAAATCTGCGCCAGCGGGTTGAATCGGCGCGGGGAATCTACAAGCAGGATCTCGAACGCCGGTTCCTCGAAGCCGCTCACGCCGCGCGCGTCGAGGAAGCGATGACCCTCCTCAAGGAACTCGACCTCTACTTGAGCGAGAATGATGCCGAGCCTTTCCGCGAAGTCGCACGCGGCGTCATTTCCAAGGCTCGCGAGAATCTCGGCGCTCAGTTCAAACTCGCCGTGCAGGATCGCCAGTGGGCCACGGCCGCGGGGCTCGGACGGCGCATCATCAACGAGTTCCCCAACACACGCATGGCTCAGGAAGTACGCGGTCTGATGGATGGTATTTTACAACGGGCCAACCAGGGAACCACGATCGCCGCTGGCAACAACTGAATGGCATCGGCATTCCTGCCGATGTTCTTCGTCTTCTCCGATCCTTCCTTGCACGCTTAAAAATCGCGCCGGCAGAAAATCCAGGACGCCAGGCTCAGTATCACAAACTCGAACGCCAGCGACGTTCCCGCGACCCACCCGATCGTCCGTGAATCAAGGACCGCCCGCACGTCTTTGGGCGAGGTTTCGCCGCTCGTGTCTTCGATCATCTGAAGGATGCCTTCACGGTCTTCCTTGTCGATGACGTATCGCTTCAAAAGATCGGCGGTCTCGCCTGTCTTCGGCAAGAGCGTCTTGGCGGCGAACAACCCTTGCTGCCAACGAGACAGGCTCTTGAACGATTCGGCGTTTTCTAGTGCCGTGTTGCGCAGGTTCTCGAGTTGAGTCTCCTGTTCCACGATCCGGCGGGAAACCTCGGCTGGATCATCGGTAGGCTGCATGGATTTGCGGATGCGCTCGGTCAATGTGCTCAACCGCTCCCAATCTCGCCGCGCGCGCCCTCTTCGCGGCGGATTATCCGATTTTGGTCCGGAAGATTCGTTCGAGAGACCTTCGGGTGTCGTGACCACTTCGATGGGAGGAGAAGCGATGGGGGGTACTGCGGAAGGCTCGGCCTTCGGGGTCGCGGCCGGGCCTCGCGTAGCAGCGTTCAGGACTTCGAGCCGATCCTTCAACATCTCCACGCCCTGCTGAACAAGGGTGATCTGTGTCTGGTCTCGGTCCATATCACGCTTGGAGTTCAGCTTGAGCTGAAGTAACTGCACTTCTGTTGCGTTTAGCACCCAGATCAGCACCCAGAACACCAGCGTAACCAACAATGCGGTGATTCCCGACCGTGTGACAATCCCCACCAATGCGCACACACAGAAAAGATAGCTGAAACAGACGAGCACAATCGGGACCGCCAGAAAGAGGCTCGGCTCCCACGATTTTCCCCTGATTCCGATGACCAGAAACGCACCAGCGGAAAATACCAGCACTGGCAGCGCGACAAACAGTAATCCTGCGGCGTACTTCGTCAGGAACAATCGCAAACGTCCGATCGGCTTGCAGAGCGCCATATCGATCGAACCGCTCGCCACAAAGTCTGGAATCATGCCCGCTGTTGAAATGAGGGCAAGGATGGTCGCGCCCCAGGTCAGCCAGAAGTTCACTCCAATAGTAGAAAAAACGAATTTATAGAAGCCAGCCGATGATACGGCCCGTGTTGAAAGGAACGGAACCTCGATCGTGTACCCGAGGATCGTCAAGCCCCGGTCGTTATTGCCAATGATCGCAAACAAGGCCACCACCAGAACGCTCACGCCCACCACGATCCAGAACAGCCGCTTGGCGTTCAGTTCGCGGTAGGCATCTTTGAAGATGGCATAGGTCTGGATCATGCTGATGGGGCTCAGTTCGTGTTGGGGGTTCGCAGGGAATGATTGGGGTGGAACAAATGGTCGCGGATCGCACCGCCTCAGGTCAGGATGGGGACGTCAAGGGCGCATCCGCAGCACCGGGCTTCAGCATTTTGCCCGTTGTCGGATCGGTCACGGCCATCATGAAGAGATCCTCAAGCGAGTTGCGTATTGGGCGAACAGACCGGACCGTCTGCCCATGACTTCGTAGGGCATCGATCAGCGGTTGAATCGCCAGCGCATCGTCGGATGCAACCTTGATCAGTCCGCGATCAATGGTGACGGCGACATCTGTGTGTGCAAGTTTCCCCGAGATTCGAGCTGCAGGCTGACCAGTCTGAACAGCTGCATCCGCACGCGTGACGATGGCGCTGACCGCGCGCATGATCGACTCCCCATCAGCGGGATCGCTTCCCATTGATTGCCCGCGAGCCAGTGGTCCCACCTCGATCTCATACCGCTGACTCTCGCGCGTAAGCTCATCCATGGTGCCTTGCGCCGAAACAACGCCTTGTACCAGTATTGCGACGCGGTCGCACACCATCTCGAGCTCGCTCAAGAGGTGCGAGTTCAGGAACACCGTCTTACCCTGCTGTCGTAGTCGCAACAGAACTTCGCGAATATCACGGCGCCCCACCGGGTCCACACCATCGGTCGGCTCATCGAGCAGAACAAGGTCCGGGTCGCTCATCAGCGCGTTGGCAATGCCCAACCGCTGCCGCATCCCCTTGCTGTAACCCTTGACTCTACTGGTCGCCCACTTGCTGATGCCGACCAGATCGAGCAGCTCCGCAGCACGGGGCTTGCGAACGTTGCGGGGCACCAGTGAGAGCGCGCCATAAAAATCAAGAACCTGTTCCCCTGTAAGATAATCTGGAAACTTATGATGCTCGGGCAGATACCCCACCCGTGCCAGCATCGGCTTGTCACCCACAGGCCGACCAAGCATCACGCCCCGGCATTCCGACGCACGAATAATTGTCATCAAGATCTTGACCAGGGTGCTCTTGCCGGCCCCGTTCGGTCCGAGCAACCCGAAGATTTCACCTTGGTGAACGCGCATCGTGATCCCCCGCAGCGCATGCACTTTCTTCCGGCCAAATCTCCCTTGATACACCTTGGCGACGTGCTCGAGATTGATCGCCCAATCTCGTCCGACCGGGCTGCTGCTGTTGGCAAGTGTGCTCATAGGTTTGTCATGGTAACGTGAAACGGCCAAGGCGTTGTGCTGACCGACTTCTGCCCGTACCCCATCCGCTCCCTCTACCTCTTCCTTGCCACAATATGAAACACATGCCAGTGCTTGGGATTTCCCAGCGCATCTTTGTCGTCTTTTTCCTCTTCCCTCAACTCTTCCAGCACGAACGCATCAAACAACCGGTCCAACGCGGCTCGGGCGTGGTGCGTGCGGTCGGGCAGTGTTGCCCAGGTGTCTCGATCACCAAACAACTGCCCAGCAAACCGGCCCCCTCCACCTCGAATGACATCCACGATCCGTTTCCATACCGCATCGAACTCTTCCGGACCGCAGAATGGCAGCGAAAAACTCGCGTTCACAAGGGCAATCCTGCCATCCATGCCTCGCGACCAGTCCTCGGATTCAAAGCCCGACACGAAGGTTCGCAACCGCGTACGCTCTTCCTCGGCGACCCGGAGCAGCAGCATATCGATCCCCATCGCGTGTGAATCGACCGCTCTGACCGTCCACCCACGCCTCAGCAACTCCAAAGCGTCGCGCCCTTCGCCACAGCCCAGATCAATGGCCAGCTTCTGCTCGACTACTCCGCCACTTTTCTCATGGAACTCAAGAGCCTTGACCAGTGTTTCACGCGCGGGCTTCCCGTGCATGACGCGAAAGTACCCCGGCCAATCGCGCGTCGCGGCGAAATCCATGGCCTTCTTTCCGCCCGGCGTTGGTGGTTGGGTCGTCATACTCTGGAACCATAATGTATGAGACCACACGCGACTTTGCCCAAGCCCTCGAAAGAAATGGTGAGCTGAAGCGGATCAAGGCGACCGTCTCACCCGTGCTTGAAATCGCCGAGATCGCCGACCGTGTCAGCAAGTCTCCCGCGCCGAGCAAGCCCGCCGCTCGCACGCGCGAAACCGACCCGCGTTTCCACCACCTCGGCGGCACAGCCCTGCTCTTCGAGAGCGTGGCTGGCTCTGATATCCCCGTGCTCATCAACCAGTTCGGCAGTTATCGCCGCATGGAGATGGCCCTCGGGTGCAGCGAAGATGGTGGCCACACACCCGGCGGGCTCGAAGCCCTTGCCGATCGCCTCGGCAAACTCGTTAAGCCCGAGCCTCCACCAACACTCTGGGCCAAACTCCAGAAAATCCCTGAAGTGCTTGAACTCATCAAGATTCCACCAAGGAAAGTCCGCTCGGGCATCTGTCAGGAAGTCGTCATCAAGGGCGACGATGTTGATCTCACCCGTCTCCCGATCATCAAGTGCTGGCCCCTCGATGGCGACTTCGCCTCACTCGGCTACCCTGCTGCCACCAACGACGGTATCGCCGGTCTTTCCTCCGGCCCTGAGTGGAATGCCCAGCATCGCGGCCGCTACATCACCCTCGGCACCATCCACACCATCCATGCCGATGATGTCGGCAATCCCCAGCCGCCCACCCGCAACATCGGCATGTATCGCGTGCAGCTCTTCGGCAAAAAGCACATGAGCATGCACTGGCACATCCACCACGACGGAGCTCGCCACTGGCGGTCTTGGAAAGCCCGAGGCGAACGAATGCCCGTTGCCATCGCCCTCGGCGGCGAGAGCGTGCTGCCCTACGCCGCGACCGCCCCCATGCCCCCCGGCATCAGCGAGCTTCTTCTCGCGGGGTTTCTCAACCGTGGTTCAATCCCGCTTGTCCCTTGCACCACTGTTCCGATCGATGTTCCCGCCAACTCCGAGATTGTCATCGAAGGGTACGTTTCCAGCGAGGCAGGCCCGATCGGGTTCGATCCGCGCACCTTGCGGGCACACGGTCAGCAGCCCGGCCTCGGCGCACTGGGTGGAGTCTTTGAAGGCCCCTTCGGCGATCACACAGGGTTCTATTCCCTTCCCGACCGATACCCGCTGCTCGAGGTCACCGCCATCACCCATCGGCGCGATCCGATCTACCCGACCACGATCGTCGGACTTCCGCCGCAGGAAGACTACTTCATGGGCAAGGCCACCGAACGCCTTTTCCTGCCCCTTTTACGCACGCTCATCCCCGACATCATCGACTACGACCTCCCGATGTTCGGCGCATTCCACAACTGCGCCTTCATCAAGATCAAGAAGGAATACCCGCTTCAGGCACGCCGCGTGATGCACTCGATCTGGGGCGCGGGGCAGATGGCGTGGACAAAGATGATCGTGGTTGTCGATCACGATGTCGATGTTCACGACCACGATGCGGTCCTCTTCCACCTCTGCGCCAACATGGACCCCGCGCGCGATGTCGAAATCACCCAGGGTCCGGTCGATATCCTCGACCACGCCGCCTCGCGCCTGGGCGCCGGCGGAAAGATCGGCCTCGACGCGACACGCAAGATCACCGGTGAGGAAGTGGGGGGCTACCCCGTCCGCCAATGGCCCCCCCTCATCCGCATGAGCGACGAAATCCGAACCCGCGTCACCACGCGGTGGAACGAATACGGGCTCTGAACGGGGTGTGAGCATCACGGCCCCATGACTCCGCACCACTTCCACACTCCTTGCAGAATGGTTGACCATGCCCCATGCGAAATGTCGATATCCTCGATGAATCATCGCGGTTGATTTTGCGCTTCTCTACCTGCTGCGCTGCACACACACACGCTCGTCTCAAACACCACCCAACACCATGCGCCACTTCGATCTTGTCGTCATAGGTTCCGGTCCCGGCGGCCAAAAGGCCGCGATCCAGGCCTCCAAGCTCGGTAAGTCTGTGGTCGTGATCGAGAAAATGCAGTTCGTTGGCGGCGTAGCGATCAACACCGGCACCATCCCCAGCAAAGCACTCCGCGAAGCGGTTCTTGATCTCAAGGCTACCGCGCGCGCCATCATGTCTGTCGGCAATGGAACTATTGCGGGCGGTGGGGGAAGCGGGGGTGCGGGCGCGAATGGCGCGGGAGGCGCGATGCTCGACCGCAAGGCCACCATCTCAACCCTCGTCGCAAGCTGCAACCGCGTCATCAGGGCCGAGATCGATGTCCTCCGCCGCAGCCTCATCAGCAACGGTGTCGAGGTCCTCTACGGTGTGGGCTCGCTCGCCAGTACCGACACCATCGTTGTCGAGAGCGAACATTCCGTCGAGACCGTGGGGGCTCTCAACATCGTCATCGCCACCGGAACCACACCTACAGAGCCGCCTGAGATTCCTTTCGACGGCATTAACATCATCACCAGCGACCAGATCCTCTCGCTCGAATACCTTCCCTCAAGCATGATCGTGGTCGGTGGCGGCGTGATCGGCAGTGAATACGCCAGCATGTTGGCCAGCCTCGGTGTGCGCATCACCCTCATCGAAGGTCGTCCTCGCCTGCTCGACTTCCTCGACAGCGAGATCTGCGAGGCCTTTCAGTACCACCTCCGCCAGACGGGCGCGACACTTCGCCTTGGCGAAAAAGTCGTCAGCATCAAGAAAATTCCGCCCCCGCTCGGGTCACGAGTCAACGCTCCGCGCGGCGTCTCAGGTGGCAGCGAGATGGTCGAAGCCATGCTCGAATCCGGCAAGACCATCCGCGCCGATTGCCTGATGTACTGCGTCGGCCGTCAGGGCGCAACCGATCGTCTCAACCTCTCCAACGCCGGTCTTACCGCCGACGAGCGCGGTCGCATCAAGGTTAACGCCTTCTACCAGACCGCCATCCCCAACATCTACGCCTGCGGCGATGTCATCGGCTTCCCCGCGCTCGCCAGCACCAGCATGGAGCAAGGTCGGCTCGCCGCGTGCCACATGTTCGGCGAGCGCGCCGATTCAGTCCCGGAACTCTTCCCCTACGGCATCTACGCCATCCCCGAAATCTCAATGGTCGGTTGGACCGAAGAGCGACTGACCAAAGAGGGTGTTCCCTACGAGGTCGGTGTTGCACAATACAAAGAGACCGCCCGCGGCCAGTTGCTCGGCGATGAGATCGGCATGTTGAAGCTCCTCATCCATCAGGAGAGTGGCGTCGTGCTCGGTGTTCACATCATCGGCAGCCAATCAACGGAGTTGATCCACATCGGCCAGGCCGTCATGGCGTTCAAGGGAACGGTTGATTATTTCGTGAACACGGTCTTCAACTACCCCACGCTCGCCGAGTGCTACAAAGTCGCCGCGTTTAACGCTCGCAACAAGCTCAGAAGCATCTGAAACCAGCAGCCTCGCTTGCCAGCGCAGCCATCACTATTGCGTAGTGAGTTCGCCGCATTCTTCGCCGGGGCTACCCTCTCTTCATGGCCAAGCGTGTCAGCAAAGCGGCATCAAGTGACGAAACAACGGCCCTCACCAGAGTGGCAATGCCCACCGCACCGATCATCACCAATCTTGATGAGGTCATCGGGCAGACCCCCGCCAAGCGTGTCCTCAAAGCGGCCATGCAGTCGGGGCGAGTTCATCACGCCTGGATCTTCAGTGGCCCGAGTGGCGTGGGCAAGCGCACCACCGCCCGCGCCTTCGCCGCGGCACTGCTTGATCCAACGACCGGGCCGAACCTCACCGGTGAGTTCGCGCCCGATCCGGCCAGCACCGTTCAGCGGTTGGTTCGGGCTGGCACCCACCCCGACCTCCACTACATCTACAAGGAACACGCGGTTCTCAGCCGCGATGAGAAAGTCCGCAAGGGCAAGCAAACGACCATCGCGAAAGAGGTTCTCGAAGAGTTCCTCACCGAGCCCGCCACCCGAACGCGAGTGATGATCGGCGATTCGTTGATCGGCAAAGCCTTCATCATTGACGAATCCGAGCTCATCGCGCCTGTTGGTCAGAACACGCTGCTCAAAACGCTCGAGGAGCCACCCGCCGGCACTGTCATCATCCTCATCACCGCCAATGAGGAAAAGCTGTTGCCGACCATCCGCAGCCGATGCCAACGTGTCGGATTCACATCGCTCGACGATGCCGAGTTCGATGCGTGGCTCCGCATCAGCAATCTCGATATCGAGAATACTCAGCGCGATTGGCTCAGGTCCTTTGCCGCCGGCTCACCCGGCGCGGCCCGTCTTGCCATGTCCTGCGACCTCTTCACTTGGCGTGTTATTGTTGAACCCATTCTGACTGACATCGACAACCGAAAGTTTGACATCGAAGCGAGTGCAAGGATCTCCGACCTCGTGAACGATCACGCCGAGGCCGAGACCAAGGCCAACGCCAACGCAAGCAAAGATGGTGCAAACAAGGTCTGGAGCCGGCGAATGCTTGCCTTCATCGCCGAGCACTACCGGCGCGCTCTCCGCAGGCACACCGGCCAATCCGCGTATCAAGGTGTTGATGATCCCGAAACGGCCCGCATCCTCGCTGCGATAGAAGCGATCAATGATGCCGAGGGCTATGTGGCCACCAACGTCAGCACTGCCCTGATCTTCGAGAACCTGCTGGTGCAGCTCGCTTCTCAGCACGCCGGAGTCTGACCGTGGTTCAGCCGTGTACGCTTATGCCCGAGCCACCGACGAATGTCGCGGCCATGCCATTCTTCACGTTGGTTCCTCGTTCATCGGCCAGTTTCACGATGGCAAGTGCCCAGGTCTCGCGTTCAAACTCAACAAGCTCGATGGCCTTGTCCGCCTTGCTCGTATCCTTGTTCAACGAGGCATCAGCGATCAGTTGAAAGATGAACGTGTACAGCGACCGTACCGTCGCGCACAGTTCCGGTGCCGCATCTGCACGCACCGAGGTCATCAGCTCAACCACGATGTTCCGCGCTTGCGAGAAGCCCTCGTAGCTCGCGTTATAGTCCTTCTTGGCAAGCCCTTCGCGCCCTTGGCGCAAAAACCTTAACGCACCGTCGAGCAGCATCAGCCGAAGTTTTTCAGGTGTTGCCGTCATCACCTGCGTGCGGAGATAGGCGTTGGCCGTGCTGGGTTGGTGGGTCGGTGTATCGGTCTTCATGGTGAACATCTGATCGGTCGAAGGCGGCCCTGAGTTTATTGACCCCTTCATAAACCTGCCCATCAACGTCCGATCTGCCCGACCGCCGATTGCTGGCGCTGCAGATTCGCAAGCGTCGTTTCAAGCTGAGCATACTGGCGCGTCAGGTACTCCCGACGCCGCCCGATCTTCGAATCGATATCCGAAATTCTGCTCTGTTGAGAGGCAATTTCACCATCAATCGCCCTTGTACGGCGCGTCATTACGCCGCCGATCGAAGAGGTGTAGCGTTCCACAAGCTGCGACACCTGCTCGGCAACACCAAGCGATGAGAACGTGGCAGCCGAGGTGTTGTTCACGCTGATGCCCGGCGCAACTTCCGTGAACTCCTCGCGTGATTCCTGCGTGCGCGATGAGAACAACTCGGCAACCGCCTCCGGGTCGGTCGCAATGGCCGCGCGCAGCTTGGTTGTATCTATCTGGAGTGTCCCGCCCGAGCCGATCTTCACACCCACCTGGCTGAGATAGCGGTACGCCCCGGAAATTCCCTTCGCGGGCTTCTGTATCTGGTCAAACAGCGCACGCCGCAGCTCGTTCGCCGTCGAATCGCCGAGCAGCGAACCCTTGACCTTCGTCTCATCGTCATAGGCCGTGTACCTGCTGATCCGGGATGTGATGTCGTTAAACGCCGTCACAAACTCCGTCACCGCCGTCTCGATCGCAGAGGTGTCCTGCGAGACCGTCAGCGTCACCGGCTCATCGCTCCGTGCGCGAGCGTTGATCGTCAGGCCATCGATCACCCCGTCGATCGTGTTCGAGCTACTCTCGATAAGCACAGCCCGCGCCGGATCGTCGGACCCAAAGAAGACGCGCGCGTTGCGTGCCTCCGAAATGGTCGAGAGCCCGAGGTCCGTGCCGGTCGCATCCACGGTGAATGCCCCGGCAACACCTGTCTGTGTCGCCGTAAACTTCAACCGGAACGGGCTTGCACCGCTCGAATCGCGGATCACCGAGGCCGTGGCCCCGCCCTTCACCTCGTTGATCTTGGTCACAACATCATCAAGTGTGTCCGAGGCTTCAAGCTCGATCTCCCGCTCGAATGATCCGTCTATGAAGTTTTGATCGGTCGAGTTCACCGACTTGCCCACCAGATTCAGGCTCTTGGCCACCGAACCTGAAACGTCCTTGATCTCAATCTGATTGGTCCCGATATCGCCGGGGGCACGCTCGATCAGCAATCCATCTCCGTTATCGTTGATCCTCGCCTGCACGCCAATGTTGCGGCTGTTGATCTCCGCAATCACATCCGCGATGTTGCGACTGTCTGTCCCGATATCGATCGTCGCGCGTCCGCTCGGCCCGATGATCTCAAACCTCCCTGTGCCCAATCCGCGACCGTCGTTCAGCGAAGACAAGACCGTCGATTCACTGATGAACCGGTGCTGAAGGCGCGTTCCATTCACCGTCGCCGAAGCAACCCCGCTCCCGCCCGTCGCGACTCCGAGCGCCGCGGCGCCCGCCCCTTCTACGACAAAGTTGCCGCTGTCACCCGTCTTGTCAACAAGACGAATCCCAACACCGTTCGGACCCACCGTGGCCTCGACATCCCCGCCCGTCAACTCGTTAATGTCCCGAAGAATGTCTGCAACCGATCCATCCGTGGTGACCGCAAAGTTGTGCTGAGTTCCATCCCTGGTCGTGATGAGAAACGCACCGCCCGCGAGCCCCGAGCCGCCGCCGAGGTTCGAGGCCAGCGTCGTGTTCAACCCCGCCAGCACCGCCGCGCCCTCGATCGTGTCGGTCGCTGTCGATCCCACAATTTTCAGGTCCGCCGCTGCGCCGCTCTGGTCGATCACCTCGAAGTTCCCCGACCCCACCGTTGCATCCACCAACTGCAATCCCCGGCCAGCGCTCGTCACCCCGACCGTCACCTGACCGTCGGTCTGCTCCAGCACGCGCTCGCGCAGCGCGGCGAAATCCGCCACAGCCGACTTCGTTTTGGTAAATGCTCCATCCACGCTCGCCCACACATCGCCGATATCGACTGAGAACGTTCTCCCGTCGCGCGTGTTGATGGTAAAGTCGCCCGTCGTGCCCGTGCCCGCCGCGTTGTTGAAGCGAACACCATTGCCATCGTTCAACGATTGCAGCGTTGTGGCATCGCCAATCAGGTAAATCGGCTCGCTCTCGATCGCCGCGTTCAGCGCCGATCCCTCAATCTTCAGGCTCGTGGCTGTCGTATACCCAATTCCATTCTGTATTCGCAGCGTTCCCGAAACGCCCGTATCATCCTCGATCACGAGCTTGTCGCCCTCAACTCGGGCCGCAATGCGCACAGTGTCATTTGTGTTCAACTTATCCAGCAGTTCGCCCACCGTCGCGATCCGCGAGAGGTCGATCGTCGCCGTGTTCCCCGCATGATCGGTAACAATGACCTTGCCCCGCTCGATCCCCGCGCCACCATTCAGATCCGCCAGCCGCGTGTCTGAATCCAGCCGCCCCTTCGCATCCTCAATCGTGATCGACGATGCTCCAACGGCCGAAACATTCCGGTCCGCAAAGCTCCGTGAAAGAACCTGCTGAGTCCCAACCGTCCTATCGACCACAAAGCTAAAGCTGCCATAGGCTGCACCTGTCGAGGCCGACCCTGTGAGCGCATTCTCATTGCTGCTCGCGACCGATGAGGCCTCAAAGATGTTCTGTGTCCGAAACTTTGTCGCTGCCGACTTCAGCCCGCCAAGGCGACTGTTCAGATCCAGAAACGCCGCCTGATCAGTCTGCAGCTCTGCCACTCGCCGTTGAGCCAACGTGCGCGGACGTGCATCAATCCGCAACAACTGGTCAATCAGGCTCGAATAATCGATCCCGCTGAAAAGCCCAGTACCCGAGTTGATTCCACTCATGCAGCCAACTCCCTATCAGGCAGCCTCTGCCCGATTCATCTTCGCTTCAGCAAAGGGCCACGGCCCCGACGCCGTCTCTTCATACCAACGCCCACGCCTGAAACTCGGTTTATCAAGTCCGCGCTTCTGAAGCGACAGGACATCCGACGCCCAGCTTTGCAGCATTCGATTGAACATCATCCGAGCAAGCCCAGGGCTTACCATTGTCGCTTTCGCATTGCTCAACATGACGACCGACTCCTCGTGCATTGGGTCCGTAGTCATCGGACCAGTTCGGGTTGGGGCTGGATAACACCCGCTTGTTGATGCAAGCGGCCAAACCTTGCATCGGCCCATCGAAGAGCGAGCTTCTGTCCCACATCCAAATAGTCCGAAAATTCCCCAGACCTGGGGGTATGTTAACAGCCCCCCAGAAATGGGTATGGTGACCTTCATTCACCGTATTTCCTACACAGATTCGCAATCCAGGTGCCGATACTCTTCCGCCTCGCTTTGCAAGACTCTCGCGCCCGCAACATTCACCTACGCACCAATCGCGCTTCATCCTCGTATGAAAGTTCGTATGCCGAGTAACACCGACCAGGTCGGATCTAACCCTCAGTTCACCACCCTGCCACGCGGCCTGGGTTTGTTGGCCATTGTGGTCTGCACGCTCGTTGCGCTCAGTGGACTGGGCGGTGCGCTCGCATCGATGTTGACGCAGTCGCCGACATGGTTCCTGTTCGGGTTTGAACTCGTCACCCTGGTTGCAGGCTCGGTAGGTGTGCTCATTGGCTCAGGCCGCTTTGCCGCCGGACCCGGCCTCGGGTTCCTCTGTATTGCCGGCGCGGTCGGCGTGGGCGCATTGCTCGGATACTACGGTGCAGGTCAGTCGCTCCATGGTCAGAGCCTCCTTCCCTTTCTATTGGCGCGAACCGTGGCCGCCGCGGCCATCGCGGCGATCGGCGCCGTCGCAGTTCTCGCGCGCCGACCTCGCCTCAGTATCCCGATCCTGCTGCGGGCCATCGGCTTCATGATTGCTCTTGTTCTGTTTGGACTCGGCGCATGGGCTGCACGAACCAGGTTCGCGGCCATGGATGTGACAGTTCAGGCCATTGTGGGCCTTATCGCATTTGTGCTCGTGCTCTGGTTCCTCGCCGCGGCCATCCACCTCAGCGTGCGTGCTTTCCAGACTGGCAATGCCGATTACCTTTGCGATACCGACCCGCGATAGGTTTCCATCAAGAACCTGCGCAGTTCATGCCGCGCCGTGTCCTTTGTGCGCTCATCATAAAACATCGATTGATGTGCTCCTCCGTCGATCACAACGAGTTGCCCAGCCCGCGTGCCCGCCGCGAGTGCGCGGCCATCCTCAATCGGTGCGATCAAATCCCCCTCACCATGCAGCACCAGGAGAGGCACCTCCAGTTTCTCCGCACTGAGTGGCGAGCGTACTGAGGCCATTGACTTTCCGGCACATTGTCGAATGAGCCAGAGCGCAGGCCAGAGGTTGAATCGATACGGAAGTCCGCGCAACCGTAGGACATTCCGCGCCGGGGTTGAGATCAGCAGATAGGGTGCTTCCGCTACCACGCCAAGCACCGATTGGTTGTTCGCACTGGCAAGCACACTGACACGTGCTCCGAGCGAGAATCCCCACACCACCATCGGACGATCGCCACCCCCTACACGCTCGATCAGCTCCTTGAGCATTTCCGGTTCGTGAATTCCGAGCGTACACCACCCCGGCGCATCGCCGTGTCCCGGCAGATCCCACACAATCAATCTTGATACCGCCGGTAAGACGCCTTCCACACGCCCTGAACCGAGCATCGAAACTCGCGAGTCACCCCACCCGTGTGTCAGGATCACCACCGGCCCCATGGGGTCATGCCCGGTGATCTCCCACACCGGCAGGTCAAGGCCGCGCGCGCGGAAGACCCACGAACACCACTCCAGGTTTGCGTTAGTCAGTTCTGAGGGATCGCCCGGCAAGGCACGCGAGACCGCCCATCCATACGTACGCCGCGCCGGGTGCGCGAGTGTCCACGCGGTGAAAATGACCAGTATCGCCCAGCCGAGCGCAAGGCCGATCGTTAGCAAGATCAACAGTCCGAGTACATCCACGATCAGGTTATACCAGCCCGCAGAGACTCCCGCTTTCTTCAAACGCCAAACAAGCGGGCGATGTCATTGAACGTCACGATCAGAAACATCGTGGCCAGCAGAACGAGCCCGGCAATAGCCGCGACATTTTGCACCGCTACCGAGACCGGCTTGCCAGTGATCTGCTCATACAACAGAAAGACAAAGTGACCGCCATCGGCGATTGGAATAGGCAGAAAGTTCACCACCGCCAGGTTCACACTGATGAGGGCCATGAAGAAGAGCAGCCAGACAAACCCGCGCTCGGCAAGGATGGTGCCCACATGGGCAATGCCCACCGGCCCGCGCAGGTGACCAACCTTGACAGTCCCCTGAAAGAGTCGCGCAAACGTGATGTACGTGGTCAACATCACCCGCCGCGTTTCGTGCAGGCCCATGGCAATCGCTTCGCCAGGGTTGGCCGCCTTCAGCATGAACTGCTCAGTCTGAAAGAACATCGCCGGTTCGAGCGCGGGCTGCCATGAGGCCACCGCCAGCGCACCAACATCGGCCTCGCTCAACTTCCATGCCACAGTTTCGGTCGGTGGCCGATCGCCCGATCGCGTCCGAATCGGCAGTTCAATCTTGATCGTGACAGCGGCCGGAACGTTGCTGCCAGCCTTTGCCGCCGCGCGAGCCAACGACAGGCTCACCTCCGCCAGAGTGCCTGTAGGTTCATCGTTCACACCCACAATCATCGAACCGGGCGCGATCCGCGGCAGATTCGCACTTGCCGATCGCGCGCCCGTCGAGTTTCCACCGATCCATGCCCCAAGGCCGCTGCTGTCTCCCGGAGCAAAGCCGATCTGCCCCTTGCTGTTGACCCGCACATCGCCCAACGAAACATCGGCCCACGCGGCAGCCTCGTTCCTGCGACTGACCACAACCTTGATCGTGTTCCCCGCATGTGCCCGGATCTCGGCAACACCCGCAGGTACGCTCGGCCATTCGATCTCGCCAAGCTGCACAAACACATCGCCAGACTTCAGCCCAATCCTTTCGCCCTCGGAGTCTCGTGCGACTTCCTCAACCGCGAGCACCGGCAGCAGCCCGAGCAGGTGCCGCGCCGGGATGGACTCTCGCTCATTGAGCAAAAACTGATCGCTCTGCAACGATGGCTCCGTTGCGATATCTACCGTGACTTCCTTGCCGGTCTTGCTCCGGAAGGTGGCCGTGATCGGCCGACCCGCGGCCTGATTGGCCGCATCGTTGAGTTCGTAGGGGGTCACTGCGGGCTTGCCACCGATGGAGATCAACGTCATTCCCGGTTCAAGATCGATAAGTCCGCGCGCCTGCAAGAGCCGCTCGAAATTAGCCCGCATCTCGGGCGTCTTCGCCTCGCCGAGCGTGTTTGATGATGCCGGTCCTGCACCGATCATCAGCGCGCGGGTCGTTGGGTCAACCTTGGGCTTGATCAGAAAGTTCAATAAGCCGTCCGTGCCCCGACGCTTCACATCAAGATTAATCGCCGTGTCCGGGCTGGCCAGCATCGAGGCCAGCAGCATGTCCTGAAACGAGAGCGTCGCCTCGCCATCGATCGCGACGATCTCATCACCCGGTTGAAGTCCCGGAACCACCACCCCGTGTTTATCGGCATTGGTCGCGATGGTTGTGGCCGCGGGAGAGCCCGGCTCGACCATCCCGATTGTCGCCGGCTCGGTCTTGAGCCCGAGCATGAAGACCACAATGAACAGCATCGCGGCCGTCACAATGTTGGCCGCGACACCCGCAGAGATCACGATCATCCGCTTCCACGGCTTGCAGTTCTGATATGAGTCGGGCGCTTCGGAACGTGCCGCGGGGTTGGAATCATCCTGCCCGAGCATCTTTACATACCCGCCAAACGGCAATCCATTCAGACGATACTCGGTGGTGCTTACGCCCGCAGGGCTGGAACCTGTGCCGCTCTTCGCCGCATCTTCAAGCTTCTTGTAATCGGCCTCGCTCGACCCACGTCGAAAGCCCATCCCCTTCCGATAGCTCAGAAGCGCAGGCCCAAACCCCACAGCAAACGCCAGCACGCGAATCCCAGCCCATCTCGCGGCCACAAAGTGACCCAGTTCATGGATCACGATGATCAGGCTGAACCCGAAAACCACGAGCAACAGGTCGCCCGCCTGACTGAGCAAGTTGAGCATTGATGTCATTGAACAATCCTATGGGCCTAGGGCCCCCGGGCTGCGGCATAAATGGCGAACTTTGGTCTTCGTGAATCCTGCAGCCACATCCATCGGTCAATTGTGCTGCGGGCGGGTTGGAACAGCACGTGGAAACTGACGATTGTTACGCATTGTCCCCGGTAGTGGCTGAATGAAACGAAACGATTGTCCTAAAAAGAAGCCCGGGCAAAGGTGCCCGGGCTTCAGGAGTGATCAGCATGGTCTTGCAAAGACCTGGCCAGACATCCGGAAGAAGCCGGTATCTGGCTCAAGACTTACTTGGAGTACTTGACGCTGCAGCCATAGGCCTTCGTGTTCGACTCGGTCACGGGCTTGCCAGCGAGGACTTCGTCGAGAGCGTTCTTGACATAGTTCTTGCTGCCGGCCTTCTCGGGGCTCGAATCGTTGTCGATCGCGCCGCGATAGGCGAGCTTGCCATCCTTGTCGATCACGTAGCAGGTGGGGGTGTTCTTCGAGCCGTAAAGGCGGCCGACAGCGCCATCCTCGTCGATCAGGATGGGGTATTCCATCTTGAACTCGGTTTTCTTGGTCTTGTTCAGCTCAAGACCGTTGCCCTGCATGTTCTTCGCGCTCGAGTTGATCGCGAGGAAGACAACGTTCTTGCTGTTGTACTGGGTGTAGAGGTCGCGGAAGGTCGTGTTCTTGACGTGGTGCTTGACCACGAACGGGCACTCGGGGTTGAACCACTCGAGCACAACGGTCTTGCCCTTGAAGTCGGCAAGCTTGACGGTCTTGCCGTCGGTATTGGTCAGCGTGAAATCGGGAGCGGCCTCGCCGACCTTTGCGCTGTCGCCCGTACGGGCCTTTTTGTCGCCCTTGTCGTCGTGCTTGTGGTCCTTATCGCCATCCTTGTGGTCGTGATCCTTGTGATCAGCGGGCTGTGTGGTCGTCGGTGCATCCTTGGCGGGTGTGGACTGAGCCAGCGCGGACGAACCGGCGAACGCAACGCCAACGGCAGCAAACAGAGACAAAATCGTGGACTTCTTCATGTGCAGAAACTCCTTGGGGTGAATTCAAACAACTTCTGTTGAGCCTTCATCGGTCGTCGCGACCGGCAACACACCGACCCGCAAGACCGTGAGATGTAACATCTGTATCCTGTACGGGCCGTCAATGGCCCGATGATTGATCCTTCGTCGGGGTGGCATCAGCGCCCGCGGGCTGGACCGTCTGTTTCATTTCTCATTGCACTGGGCCGGTATTCACCTCGAACCATTCGAGGGCCTTTTTGTTCGCGTATCGGACCTCAATGATTCCATGCAGCAAGGGCTGAACGCCGGGCGCGGGCTGAAGTTGCATGGTCAATCGATCGCTCTTTGCTTCGCTGCTCGTCAACAGGTCCGTAATCGGCGCACAATCGATCATCGGAAAGAACGCGATTCCTGCCGCGCCTTTGGCAACGATCTCTACGCTCAGCTTGCTCCAAGCGATCAAAGGGGTACCTTCCGCGGCTGTCCCTGTCAGTGCTTTTGGCCAACGCGCCCTCGCCTCATCGAACAGTTTGGCCGCCGCCGACTTGGCTGGTGCCTTTGCCGATGCGGCAACCACCGGGATCTGAAGCTTCAGCTCGGACTTCTCGGGCACACACGCCTCTTGGCAGACCAGCCAGTTGAGCTTCGCCGAAAGCTCGGCAGTTCCCGATGCGTCCGCAGGCACAACTATGGGGACAATAAGTGTGACCGATCCTTCATAGATATGATCTAGTGAGTCGCCGGGTGCAACATGTCTTGTGGGCGCAGGCCATCGAGTTGGCTCGGCCTTAAACCCGGGTGGCAAGGTCAGCTCAAGTTCAATCGGAAAGCCCGTATCGTTCAGGCCGTTCCAATAGACGTGCCAGCCGGGCTCGATCTTAAAATGCACCCCGATGAACCCGGTTTGCCCTGCAACCAACGCGCTGGTCTCGCACACAAACGATGGGACGGCGCGCAACTTCGAGGGCTGTCCAACGCGATCACTCGCGATCACCGCCGCGTTCGCCAGACCAACGCTTAACACAGAACACAGGGCAGAACTCAGAGCCAAGGCCGAAACAAGTGTGACCAAAGCAAAGACTCCAAGGTGTAGATGCAATCGAGACCCAACGACCGACAACCACGATAGGGCAGTGTTTGGGCTCGGGCGAACATCTGGCAGAAAGCCTGCTGAAAATACTTGGGCTATCGATCTCTTGCGGACGAGGTTGTCCGAAAGCCGATTCGCCCATCTCGAATTCTACCGATCGGCACGACGCAGGCTGCGGCGTTATTCTCTAGGATGAGCATTATGCACCTCCCCTGGCCCGTCGTGTCCCTTTCCCTCCTGATCGCCACCCTTTCACCCCTGACAGGTTGTCAGGATTCAATTAGTGATCGCGATATTCAGCCCATCCCTCTTGTCGAGGTCCGGCGACTCATGGAAAAGGAAGGGGCCAAGTTGCTGCTCGTCGATTCCCGGCTGCCTTCAGAGTTTGCCGCCGCGCACATTCCCGGCGCGATCAATGTTCCCGTTGCGGGCATCGACGCCGACAAGGCCAAACTTCCGCCCGAGTTTGCCAACGCCAAGTGGGTGGTGGTCTATGGCGAAAACCCCGGCGACGGTTACGCCGCGGCCATAACCAAGCGACTTCTTCGCGCTGGCCAAAGCGGAGCACGCCTCTTTGCCGGTGGGTTTGCCGAATGGAAGAAAGCCCGGCTTGCGGACACATCTGATGTAGCGCCCATTGCCGAGACCGGCACGAAGAAGTAGCTCGACACGAAGTTGAACGCATCGCATCACACCACCCCTCGGAGATTTCTTCATGGCCTCAGTCGCCGCCAACGCGAGTTCGGGTTCGGTCCACGGTCGCACGTACGCGAACATCATGGAGTGTGTGGGCAACACACGCCTGGTCCGGCTCAACCGCGTCATCCCGGCCGGACACGCCGAGGTTCTGCTCAAACTTGAGTTCGACAATCCGCTGGCCAGCGTGAAAGACCGCATCGGCAAGGCCATGATCGAATCAGCCGAACAAGAGGGGCGCATTCGTCCTCGCGGTGCAAAGGGCGCGGGCGATCCTGGCACACACATCATCGAGCCGACCAGTGGCAACACGGGCATTGCTCTTGCGTTCGTGTGCGCGGCCAAGGACTACCGCCTCACGCTTACCATGCCCGAGTCCATGAGCATCGAGCGTCGCGCCCTGCTCAAGCACCTCGGTGCCGAACTGCAACTGACACCCGCGGAAAAGGGCATGAGGGGCGCAGTTGCCGCGGCGACGGAGTTTCAGAGCGCAACGCCTGACTCATACATGCCGCAACAGTTTGAGAATCCCGCCAACCCAGCTATTCACGAGGCCACGACCGGCCCGGAGATTTGGGCCGATTCGGGGGGGAAGATCGATGCGATCGTGTCGGGTGTCGGCACAGGGGGGACGATCACGGGTGTCACACGCTACATCCGGCGCTTTAACCCCAACTTTCTGGCCATCGCTGTCGAGCCCATCACCAGCCCTGTCATATCGGGTGGTCAGCCCGGACTGCACAAGGTGCAGGGTATCGGCGCGGGGTTTGTTCCGAAGAACCTTGACACGACGCTCCTCAACGGGATCGAGCTCGTCAGCAACGACGAGGCATTCGAATGGGCCAGGCGCGTCGCCAAGGAAGAGGGCATTCTCGGCGGAATCAGCGCCGGGGCCAACGTGTGTGTCGCGGCACGCCTTGCCGCCAAGCCCGAGTTCAAAGGCAAGCGGATCGTGACCATCGCCTGCTCATTCGGCGAGCGATACCTCTCCACCATGCTCTTTCAAACCGCCACACCCTGATGATGGCGAGTTTGTTTCGATGCGATTGCAGGTGTCGGGCCGGAGGCCCAACATACCGAAGAGCGGGGGGGAGGATGGGAATGCTGAGATGCAGAAACTGCGCGATCGTACTCCGATCGCGCAAGATCATGGGCTCAAATCTGCGGTTCGTGCGCCCAGTTTGCCGATTGACGGTCTTGAAGGTCGGCGTTGTTCCGTTGTGTGTCAACGCACGCAGTTCGACCCACCTCGTCGGAGACGAGGTTACCCGCTCACGAGGCGCTCATGGATGAGATTTCGCCCGATCCTACTGTTCCTCCACCCAATGCCGCACCTGCGCAAACGGCTGGCGATCTTGCCTCCGAAGCGCTCAGCAGCGCACAGGCCGCGGTAAGCACGCTGCGGGCCGATGCTGGCGCACCGGGCGGTACCACAGATGCCATCTCTGCCGCCGAGGCTGCGATTGCGCAAGCCCGGGTCACCAACGCGCCGTCGGCACCGGCCGGGCCATCGCCGCTGCATCTGCCGGGGATCGTTCCCGGCCTTGTTGGCGCGGCACGCGAAGCGATTGGCCTGCTCGCCGATGTCAACCTGCACGTGAAGATCGAACTCGGTCGCACGCGCATGTTGGTTGAAGATGTGCTGCGCCTCGGCGAAGGCTCGGTTGTCGAGCTCGACAAACTCGCGGGCGATCCTGTGGATGTATACGTCAACGACCGGCCCGTCGCCCGTGGTGAGGTGCTGGTCTTGAACGACAACTTCTGCGTTCGCATCAACGAGATCATCACGCAGGCGGGCGACACTCGCTGATCGATTCGCTGGCCGGCACGGAGTCGCCGGCAGACCGCCCAACACAAGTAGAGCCAGGATGGCGCACCAGTTGACAGTCAAGATCGTTGCGTGGCCTCATGTGATTCAGGCGATGGTCGCGTTGGTCGCCATCGTGCTGATCACGCCGCGGGTCGCGGCCCAGCACACCACCAGTGCAAGCCCCGCCGCCGCCGCAGCAGAAATCGAACTTCGCCCGCTCGGCCACCCGACGGCCGCGCCTTCGACCACTCGTGCTCAATCGCGCGAAACCTCAGATTCCTCTTCCATCTTCAGCAACTCGCTCATCCGCACCGGCGGTTCGCTCACCCTCGTTCTCGCGCTCATCTTCGGCGCTGCGCGGCTCACCAAGCGTCTTGCACGCGCCAATCCCGATCTCGCATCCGCCATCGGTGGCGTATCTGGCGGTAAGTCACCCGCGGGTCTGCTCGAAATTCTCGGGCGCTATCCCCTGGGGCGGGGCCAATCGCTCATCCTTCTTCGACTCGATACACGCATCTTGCTGCTCGCACAAAGTGGAGCGGGTGGAGATGGGATTGGTGGACGGTTGAGCCTCGGTTCGCGAGCTCGCGCTGGCGGATCGCTCACCACACTCTGCGAGGTCAACTCACCTGAAGATGTCGCGTCCATCCTCATGCGCACGCAAGATGCCGACCAGCAATCCATTGCCTCGGGCTTCCGACAACTGCTGAGCCGCTTTGATGCCGAACACCCCGAGCCTGCGTTTGTCGAGGTTGCCCCTGAAAAATCCGGACGCGTCGTTCGCAGCGGCTCGGGCGGCGACCGTGCCGAACTCTGGGATGCCCGCCCCGACGTTGCCGCCTTTGCCGAGGCCGAGGCCGCTTCCGCGCGCCAAGGGTCAGTCCGCGGGCGGCTCGACTCCATCCGCGCCCGAGGCGCGGCTGTGAAAGGGGGAGTTCGATGACCCCGCCCCTCCGCCGTTGCATCGCAGCACTTGCGTTGTTGCTGGTCTGGTCCACGACCGCCGGTGCTCAGTCCACCACCTCTAGGCCCGGCAGCGCCCTCAACATCAATCCACTCTCCGTCCTGAGCGCGGCGGGTGATTCCATCGCCGCTCGCAGCGCATCCAACATGGGCTTCATGCCCGGAACCGACGATGAATCGAGCACCGATACGCTCGGCCCGCTCGGGTCGCCTTCATCCAAGTCAAAGCCAGCTCAGGGTGGCGAAGGTGGTGGGGGGAACGGTGGTGGGCTTTCAACTTCGATCAACATTTTGCTCGTACTGACCGTGATCTCGCTCGCGCCCTCGATCATGCTCATGACCACCTGTTTCGTGCGGATCGTGGTCGTGCTCGGCCTGCTCAAGCAGGCACTTGGCACGCAGACGCTCCCGCCGCCGCAAGTCACCGTTGGTCTGGCGATGTTCATGACTCTGCTTGTCATGTCGCCCACTTTCGACCGCATCAACCGCGAAGCCATCACGCCTTACAACACCGGCGAAATCCGCGATTACGATGTCCTCTGGAGCCGTGCTCGTCAGCCTATGCGTGATTTCATGTTCGATCAGATCGAGCGCACCGGAAACTGGTCCAGCCTCTACATGGTTTTGAACTATCGCGGCACAAACACCAGCGATCCTTCGATCCTCAAGCGTGCTGATGTGGACATGATCTCGCTTGTGCCCGCCTACATGCTCAGCGAGTTGAAGACCGCCTTCCTGATCGGCTTTAAGGTCTACCTTCCATTTCTGGTTATCGACATGGTGATCTCCGCCATGTTCATCTCGATGGGCATGATGATGCTCCCTCCTGTGCTCATCAGCCTTCCCTTCAAGCTCCTCCTCTTCGTGCTTGTGGATGGCTGGCAACTTGTGGTCGGTTCGCTCATGCAGTCATTCACTACGCACGCCCAACCCCCGCCGCAATCAGCAGCAATCTCAGCGTCACTCCCCCCGATTCTTGCGGCGATAGGTTCGGTTCGATTCGGCTTCACTTAAGAAGACAGAATATTTTTCAAGCGCCAGTCACCACTCATGTACTACGACGACTCCATCATCGATCTTGTCCGCGAGATGCTGATTATCACGCTCAAGATCGCCGCGCCGATCCTTCTCGCCGGCATCGTCGTTGGCCTGATCATTGCGCTCTTTCAGTCCATTACTTCGATCCAGGAACAGACGCTCACCTTCGTTCCCAAGATCGTCGCCATGCTCGCCGTCACCGTCATACTTCTGCCATGGATTATCCAGCGACTCATCGATTTTTCGGTAGAAATGTTTACCAAGTTCTAACTCCCCCTGCCTGAGGGTTGGGGCCGGGGGGTGGACAGCCTGTCTGCATTAATCACAAGTACGCGATTACCGTCCTGTCTTTTTTCGCTCTTCGCTCTCTTTCCGTGCCCAATGCCTGCTCTCCCCCTCGACCACATCGGTCCCTTTCTTCTGGTCCTCTTCCGACTCAGCGGGCTGTTCATCTTCGCGCCCATGATCGGCAGTTCGCTTATTCCTTTCCGTATCCGCACGCTGATCGTGTTCATGTTCGCGCTCTGCATCTATCCGTCGCTTCCGCCCGCGCAGCAATCACCCATCGATCTTGATCTCTTCACGCTTGCACCAGTAGCCTTCGGCGAAGTGCTCATCGGTCTGGGCATCGGCCTGCTCGCTTCACTCCCGATGTACGCGGTCCAGCTCGGCGGCCTCATCGGCGGGCAACAACTAGGCCTGGGCCTTGCGGGCATTTACAACCCGGCCATAGAGACCGAGTCCGACATCATCGGTCAGATGCTCCTCTACGTTGCGCTCTCCATTTTTGCCGCGGCGGGCGGGCTTGAACTCATGTTCATCGCCCTCTCGCAGAGCTTCAACCACATCCCGATCGGCGACCTTGCCGCGGCCAGAAGCGGCGCGACCGACCTCGGCAACTGTTTGCTCGGCCTGACCACTTCAGGCTTTGACTTAGCCCTCCGCGTCAGCACACCCATCCTCTGCATCGTGCTGCTCGAAACGCTTGCGACAGCCTTTCTGATGAAGACCATCCCACAGATCAACATCATGTCCCTCGGCTTTGCCTCCAAGGTTCTGCTCGGCATATTCGTGCTCATCCTCTCGATGGGCACGCTCGGCGAGATCATCGGCGACGACATCCGTTCAACCTGCGATCAGATCATGATCTGGGCCGCGGGCGACTTTCATCCCTCCACACCAAGGTAAACACGCGCAATGGCCGAGGAACTTGGCGAGAAAACTGAACTGCCGACCTCTAAGCGTCGTCGTGATGCCCGCGCACGCGGCCAGGTCGCGAAGTCGCACGACTTCAGTTCCGCCATCGATCTTGTCGGCACCTACATCCTGCTGCTGATGCTTGGCGGCTCAATGGTCGCTGGGCTTGCCGCGATTGTCAGGCATCTTCTTGATCCGAGCATCTCGGGTGTCGGCATGAACATGGCCGAGATCGATCTCGGTGTGCGTTTCGCGGCCAAACGGGTTGTCATGGTTGTTGGTCCGTTCATCCTACTTGTGTTCGTGGTCGTGCTGCTCGGCCAGTTCACGCAGGTCGGCCTCCTCTTCACGCTTGAGCCCATTCGTCCGAAGCTCGACCGCCTCAGTCCAATCGCGGGCATCGGCAGGCTCTTTTCACTACGCAACGTGGTCAAGACCGGCACCGGCCTGGTAAAGTTGATGATCCTCGGCGCGATTGCCGCGATGATTGTTCGCAAGCGCATGCCCGAGATCGTCGCGCTCCCCCGGCTCGACACCGTCGCCGCCTTCGCCGCGATGGGGCAGATCATCGCCGATCTCTGCATCTGGATGCTCGCGGTCATGTTCATCATCGGCATAGCCGACTTTATCTACCAGCGCTGGCAGCAAACCCGCGATCTCAAAATGACCAAGCAGGAAATCAAGGAAGAACTGCGTTCGATGGAAGGCGACCTGGAGACCAAGGGCCGCCGACTCCGCATGGCCCGCCAAATGGCCCTCCAGCGCCTCCGCCAGACCGTCCCCACCGCCGATGTCATCGTCACCAACCCCACGCACTTTTCCGTGGCTCTTCAATACGACCCCGACAAAATGGCCGCGCCGAAGGTTGTGGCCAAAGGTGCGGACTTCATGGCCTTCCGTATTCGCGAGATCGCATCCGCCAACCGCATCCCCATCATCGAGCGTCCACCTTTAGCGCGCGCTCTCTACGCCAATGTCGATGTAGGTAAGACCATTTCCACCGAGTACTTTGAGGCTGTTGCCGAAATCCTCGCTTATGTCTACCGACTTGAAGGCAAACAACCGGTAGCCGCGTAGCACGCGCTGCTGTGCCGAGTGGCCTGGGCGACCCACCCAAGTGCATTCGACTACTCCAACTATTCTCGCATCGTGGAAACCTTCAAACGCGCAATCTCCGCGCTCGCGCAAATCTCCCGCGCACAAATCATCCCCAGTTCACTCCGTTACCGATACCTAGTTCGTCTCACCGCCCCGAGATCTTTCACCCACACGCCCGACCACGAGCAGGATGCTCGTGACCACCACCAGCCAGGATGGCGACCGCCCCTCCAGTTCCCGCACTTGCAAGCCGCAGCCTCAAGCTGCCGGCGTGGCTGCAGGCCGCGCACCGCCACCGCGCGCTCATTGTCCCGATTTCGTTCATCGTTCTGCTGATGGTGATCCTCGTCCCGATGCCGACGTGGATCATGGACATTCTCATCAGCTTCAACATCAGCCTGAGCGTCGTCATTCTGCTCACGACCATCTACATGGTCGAGCCGCTGGATTTTTCGGTTTTCCCCTCCCTTCTGCTCGCAACCACGCTCTTCAGGCTCGTGCTCAACGTTGCCTCGACGCGCCTCATCCTCACCGCCGAGGCCTCCACACCCCAAGAGGCCGTCGGTGTCGCGGGAGAGGTTATCTCTGCGTTCGCCAACTTCGTGGCCGGTGACAACCTTTACGTCGGCATCATCATCTTCCTCATCCTCGTGCTGGTGCAGTTCGTCGTCATCACCAAGGGTGCCACCCGCATCTCCGAAGTCGCTGCACGCTTCACCCTCGACGCCATGCCCGGCAAGCAGATGGCCATCGATGCCGATCTCAATGCGGGCATGATCGACGAGCACGAAGCGCGTCGCCGCCGCGCCCGCATCGGGCAAGAGGCTGACTTCTTTGGTGCCATGGATGGTGCCAGCAAGTTCGTTCGCGGCGACGCCATCGCCGGAATCATCATCACCGGCATTAACGTCGTCGGTGGTTTCGCCATCGGCACGCTCGACCGTGGGTGGCCCGCCCTCCAGACCGCCAAGACCTTCACCCTCCTCAGCATCGGTGATGGCCTCACCGCACAGATCCCTTCGTTCATCATCGCGATCGCCTCCGCGCTCATCGTCACACGTTCGGGTTCCAAGGAACGCCTGGGTAACGAACTCACAAGCCAGCTGACCTCGCAGCCCACCGTGCTGGTTATCACCGCCGGGCTCCTGATAATTCTCGCCTTCACGCCGCTCCCCACCCCCCCCCTCCTCGCAACCGCGGTCCTCCTCATCGGTC
>JBBSBC010000005.1:0-37506 GCA_038251595.1 Phycisphaerales bacterium | reverse complement strand
GGTTGACTTCCCCGAGCCCGATACCCCGGTGATGCAGATCAGGCCACCCAGCGGGAATGTAGCGTCAATATTCTTGAGGTTGTTCTCTCTCGCACCCTTAATGATAATCGATTTCTTATGATCGAGCGTGCGCCGGCGACGGGGAATCTGAATCGACTTGCGGTGGCTCAGGTATTGCCCGGTGAGCGATGCACCACCTTCAGCGCCAGCGGCAATGATGTCCGCGATGGTTCCCTGTGCGATCACGTGTCCGCCGTGAACGCCCGGGCCAGGCCCGACATCGAGCACGTGGTCGGCCGCGCGGATCATGTCTTCATCATGCTCAACCACCAGCACGCTGTTGCCGATGTCCGCGAGGTGCCGAAGCGTCGCGATGAGGCGCGAGTTGTCACGCTGGTGCAGGCCGATGGTGGGTTCGTCAAGCACATAACAAGCCCCGACGAGCTTGCTGCCGACCTGCGTGGCCAGCCGGATGCGCTGAGCCTCGCCCCCCGAGAGTGTGCCGGTCTTGCGATCGAGCGACAGGTACTCCAGGCCCACCGAGGTCAGGAAACCCAGCCGCGAGAGCACTTCCTTGAGGATCGGCTCAGCGATGGTGTGATGCTCTTTGCTGAGCGTGAGTCCCTTCATGTATTCAACAGCATCGAGAATGGTCAGCCTTGAGAGGTCGGCGATATCAAGCTGGTGGTCCTTCGTCACCTTCGCGCCGGGCCCGAGCATGGCGACGATCGAAGGGTGCCCGCGAAGGTTTGGTTTGTGTGATGATCCGAGCAGGACACTGAGCGATTCGATACGAAGTCGATCGCCGCGGCAGGCGGGGCAGGTCTTTTCCTGCATGTATTGCGAGAGCCACTCGCGCATGAATGCCGATTCGGTCTTCTCATACCACGCACGGAGCGCCGCGCCCACGCCCTCGAACTTGGCATCGTGGGTCTCTTCATCTTCCTTGGTGGTGCCGTGCAGCAGAATCTGCAAGGCCCACTTGGGAAAGTCCTTGATCGCAAGGCTTGGGCCGATCTCAAACTTCTGGCAGAAGTGCTTGATGCGTCGACGGTAAAATCGGCCCATGGGTGGTGGAACCTGCCAGGGCTTGATCGCGCCCTCCGAGAGCGACTTGTGCTTATCGGGAATGCACAGGTCCTCGTCAAACTCCATAATGACGCCCAGGCCGTGACACTCGGGGCACGCGCCGTGCGGCGAGTTGAAGCTGAACAGCCTCGGTGAAAGTTCCTCGAGCGAGCACTCGGGATGTTCCGAGCACGCATACTTTTCGCTGTACACACGGTCAACCCACTGCGAAACGGTTGCTCCAGCGGAATCGCCCGTCACTTCCGTGCTGACAATCACCGTGCCTTCCGCCGCGCGCAGGGCCGATTCAATCGACTCGGCCAGCCGCTGGCGCGTCTCGGGTGTCGGCACAATGCGGTCGATCACCACGTCGATGGTGTGCTTTTCATATCGACCAAGTCCGAGCGGATTCTCGCCGCCCTTCTTCAGCACTTCGCGGATATCAAGGATCTCGGCATTCTTCCCGCCCGGCGCCACGCGCACGCGTCCCCAGCCCTTCGCCTGCGCATCTTCCAGAACTTCTTTGTGAAATCCCTTCTTGGCGCGGATGACCGGCGCGAGGATCATCATCCTCACGGGCCTTGCCTCACCATCCAACGGGCTGGCCGCGCCATCAATCGCCATGACCGCATCGACAATCTGACTCGCGCTTGTTGCTTCGATCGGCTTGCCGCACCGCTCGAGCACCGTGCCATCTTTCTTTACCTTGGTTGGTGCCCAACAGCATGGCCGGCCACAGCGTGCATAGAGCAGTCGAAGATAATCGTAAATCTCCGTGGTCGTTGCGACGGTCGAACGAGGATTGGCTACCCCGCTGCGCTGCTCGATCGCGATGGTGGGGGGCAAGCCCTCGACATCATCGACATCGGGCTTCTTGAGCTGATCGAGAAACTGCCGCGCGTAGGCGGAGAGCGATTCCATGTACTTGCGCTGACCTTCGGCAAAGATCGTGTCAAACGCCAGGCTCGACTTGCCCGACCCCGAGAGCCCGGTGATGACCACAAGCCGATCGCGCGGAATATCGACATCGATGTTCTTGAGGTTGTGCTCGCGTGCGCCGCGAACGCGGATGCACTTGGATGGATCGGGAGGAACCCAGCGCGCGTGAGGTGTAGGAACCATGACTGGTCGCTTCGCTGGCACATTGGCTCCAGGGGCGACCGAACCGGTGGCCGAGGGACTCGAAGCCTCATCGGTCGCCGCATGAACCACGACACCATTTGTGGGCACAATCGGATTTTTTGTCGCATCGACCTTCACTGCTCGGCGCGGCGACTTGGTTGAAACAGATGTGGATGGCTTCGGCGGCATGGAGGAACTCGGCGGCGGCACCGCAGGCGAATGAAGTACACGAAAATGGTAGGGGCCAGTCCGGGTCGGCTGATCGATCTGTTTCGCAACGTAGGCCCGACGGATGCACGCCTAACGGGCCGGTGAGGCGTTCGTCGGAGACTGATCGATCAGCGGCGCGGGCGCGACCGGCACGGTCGGCGCGGTCATCTGCCGCAGCATCACCATCAGCCCGACAAGCACGCAGCCGATCGCCAGTCCAAAGACGTAGTACGGCAGTTTGCGACGCAGGCTCTGGCTTGGTGTCTCGCCCAGATAGGGTGAAGGTGCCGGCGGGGTGGAAGGGCGATGGCTCATGGTGAAACACCTGTTGAACACGCAAGCGGCTTGAACATGACGTTGCGTCCATCGGCAACGGCCACCAACTGATCGAGCAGATGGTTGTGCCAGACATCTGCCGAGAGATCACGCATCGCGTGCGAGGCGGCCGCGGCAGAAAATCGGGTGAGCAGCTCCGGCTCGTTCATCAGCCGTTCGATCGCCGCGATGTATCCCGCCTCATCGTTGCGCTGATAGAGGAAGCCCGTGAGGCCGTGCATCACAACCTCCGGAATGCCGGCAATCCGCGTGCTCACGACCGGCAGCCCCATTGTTTGCGCCTCCTGCGCCGCGATCAGAAACGTATCCTCGTGCGTGGGCATGACGAAGATATCGCAGTTCGGGAGTATCTCCCGGATGAGCTTGTCATGCGGCGTCGCGCCATGCCAGACCACCCCCTTGGCCGAATGATCTTGTGGTGCCGCGCCCGAGCAGATGTGCAGTTCGGCTCGCTGGCCCTTCTTGGGCATCGCCCATCGCTCCTGATGCCATCGCAACAGACGTGGCCCGCCCTTTCGCGGCCAATCGTTGCCGACGAACACCAGCTTGATCGGCGAATCCGCGGGTCGATGCACGTGCGCATCGGGGGTGCGCGGCGCGATACCGGGCGTGCGGCGTGCGCACGGCATGTGCATGATGATCTTCTGCGCAGGCACGCCATAGTCGTTGATCATCGATTGAGCGACCCAGTCGCTTGCACACGCGACGGCGGTGCAGGCAGCATAAATCCGCCGCTCCATGCCCGCATGGATCCGCGGCGTGATCCGGGGCACCTCAAAGTCTCGATCCCACGCGATCGCGGTCGCGTCGCAGTTCACAACAAAGCGGGCAAAGGTGTGGCGCGACATGGCAGGAACCATCAACCCGCGCTGCTGGGTCATGATGTGAACCACGTCATATCGATTCTGCGGCACGCCCAACGGCCCGTTCAAAAATGATTTCAGCAGCAGTCGGTGGGCCACCATCTGCCGTTCTCCGTGCAGATCCAACCCGGCAAGACGTAGAGCCTTGACCGGGAAGCCTGCGCACATCAGGCGCAGCCAGTTGGGCATCACCACCGAGAAATGCACCGCCTCAATATCGTCGCGCAACGATGTATAATGCTGGAGGCTCCGACTGGTTGTTGCAAACCCAAGCTCGGCACCATTGATGAACAGGATGCGTGTCGGTCCCTTCGATCTCTTGCCCGATTCACGCGCGGATGGCAACGCTTCCTTCGATGCGGGCGTTGCTGCGTCGAGGTTCGTGCAGATCAATCGGTTCATGGGGCGGTGATGGGAGCGGGGAGTGAGTGTTTTTTGGGGGGAGGGGGGGGGGTAGAGGGGATCATTCTACGAAGAGCGGTGCCGCTCAGAAGTCTCCACCACCCGATGAACGCGATTTTTTCTTACGCTTGTTCGCCCTCACCCCGGGCATTCCCGGTCGTCGTTCCTTGTCATCGGGCCTTCCTGGTGTGCCCCCGTTCGCCGGAGAATCAAGGTCCGAGCGACGCATCTTCGACTGGCCGTTCCCCGCCGCGCTCTGGGCCTTCAGCCGCTTCACCTGGTCTCGCAGTCGCGCGGCCCGCTCAAACTCAAGATTCTGCGCCGCCTCCATCATCTCATCTTCAAGCTCGCGCGTCAGTTCGGTGACCTCGAACGATTGCTCGGTCTCCTTCACCGCTTCGCGCGCGGTTCGCCGCGCTTTCAGCTCGGTTTCCAGGCCGCGCCGGATCGACTTGATGATGGTCTGCGGCGTGATTCCGTGCTCAACGTTGTAGGCAAGCTGCTTCACTCGCCGACGCTCGGTCTCTTTCATGGCCGTATCCATCGACGGCGTGATCTTGTCGGCATACATGATGACCCGCGCGTTCACATTTCGCGCCGCGCGTCCCATCTGCTGGATGAGTGATGTTCCCGAGCGCAGAAAGCCCTCTTTATCGGCATCGAGAATGCACACCAGCGAGACCTCGGGCAGATCGAGCCCCTCGCGAAGAAGGTTCACACCCACAAGCACATCAAACTCACCCGTCCGCAGATCGTTGAGAATCTGCACCCGCTCGAGCGTCTCGATCTCGCTGTGCAGGTACCGGACCTTGAGCCCCTTCTCATCGAGGTACGTCGCCAGATCCTCGCACAGCCGCTTGGTGAGCGCGGTGACCAGAACGCGCTCGCCGCTGGCGGTCCGTTCCTGGCATCGCGTCAGCAGATCAGCGATCTGCCCTTGCGCGGGCTTGATCTCGATCACCGGGTCTATCAGGCCCGTCGGCCGAATGACCTGCTCGGCAACCACACCCTCGCTGCGCTTTAGTTCATACTCGCTCGGTGTTGCACTCACGAACAGCAGCCGCGGGACGACCGATTCAAACTCCTCGAAGCGCAGCGGTCGATTATCCAGCGCGGAGGGAAGTCGGAATCCGTGCTCAACCAGCACGGTCTTTCGCGCGCGATCGCCATTGAACATCGCCCGCACCTGCGGCACCGTCACGTGCGATTCATCGATGATGCAGAGCCAGTCCTTGAAGTTCGGGCGGCTCGATTGTGACCGACCGGGTGTGCCACCCGGTTCATGAGCTTCCGATGTGCCGTGTACGGTTGGCGTGCCCGGCCCGATCTCACTCGGTGGGGCAAAGTCGAAGTAATCCATCAGGGTGTACGGGCGCTCACCCGGCATTCGCCCATCGAAAAACCGCGAGTAGTTTTCGATACCGTTGCAGAACCCGACCTCTTCGATCATCTCAAGGTCATACTTCGTGCGGGCCAGCAGACGCTGCGCTTCAAGAAGCTTGCCCTGCGAGCGAAACGCCAGCACGCTCGCATCAAGCTCGGCCCGGATCTTGGTGATGATCGGCGCGATCTCGTCATCACCAAGCACGTAGTGAACAGCCGGGAAGAGGAAGAACTGCTTCTCTTCGGCGAGCACTTCGCCGCTGGTCGGGTTGATGAACTCGATCTTCTCGATCGTGTCTCCGAACAGCTCCACGCGCACGGCGTACTTCTCGTACGCGGGCCAGACCTCGATCGAATCGCCCCGTACGCGGAACTTCGCTCGGGTAAACTCGATATCCGCCCGCTGATACTGCATCGCGGCCATCGCCAGCAGAAACTCGCGACGATTGATCTTCGCCCCGCGCGTGATCGTCAGCACCCGCTCGCTATACGCAACCGGCGACCCGAGGCCGAAGATGCACGAGACGCTCGCCACCACAATGGTGTCGCGACGCGAGAGGATGTTGCTCGTCGCCGCCAGCCTCAGTTGGTCGAGTTCTTCATTCTTGCTCGAATCCTTCTCGATGTAGATATCCCGCTGCGGGATGTATGCCTCGGGCTGGTAATAGTCGTAGTAGCTGACAAAGTAGTTGACGCTGTTGTTCGGGAACAGCTCCCGCATCTCCTCATAGAGCTGGGCCGCGAGCGTCTTGTTGTGGCTGATGATGAGCGTCGGCTTCTGCGCCCGCGCGATCACGTTCGCCATGGTGAACGTCTTGCCCGTGCCCGTCGCGCCCAGCAGCGTTACGCACTCTTTCCCCGCGCCGATATCACGCGAGAGCTGCTCGATAGCCCCCGGCTGATCGCCCGTCGGCTTAAACGGCGATACCACCTCGAACGGGCGCGAGGTCGGAAAGCGTTGAAACTCCGCAAGTAGAGTGCTCACGGTGCATCGTACGCAGCGAACCTCGCAGCGCGATGCGGCCCATCATCGCTTGATCAGCCCCGCCGGGATCTTCATCTCCACTGTTCCGGTCCCGCCGAATGCGCGGCATTGCAATGTCAGTTTGAGTTCGGTACAACCCGCTGGCGGCTCGTGGAAGACCAGTGTGTCCGTCAATGCCCGCCCAGGCGCAATCTTCTCGTTCGGCACGCGTCCCGCAGGAGCGATCCCCATGTCAAACTGGCCACGCTTGTAGCGCACGCCCCGTTCATCGGTAAGTGTCGCGGCCCGTGCATCGAGATTGTTGTCATCGCCAGCCAGCGTGCGATACTCGACCGGACTCTCACCCACATTCCGGATGGCGAGCTTCACAACAATCATCGCTTCATTTGAGTTGCCATGCGGCCTGCCCATGTCGCCGATCAGTTGCACATTCTCCACTCGCGCTGAGACAAACGCGAGATCGACCGCACCAACCTTGATCGCGGGCGGTGGCTCCGCCGCAGCATCGGGCTTGGCGGCAACAACGGCCTTGGGTGTGAAGATCGACTTGGCCTCGCCACTCTGGTGCGAGCCCACAATCGTGCGAGATCGTGCCGGCGATGCATCGTCGGTGTTCGTCGGCACGGCGACAATCGGCGGTTGCCGAAGGGTCTCGTTGCTCGCCTGCGCACCATCGGTCGGACCAAACGCAAACAGGACCGCCACACAGAGCGAAAGCGTTGAGAGCGCAACCCCGCCGAGCGGCAGCGCCACCTGTCCGAGCATGGAACGAGATCTCGCACCATGCTTGTGCGCACACCACGCGCCAAACGCCCCCGCACCCGCCCCCGCGATGCACATCGGCGCGCTGATCATCCCCACCACCGGAATCCAGCAGAACATCAGACCCGCGCCCCCGAGGGCCAGGGCCACCAGACCAAGACTCCGCGCCCGATCCGATCTATCGGCAGGCGGGCTCGTCACCATCCCCGGCCTGGTCGGCATCACACTCGGTTGTTGCACCGCCGGGGCAGCCATCGGCTTGGCGGCCTCCGCGGGCTTCATCGCCGCAACTGGCGGTGCCGCCTGTTGAACAACTGCACTTTGCAACGCAGGTATAGCAACAGGCCTTGCCGCGGGCGCAGGCGCAGCCACGGGCTCTGGGCGTGCTGCGGGCGCGGCCAGCCTTTCTGGCACCTTCGCTGGAGGTGCCGCGATGCTCGCTGCTTCTGCACGCATCTCAACAGTTTCTGCAGGCGTCGCGTTCGCCACCGACGCGGCCTCATTCGACCTTCTCCCCGCCGCGCCCCCACCAAGACGAACCGACCGTACATTGATGCCCTGCTCACCCGCGAGATACTCCGCGTGGTCCGCGTTCATCGCATCGAGCGTCAGCTCCGTTTCCCCGCCGGTAGTGATGTCAGTGCCGATAACTGTGAAACGCATATCCGCCTCCGATGGTTGTCGAGCGGAGGGCTATCGGCATGGCTTCACTCGGACGTTTGTCCGATTTGCAACATCTCAGGCTTATACAGGCGACACGGCGGTTATCCGCGCACAACGCCCAGCAACTGTCGCGGATGCTTCCGGGAGAGCGACCAGATTGACGGCCCCGCCGCGCCAAGCGTGATAAGCCCGGTGATCACCCAACCCATCGCCGTTGGTCCGAGCGGAACGTTGAGCGTGAGCTCGAGCCCGAGCATCGCCTCGTTCATCTTCTGCCCCGCCCACGCCGCCTGCACACCCATGATGGTGCCAACCACACACGCCGCCAACGCGACGATCAGCGCCTCGCCCAGCACCAGCCGCGAAATCTGCCCGCGCTCGGCACCGATCGCGCGCAGCACACCAAACTCAAACTGCCGCGCCTGTATCCCCGCCACAATCAGGTTGGCCACACCAAACGAGGCCACCAGCATCGCGCCGATCGCCACCACCGACATCACCAGGAACGAGCTGTTCAGCACATCACCGATCTCTTTCTTCACTTCTTTCCCCGATCCCGCGGCCACAATCTCAAACCCTCCCGCACGCCGGATCTCTTTCAAAACCGCTTCGTGATCGATCACATCCGGCTGAAACGTCATCTGGATCAGGTTGATCGCCTTGTTGCCGAACAGCGTCTCAAGATCCTTTCGCGTGCCAAAGACCGCGTTGACGGCCTGATCCAGATACTCGTCCCCGATATCAAAGAACTTGCTCGCGACATCCAGCCCCGGGCTTGCCACCACACCCACCACATCAAACTCGTACGACTTGGTGCTGCCCTTGAGCCTGATCTTGCTCCCCACCCCGATGCCCTTCGAGACCAGAAACTCCTTGGCCACGATCACCGCGCCACCTTTTTCAAGCCGCGCCAGTGCCGTCTGTTCATCACCCTGCACCCACTGCAACTTGGTCATGTTGAAAAAGGGTCGCGGCTCAAACGCCACAAAGCTCGTGTTGACATTGTCAAACGCCTTCAGACCAAAGGCATCGGTCTTGAAGTTCTGAATCGTGACCGCGCACGCGTCCTTCACCGCGGGCATCGCCCTGATCTTCTCCAGCGTCTTGTCGCTCAGCGATATGCCCGTCACAAACGCATCGGGAAAGGACATCGTTCCCAGCCAGTCGCGTGTGATTGCCTTCCCGTTCGTCCACAGCGCCACCAGCAGCGCAAGCCCCATCATCATCGCACCCGCCGTAAACCCGAATCGATACGGCGTCGCCAGAATCGTCCGCTTCAGCACACCTCGCGGCAGCCTGAACACTCTTGAAATCACCCCCGAAAGCAGCAGCGCGGTCAGCACCGTAATCGGCACGCTCAGAAGAAAGTACCCGCTGAATGCCGCCGGAATGCCCACCGTCATATCAACCCAGAACTTGGTGTCCGCCGCTGAAGGAATCACAAAGATCATCACATGAATCAGCGCGAGCACGACACCGGCCACCGCGCAATACACAAGCCCGCGCACCCTCGCCGGGCGCGCACGGCTCGCCAGCGCTTCAAGCGGCGATGTCCGACCCGCCCGATACGCTGGCCACGCCGCGCCCAGCAGTCCTGCAAAGATCGATCCTGCGAGCGCCACCACCAACCCGAGCCAGTTGATCGCGAATGTCGGCAGTTGATCGGGAAAGAGCCTCGTCAGAACAAACGCCCCGAGAATGCCCACCGGGACACCCGCAAGCGCGCCCGCGAGCCCGATCACCAGCCCCATTGTCAGTTGCGATTCGGCAAGCTGGCCCTTCATCGCCCCCACGCATCGCAGCATCGCCAACTCGCGCTGCCGCTCCGTCACGTTGGTCGAGAGCCCCGTTAGAATTATGAAGCTCGCCGCGAGAAACGACAACATGCTCGCGATCGACATCCCGATCTGGCTCGACTCCATGTTCTTGTTCATGCCGCTGGTGATCTTGCTCGCCGGACGCAGCACCACGCCTTTTTCAAACTCCGATGCGTGCCGCTTGGAAATCGCCTCCGCATCCCGGCTCACCTTGACCAGCACATCAAGCTCACGCAGCTTCCCGGCCTTCTCCGTGATCGTCTCCATCGTCGCCAGCGACACAAACGACTCGGCCCGCGTCAGCTTCGAGAGCGGCGGGTTCTTGATAATCCCCACCAGCGTCAGCCGAATCGCATCCCCAAAGCGATCAACATCCACAACATCGCCGATCTTCGCCTCAAGCTCTTTCGCGGCGTTCTCATGCACCGCAATCTCAAGGTCCTTCTCCACCGGCCGACCCGCCAGCATCTCCTGCGGACGAATCCGATACTCGCGGTCCAGCATGATCCCGTTCCCGACCGTGGTGCTCTCTTTGCCGGTGCGCGGGTTGATCAGCGAGATCGGGCCACCAAGCCGCCCAACCACCAGAGTCACCTCCGGCCACTTCTCGATCTGCCCCACAATCGCCGCGTCAAAGACATCGCGGCCGATGCGCTGCACCCGAAGGTCCGCCGCGCCGACCGTCGTCTCCACGCGCTTGCGAACGCCCGCGTGCAGGCTCGCCATCGCGCACGAGACCGCCGTGATCAACGCCGCGGAGAGTGCCACCGACGCAATCAGCAACAACGAGCGGCTACGCCGCGCGGACAAGCTGTTGATACCGAGACGCCACGCCGGCCGCATCAAGACCCTCCGTGCTGATGTTCCCCGTCATCCGCCCATCGCGCAGCACATAGATCCGCTCGCAATGCGCCGCCGCCGCCGGCTCGTGAGTCACCATCAAAACCGTCATCTCCTGCTCCGCGGCCAGTCCCGCCAGCAGTTCCCACATCTTTTCGCTCGAGGCCGAATCAAGATTGCCCGTCGGCTCATCCGCAAACAGCACTCGCGGCGAATACAGAAGCGACCTGGCCACCGCAACCCGCTGCTGCTCACCACCGCTGAGCGCATCCGGACGATGGTTGGCTCGGTGTGCCACGCCCAAGGCCTCCATCAGTTCGCCGCTCCGCGCCCGAAGCGTGCTCTCGCTGTCGCCGCCCAGCAGGCCGGGCAGTTCGATATTCTCACGCGCGGTCAGGGTCGGTATCAGGTTGAACTGCTGAAACACAATCCCGATCTGCTTCCGGCGAAAGAGCGTCAGCTCCCGGTCGCTCAGGTCATGCAGCGCACGCCCGGCAACATATATCTCACCCTTGTCCGGCTTATCAAGTGCCGCGAGCAGGTGCAGCAGTGTGCTCTTGCCACTTCCCGATGCCCCCATGATTGCAAAAAACCCCGGCCCCGCAATCTCCAGATCGACACCCCGCAACGCATCCACCCGATGATCGACAAGGTCGTACGACTTGTGAACATTCGTGCAACGCACCACCGGGGCCGCACCACTCACGCGTGCAACCGGACCCTGACCATCCACTGATGTCCTGGGTGCAGGGCCGTTCATGGGCAATCGAATAGGCGCGGCGGAACTCATGTGTACTGCTTGCCATACTTGGCTGCATCCAGCAGCCCGCTCAGGCCCGACTTATCGCTCACCTTGATCTTCACCAGCCACCCCTTGCCATACGGATCGGTATTGATGAGTTCGGGACTTGCCACCACCGCGGCGTTCACCTCAACGATTTCGCCTGAAACCGCGCAGTAGATGTCGCTTGTGGTCTTCACCGACTCAACTTCACCGACCGTCTCGCCCGCCTTGAACTTGAATCCAGGCGCTTTCATCTCCACATACGTCACATCCGTGAGTTGATCGACCGCAAACTGCGTGAGCCCAAGCGTCAGCATTTCGTCTTCAAGCTTGTGCCACTCGTGGGATTCTGCATAAACCCGGTCTGCGGGAAGGGGACTGGATGAGGGGGGGGTAGCCATTTCAGCGCCTCGTGAGCTTCGCGATTTCGGAAAGTGTGACTTTGGGGAAGAACCGAACGGTTCGGACTCCGCGCTCGCATCGGATGCTAGCCTCCTGCCGCCTGCCAAAATTGCGTTTGTGTAGGTCCTTGTCAGTAAAGCACTTGCGAAGCGTTCACTCCTGGGGTACCTTACGCATGAACCGAGTCTGCTCGGTGTTCAGGGGTGGGGCAAACCCGTTCTCCCCTCCAGACGGTCGGAGTCTTCGACTCCGGCCGTCGCTTTTTTGCCCTTCTTGGACACTCATCCCCAATCACCCACACAGGTGGTGGGTTGGCAGACGTTTGTGTACTCGGCTACATTGCACCTACGGATGCTGCTGACCCTTACCGCCAACTCCCTGCGTTCTCTCCTGCTCGCCAAAGGTAAACCCAAACCCGGTACCGATGCGCTCACGCTCAACGACCTTCCCCGCTTCGCTCGCGACAGGCTTGGCCTCTACGGCCTCACCATGTCCACGAACCTGCTCGTCGGTGCCGATCTCCACAAGCTCGACAGTTTGCGCGAATCCGCCGACAAGGCCTCGTGCCCATGTCTTGTACTCACCGAATCTGAACCTCAGGCCTTTGGGCATCAAGATGAAAGTGCCGGCGATGCCGTCGTCGAACGCGTCATGCGGGTCGTACGGGCCGCGCATCGACTGGGTTGCAACTCGGTTGGGCTTGCCCTGTCGGGTGAAGATGATGAGGACATTTTCGACCACACGGTCGAACGCCTGCGCAACGTGCTCTCGATTGCCGAAAGGCTTGAGATCAACCTCTTGCTTCAGCCGCACAAGGGTCTTACCCACGATCCGGAACGACTCACCGAACTGATCAAAAAGGTGGGAGGTTTTCGTATCGGAACGTTCCCGGACTTTCAGACCGCCTTCAAGACCCCCGATCCTCTCTTGCACCTCAGAAGGCTTGCCCCCTACGCCTCGGCCATCACCGCCTCCAGCATCGCCTTCAAGCCCGGCAAGAAACCAGACACGTTTGTCCATGAAGGCTACGACCTCTTTGAGTACGTCAAGACCATTACGTCCGTCGGTTACCAGGGCACGCTCGCCCTCGACTATCGGGGTGATGGTGATGTTGTTGCCGGGATCGAGCGGACTAAGATTGCTCTTGAGTCAGTACTGGGATCGGAGGTCGCTGAAGAATGACCACCTCGCCCTCTCAATCAAGCTCGTCAACACTTCCCACCATGTCGAAGCACGCGCCCGCGGATCGCGTGTTTGTCCCATTTGATCGGCTTGGCATCCGCATGGTCTATCCCGGCGGAGGGGCTTCGTGGATGCCCGAGCGACTCATCATCACGATCGACGGCCCCGCCGGAACCGGCAAATCAACCGTTGCACGCACCCTTGCCAAACGTCTCGGTGTCGATTTTCTCGATACCGGCGCGATGTACCGCGCCGCGGCCGTTATTGCCGTGCGACACGGGTTTGCTCCGACTGATGGTGCACAAGTTGTCGAGGCTGTTCAGAACGTGGACATGCACTTTGACTGGGAGTCTGATCCACCGGACCTGCTTTGCGATGGACAATCAGTCATGAACCGAATTCGCGATGAAGATGTGACGCGCATCGTCTCGCCCATCGCCGGCATCGCCGAACTGCGGCGGGTGATGGTTGAGCGTCAGCGAGAGATCGCCCGCCTCCACCCGCGTCTTGTCACCGAGGGGCGCGATCAGGGATCGGAAGTGTTTCCCGATGCCGACGTCAAGCTCTTCATGTACGCTTCGGCTGAAGTCCGCGCCAACCGGCGGACCGAAGAACTTCGTGCCAAGGGGTTGCCCGCCGACGAGAACCGCATCCTGTCTGACATTATCGAGCGTGACCGCTCAGATGCCACGCGCAAGGTCGGCCCGCTGGTCTGCCCCGAGGGTGCTCAACGAGTCGATACTTCTTTCCTTTCAATCGAGGATGTCGTCTCCGAACTCGAACGCCGCGTGCGCGCGTCCGTTACCTCCGATCGTCTCTCGCCGAGCGAAGGGACCGGGGCGGATCGGCGTTGATGTTTGCCCGGCTCCGCGCATCCGACCCGACCGAAATGCTCTGGCATGTGGCGTTCTACAGATTTTGCCGCATGCTCTGCGTCGTCGCTTCACGAGTTCTTTATCGACTCCGCATCGAAGGACGCGAGAACGTGCCTTCCTCCGGCGGCCTGCTCATCGTTTCCAATCATCAGTCCCACCTTGACCCTGTCTTTGTGGGGGTCGGTGTCGGGCGCAGAAACATGGCCTCCATCGCGCGTGCCGGGTTGTTCAAGAACCCATTGCTCCGCCTTCTCCTTCGCGGCCTGGGTTCCATTTCGCTCAAGCAGGATGAGGGCGATGCAGGCGCCATCAGGACCGCCATCACGGAGCTGAAAAAGGGCCGCGCCATGCTCATCTTTCCCGAGGGTTCGCGATCACCCGACGGAAACGTTCACGAGTTCAAACGCGGCACATGGCTGCTGCTCAGCCGTTCTGGGTGCACCGTTCTGCCCGCGGCGGTCGAGGGCGCCTTCTACGCCTGGCCCCGGACTCGTTCGGTTCCGCACCTCTTCGGCCACCGCTGCGCCGTCGCCTTTGGCGAACCCATTCCCTTCGACGACCTCAAGCGGCTCGGGCCGGATGCGGGTCTTGAGATGCTCGCGACGAGGGTCAATGACCTCAGGCTCAAGCTGCAACAAACATCCTCGCCAATCAAAAACCCATCGGCACTTCAGCCAGTCGCAGCGCCACCACAGCCAGCAAAATCGTGATCACGATCCGCATGGTCCGCGCCGGAAGAACGTGCGTCAGCTTCGCCCCCAGTGTTCCACCGATCATCGCCGTCGGCCCCATGGCCAACGCAAGCAAAAGTGCTTCCCCTGCCGATTGATCCGCAGGCAGCGATGCGAGCTTCAACCCCGCCCCAACGATCGCCGTCATGCAGATCACCGCCGAGCTTGTTGCAATCGCCTTCTTCAGCGGCACGCGGCAGAGCATCTGCAACATCGGCACCAGCAACACTCCACCACCAAGCCCAAGCAATCCGCCGATCATCCCTGTGGCCGAGCCGCTGATGATCAGATTCCGCTGGCCAGTCCGCTCTTCGTGCAGCTCATGCTCCGGGACATCCCGAATCACCTGCACAAGGTTGAACAGGCAATACACCCCAAGAAAACCAGCAAGGGCCAGCTTCAACCGATCACCAGGAATCAGATTGCCGATCAGCACACCCACGATAATCGCAACCCCCGTGCTGACAAGCAATAGGGGCAACAGGTCCACCCTCAAAGCTCGTGCCCGATAATGCCTCAGCGCCGCTGGAAACGAGACCAGGATGTTCACCGTCATCGCCGCGGCCATATACAGGTGATGCACGCTCGCCGGCTCATCACCGAAAACCAAGTGCAGCGCCGGCAGCATGACCATCGAGCCACCAATGCCCGCCAGCCCGCCAAGCAGCCCAGCCAGCAGGCCGATGATCCCAGTCGCCAAAACATGTTGAGCATCAAAGATCAGTCGCGGCCTCGCTTGTCTTGGTTTATCGGTTCTCCAATCAAGTCGCCGGTTTGATGCCCCGAACGACTTATCCACAACACAAGGTTATCGGGCGGCCAATGGCCGGAATTTGTACCCCATTTCGGTGGATCAAACCCTCTCGACCAACCCTCCAGACACCGATTCGGGCGGGTTCACAGGATTTCGAGGAAGAAAAAGTCAAGATTGGTGTGTAGGCTCGTGCCTCCTGTGGAATGCACTGAAGGTTCGGACGGTTCCCGGTTGGTGGGTTACGAGCAGGTTCTCCCGAGGCTAAGGCGGCCTTGGGCTACACACGAACAGTTGCAGAGACGATTCCCCCAATTGAAGATCAGGCAGGATTACCCTTGACACCCACAAACACGATTCCCGCCGCGATTCTCCGCCGCCGTCGTTGGCGCACCGCCGTTGAGGTTGGTGCCTTCGCTGGATTGGTGTTGCTGGTGGCTGCTTCGGCCGTTGTAACCAAGGAAGCTCAGGCGATTTCACGCTTTGAAACCCTGTCGGCGGTGAGCGAGATCTCGACCAACGAGCCAGCTATCGATGTTGCTCAAGAGCCAGCCGAGCCGCAACCCGCGATTATTGATCCGCTGAATGGAATCGTGACCGATGGCGCCTATACCGACGAGGCGGATTTGCAGGTTGCCGAGCAGGCCGCTGCACCGGCTGCTCCCAAGTGGGGAGCGGAGGTCCGGTGGTTTAATGCTCGTCCGGTTCGCCCGGCACGCACCGTCTGGATGACCGTCACCGCCTATTCGCCCGATGCCCTCTCCTGCGGCGATTCGGCCGACGGTATCACTTCGTCGATCCACAACGTCTACACCAACGCCATGAAGCTCGTCGCCGCCGATTCTCGCGTGCTCCCACTCGGTTCGATGATCAGCGTTCCGGGGTACGACTCCGGCAAGGTGGTCCCCGTGCTGGATCGCGGCGGCGCGATCAAGGGTCACAAACTCGACGTCCTTTTCCCAACCCATCAGGCGGCCCTCAAGTGGGGCGTGAAGCACATCCCGATTACGATCTGGGAATATGCCGATGGAAAGCCCAAGGATGACTTTCGGAAGATTCGTGACTCGAAGAACTGAGTGCATATCGACGCGGCACCGCTTACCCTCACGCGATGCTCGCTTCATCTTCCACCCGCGCCCCGCAGACGATCGACGACCTGATCTCGCCGCAGCTCTCGAGCGCGCTTGATCGGTTTGATCTGGCCAGTCGGCAGACAATTGCCGGCAAACTGCAGGGTGAGCGGCGCAGCAAGGCGCGCGGGCGCAGTGTTGAGTTTGAGGACTACCGCCAGTACACGCACGGCGACGATCTTCGGCATGTTGATTGGAACGTCTTCGCGCGGCTCGACCGATTTTTCATCAAGGTCTTTCTCGAGGAGAAGGATCTCGCGCTGCACATCGCGATCGATACGAGTGCATCGATGGATGCGGGCAACCCCAACAAGATCATTCAGGCGCAGCGCATCGCCATGGCGCTCGGCTACCTCGGGCTTGTCAACAACAACCGCGTGGTCCTCTGGGCATTTGATGCGCGGGGTGTGCGGTATCTGCCACCCACGCGCGGGCGCACGGGTGTTCAGAAGCTCGCCAAGTTTCTCTTGACCAGCGTCTTTGATGCTGGCTCGGTGTTGCGTCAGCGTGGGCAGGCTGGCGGGGGCGAATCGAATCTTCCGCCTACCCCGACGACATTCTCCAGCGCGCTGCGCTCGATCGCGCAGGCACGCACGGGCAAGGGCGTCTTTATCCTCCTGAGCGATCTGCTTATTCCCGAAGGGTACCAGCAAGGTCTCACGCTGCTTGGCGGTGGGGGGTGGGAGACAACCATCATGCAGGTGCTTGCACCCGGCGAGATCGATCCCTCGACCGAGCTCGACGGCTCGGGTGGCCGCATCGTGATCGGTGACCTTCGCCTGACCAATGCCGAAACCGGGCGCGCGGCGGAAGTTACCGTGAATGCTGACCTGCTGGCGCGTTACCACAGGAAGTTCGAGGAGTATCAGCAACGTCTGACAGCATACCTCAACGCCCGCGGCATTTCGCACGTCGTGGCGCGTTCAGATTCGGATGTCGGACAGTTGCTGCTGGGCGATCTGCGACGGCGGGGCGTTGTGAAGTGAACGACCCATCCACGAAATAGCCGGAGACCTCCGCGGTGAAAATGGATGTCCAGTTGCGGGCATGATACCAATCACGTCGCGCAGGTGCCAGACGGCACAATGCCACCGCTTACTTCGTCCGCGGCTCGTTGGTCAGCTTTGCGTACAACTCCTCATCAATCCCCAGATACTCGCGCATGTGCTCGTCGTAGGTCTCGCCATCCTGCTCGCGCGAGAGATCGAGCCGCAGTTCGTTGATCACCTTGGTTCCCTGCGCGATCCAAGCGTTGAAGGTCTCCTGCGAAATATTCGTATGGATCCACTCGCCGATCGGTCCCTTGAGTGGTGGCCGCCCGAGCTTTGTCCCCGGACGGCCCGTGCGCGAGCAGAAGAACGTTCCGGGCGGAAACTTGGATCGGTCCACTTCGCCCGTGTGTGTCGGGGCCGATCCGCCGCCGAGCAGGTCCACATCGCGCCCACCGCTCTTGGGTTTGGCGGAAACTTCGGGCACATCTTTTCCAAGCCCCTTGAGCGAAGCCGCCATCGCATCGCGGGGCTTGATCTCGCCGCGCTCGGCGGCGATGGTGTAGCCGCGTGTGAAGAGTTGTGTCGCCTTGTCCTTGTTCCCGGCCTTCAACACCGCTTCGCCCGCGAGTTGATAAGCCGCGCTCATGCTCGGCGCAAGCTCGGTGCAGCGAAGAAAGCACTCGGCGGCTTCGTCAAAGCGGCCCGACTCCGTGAGGGCCTTTCCGAGCGAGAAGTGGGCCATCTCGTTTTCGGGGTCGGCCTTGGCCATGTTCTGGAACTGTGCGATGCGCTTGTCGAGGTCTATCATGCCCAACGGTATTCACGCTGAGGGGCCGCCGTGAATCTCCGCCGCCTCTGGTGTACGCTCACCTGCCATGGGTCTTGCCACCGACATTCTCGCCACCACCGTTTGCGGCCTAAAGCTCCGCAACCCGGTGATTCTGGCGGCGGGCACGGCTGGCACGCTGCACGAAATGGCGGAAGTGCTCGACCTTTCAGGCATCGGGGCGGTCACCACAAAATCAATCACACCCCAGCCGCGTGAGGGGAACAGCACTTGGCGCATCATGCCGCACCCCAGCGGTGTGGGCATGTTGAACGCGATCGGCCTGGCCAACCCGGGCATAGAGGCGTTCGAGGAACACTATCTGCCGCGAGCGGCGGCGTTGCCGTGCGCCGTCATCGCATCAGTCGCCGGGTTCAGCATTGAAGATTACGTCGCCGTGGCGGCGAGTCTGGCTGAAGGTGCAGGTCAGGTCAAAGCAATCGAGCTCAACCTTTCGTGTCCCAATGTGCGGCATGGCACCGAGTTTGGCGCAACACCGCAGGGCGCGGCGGAGGTGGTGCGTGCGGTTCGTGCGGTCGCAAAGAACATCCCGCTCTTGATCAAGCTCTCACCCGTTGCGCCCGACATCGCCGCCATCGCGCGGGCTGTTGTCGAGGCGGGGGGTGAGCAGACCGGCCTGACCATCGGCAACACGATTCCCGCAATGGCCATCGATGTCGAGTCGCGCCGCCCTCTGCTGGCCAATGTCACGGGCGGGTTGAGCGGTGCGGCCATTCACGCCGTCGGAGTGCGCAGTGTGTGGGAAGTTTTCAACAAGTTCGGGCGCGATCTTCACGGCACGGGCAAGCACCTTCCGATCATCGGTCTCGGGGGCGTTCACACCTGGCGCGATGCGGCGGAGTTCATGCTTGCCGGAGCGAGCGCGGTGGGCATGGGCACTGCGCTCTTTGCCGATCCGCGCGCACCACTGAAGGTGGTGCGCGGGTTAGAAAAGTGGGCGAGCCGTCGGGGCGTAACAAGCGTTGCCGGATTGGTGGGCGCGGTTCGACTCGATTAGACTTCGATCGAGGGTTCTTCACGCATCGACCCCAGCGCGCGTTTGAGCACGTTGCTGGGCTTGCCGATGCGAACCAGGATCGGGTCGGGCTTGTCGTCCTCGGTCAGACCGGTCAGGCCCGTGGCTTCGAGCTGCGTCCGCTTGCGTCTCGGCAACGGTGGCGCGGGTTCGATCGGTCGTGTGATGATCTCTGGAAGCTGCATCTCCGAAACCGCAGGCTCCGACGCGACAACCTTGCTGCTCGCTGCCGCGATGTCGCCCTTCTCGCTCACCTGATCAAGCTTCACGGTGACCCTCTTGCTCACGCCGCGTTCCTGCATCGTGACACCATACAGACGATCCGCGCTCTGCATCGTGCGTTTGTGGTGAGTGATGACGATGAAGTGCGAGTGGTCAAGGAAGCGGTGCAGCACCTTGCAGAAGCGCTCGGTGTTGGCCTCATCGAGCGCCGCATCAACCTCGTCAAGCACACAAAAGCAGCTCGGCTTGCTCTTGAAGATCGAGAGCAGCAGCGCGATGGCCGTCATGGTCTTTTCGCCGCCGGAGAGCTGGCTGATGCTGCGCGGCTCCTTGCCCGGCGGTTTGGCGATCACTTCAACGCCGCTCTCGAGCCAGTCGGTCTCGTCCGTGACGATCTTCTCGCCATTGGGGCCTTCCTTGATCAGGCCCATCAGCCGCACCTTTGCGTGCCCGCCACCGAAGAGCTGGCGGAACATGCCATCGGGCGCGGCGAAGTGACGCTCGATCGCCTCGAAGGTCTCCTTGAACCGATCGCGACTCGCACCGTTGAGCCGCTCGATCAGGTCGGCCAGTTGCACGCGGGCCGCATCAATATCCGCGACCTGCTTGATGAGGATGTCGTTGCGAGCAGCGAGCGTCGTCTCTTCCTCGATCGCATCGAGGTTGACATTGCCGAGCTGCTTGATCTCCTTGCGAAGACGGTCGATCTCACGCCCGGCCCACTCGCCATCAATGCGGATGACCTTGACATGCACCGTGCGCTCTTCAGCGGTGGCACCATCGCCCGGCGTGGCATCAATGATGGTGACCACCTCGTCGGCAAGCATGGCGGTGTAGTCGGCGTATTCGCGTGTAAGGTCCATGCCGAGGTCCTGCTGGCTGCGCTCTTCAAGGTTCTCGCGCTTCACCTCGACCTCGCGCCGTGCAACCTCCAGACTATGCCAATCGCGCTCGACAGCCTGCGACTGCTGACGCGAAATCAGCACGTTCTCGCCGAGCGTGCTTGCCTCCTGCGTCGCCGCGGCGAGCGACTCATTCACCACCCCGAGTTCCTGCTCGGCCTCGGCAGCCTCTTCGCCAGCCCGCTTGATGGCCGCGGCCGAATCGGCGAGTGTTCGCTCGTGCTGCACAAGACTGGCGCGTCGTTGCTCAAGCTGCCCGGCAAGGTACCGCCTCCGACGATCGGCCTCGTCGCTGGTCATCTCAAGCCGGTTCTTCTCGCGTTTCGCGGCCGAAAGTTGCTCGTTGGCGCGACCCGCCTCCACTTTGGCCGCTGTAAGTTTCTCGGTCGCCTCATCCGCATCGCGCTGGGCATGCTCGATCTTGGCATCGATCGCGCCCGCGACCACCGTCTGCTCTTCGTACAAGCGCGCCAGACTTTCGGCCCGCGCGAGGGTTGCGTGCTGATCGCTCTCGATCTTGTCGCACCGTTTGGTGAGATCGGCCACTTCCTGGCCGAGGGTCTTGCTCTCGCGCTCAAGCCGGGCCAGATCGGCCGCGACCCGATCGGACTGCGCGTCATGATTCACCAGTTCACGCTGAAGTCTGGCCACGGTCTTGCGAAGCTCTCCCTCTCGTGTGCTCAGGTCCGCGGCCTGTGCATCAACACCTTCGAGCGCTGCGCGCTCACGAGCCAACTGCTCGTGCGCCGAGGCAAGCTCGGTCTCGAGCGCGGTCAGCTCGGCGGCGCGTTGCAACACACCGCCCGATTCGGTGATCTCGGGGCCGGCGTATACGCGCCCGTCATTCTCGAGCACGCGCCCGTCTGAAGTGACAAACCTCGCGCCTGCCTCGGAGAGCGGGCCGGCCATCAACAACATCGCGTTATCCAGCCCCCGGACCAGCAGGGTCTTGCCGATCAGCCGGTCGAGCATCGCATCAGCCGCCGCTTCGGAGATGCCGGCTTTGGCAACGGCGCTCGGTTTGGGACCGACCATGGCGCGGACCTTCGCCAGATAACCACTCGCACCACCGATGACCGCGACGACTTCGTCCGACTTTGCGGGCGGGCTCTGCGCGCCAACATCTGTTATGGACTGTTCGACAAACCCTTCGAGCGCGATGAACACCGCGCGTCCCGGAAGCCCGGCGAGTTCCTCTTCGCTCGGGAGATCCGCAAGAGTTGGTACCACGAGTGCTTTAAGATTTGCGCCGAGCGAGGCTTCAACAGACTCGGGGCGCGACCCCGGGCCATCGACCTGAATGAGGTCGGCAAGCACACCGATCACCGAGGCGAACGCCTTGCTCGTGCGCTTGGATTCGAGCACAAACCGAACCGCTTCGCCGAGCCCCGCGTGCGAGTCCTGAAGCTCCTGCAACGTGCCGCGACGACTGTCCTGACGCACCTGCTGCTGCTGAAGCTGCCCGACCCGCTCAGAGAGCCCGCGCCGATCGCTCGACAGCTTGCCAGCCGTCGCCATCAGGTCGGCAATCTGTGTTTCGAGCGTTGTGATCTCGGACTTTGCCGCGCTTCCTGAGGCCTGCGCCGCATCGCGGGCGGTGACCGCGCGCTCACGATCACCAGCATTCATCGCCGCCTTCTTGTTCAACGCGGCAAGCTGCTCCCGCATAGACGCGACTCGTCGCTTGTCGCCTTCGATACCCGCCATAAGCACCGTGCGTTCGCGGTCGATGTTCGCGGCCGCCGCACGCTTGTTGGACTGTTCATTCCGCGCTTCCGACACGCGGGCGTGTGCTGATGCGCGTTCCTGGGCGAGCTGCGCGAGTGACTTTTCGGCACGCGCAAGCTCTTCGCTCAGCCTGGCCACCTCCTCGGATTGCTCCTGCACGCTGCGAACGATCTCCGCGATCCACTGCTCGGCAACGGCAAGCTGCTTGGCATCTTCGCTGATCTGCGACTGAGCCTCGGCCATCGCACGCTTGGTGAGGTCTTGCCGCTGAAGTGAGCTCTCCTGCTCGTGCCGCGCCCTCTGAAGCTGCGTCTCAGCACGCCGCTGGCGGCCGCTCAACTCACCGCGCTCAAGCTCGGCTTCCTGCTTGGCGGCTTCGAGTTGCGTCAGCAGCTCCGCCGCGTTGCGTCGTTTCTCTTCGAGGTCGGCAAGCTGCGAGGTCAGACCGACGAGCCGCTGGCGCAGATCGTCGTACTGATCAAGCGCGGCCAGGCATCTCAGCGCCTTGAACTCGGCATCGAGCTTCTGGAAGATGCGGGCCTTGGCCGCCTGCCCTTTGACAATGCGCAGCCGCCGCTCGGTTGTTTCGAGCTGCTCGCGTGAGATGGCAAGGTTTGCCTCGGTCCGTTCAAGCTTTCGTTCAGCCTCAATCCGACGAGCTTTGAACTTGGCGATGCCCGCCGCTTCCTCGAAGATGGTCCGTCGTTCCTGGGGCGAGGCCATGAGCATCGCATCGACCTTGCCCTGCTCGATGATCGAATACGCATCAGCACCGATGCCGGTATCCATGAACAGCTCAACGATGTCGCGCAGCCTGCACCGCTTGCCGTTGATGAGGTACTGACTGGTGCCATCGCGAAAGAGCCGTCGCTCGACATCGACAATATCCGAATCAATGGGCAGACCGCGGTCGAGCTTGGCACGACGCACCACGATCTCGGGCGCGGGCTCTTCGGTGCCCGCGATCGCTAGAATGGCCTCGCCGTTCAGGGCCAGCTCTGAGGGCGTGCCCGTTTCGCCAGCTCCGCCTTCGGCGTTCACGTCGGTTGCGGGCGCATCGACCGCTGTCGGCGGTGCGGGCAGATCAAGACTGTCGGCATGTTCAGCATGATCAGCATAACTCTGGTGATCCTGAGACCCGGTCCCTTCACCCTTCGGGTTCTCAAAGGTCAGGGTCACGCTCGCCAGACCAAGCGGCTTGCGCCCGACCGAGCCGGCAAAGATCACGTCGGTCATCTCTTTGCCGCGCAGGCTCTTGCTCGATCGCTCGCCAAGCACCCACTTCACGGCATCAACAACGTTGCTCTTGCCGCAACCGTTCGGGCCGACGATCGCCGTGATCGGTTCGTCAAACGTGAACTCGGTTTTATCCGCGAACGATTTGAACCCGTTAAGCGTGAGCTTCGCCAATCGCATGGAAAGAGCAACCTCCGTGTCGCCCGCGCACGCATGTCTCGCCGCCCAGTTGCCGCGAACCCACACGCGCCGCGATGGAAACGCCTCCGCGTTCCGACCAATCGCGGCCGCTGACTAGTCCCTAGCGTATCCGAAAGCTCGTCGGCTTGCCCGACTTTCTTTCAATGATCGACATCCGGAGTTTCGAGCGGGCATTACTCGGCTGCGGGTTTCTTCGGCTTGCCCGCGGGTTTGGCCAGCGGCACAATCCGGGGCTTGTCGGTTGCGGATGTCGAGTTGTCCACAGCGGTCAATGGAGAGGGAGCTGTCGGCTTGAAGACCGTCACCGATTCGCCCTGGGTTTCGCTGTCTTCCGGTCGATCGTTCAAGGCCGTTGCCTGCGAAGCCTCATAGATCTCTGCCCGAAGTCGATCCTGCTCGGTGGCAAAGGTCGCCGCGACACCGCTTTGACGCGACATCTCGTAAAGCAGGCCCACGACCTCCGAGTACGACAGATCCAGCCCGGGCGCAGGTTCTTCAGGTGTTGGCTTCTGAGCCAAATAGGTTACGAACTCGGCCAGATCGTCGCTCACCTTGGAGGTGACCGACTTTCCACCCTTGACGCTTCGATACAGCAGGCGCACTTCGCATTCGCTGCAATCGCTGCTCAGAATAAACCGGTCGCCCCACGCCGTGACGAGTGAGGGCTTGGTCATCCGGACAATCCCCACATCACGCTGGCTGCGCGAAGAGCTCGGCGCTGTTCCCGTGCCGATGCCCCCTCCAAATATCACGATCCGTGGCTTACCCTGCTGCGTCACATACACCATGGGCTCCTCGGCCACCACGGTTTCCAGAATAAACTTGGGGTTGTTGGGGTCAATCCCAATGGGCCGACTGCTCACCAGCGGGTCATTTCGCTCGCGCAAGCCTTCATACGCAGCGACCCGAATCTCCAGTTCCGGTGCATCGACCAGTTCTCTCAGCGCGAGATTGATGCTCGGGTTCCCCGGCATCTTCGACATCAGGCGTATGGCCTGCATGCGCACCGCCGAGGGCGCGGTCTTGGCCATGTCAATCAGATGAGGCACAACACGCGGATCACCATGAAACGCCCCGGCATCCAGTGCTGCCATTCGGGGCAGATACTCCGGATATTCATACATCGACGAGAGAAAGGGGACCGACGTCTTGCCGATCGCCTTGAGACACCAGCTCAGCGATTCACTCATCGCGGGCTTGCCCTTGAGCTCTTCAACATACCGCCGCGCAAACTCCTGCGGATAGCCCTGGTCAACCCGTGTGTAACGAAGCAGTTGCAGAAAGTCCGCGGGTGAGTCTTTGTAGGCCTTGGGAATACTGATCGCCACGCTCTGCGACATCACGACTTCTTCGGCATTTGGTGTCTTCAACGTCTCGTTGCCGCGGCCGCGAGCGGTCAGCCCTGTTTCGCCGGGGTCGCGTGGAAACCGTGAGTTGACCGAGGCGATCACCGACCGAGCCCTTGAATGCGAGTCACTGTCAAGCACAAGCTCCATCTTCAGCGGATCGGTCACACGCCCGCCGCCCAGCACGCGCCCGGTCGTGCGCGTCACGGCCACCTCGCTCGGCCCCCCGGTGCCGGGTTCGGTGAATGGGTTCACGTAAATCGGACCCTTGGCCTCCGCAAGTTTGCGCGTCTTGTAGCCGCCAAACGTGGTGGCCGGTCCGAGCCGCAGGTCCGTCGTCCAGAGCGTGCCCCCTTCAAGGCTTGTCACCGTTGATCCCGGTAAAATGCGCACGGCCACATCAAAGACGGTTCCTTCCGGCGCGCCCGGTGGAATCCGCGCTTCAACGATCACCACCGCAACGTTCGGGCTCCGCAAGAACTCCTGAGGCGACATCCCGGCGATCGCGCCCCCGGCGTTTCCGCCCCGACCCACCCCGTTGCGAGCAAGCTCGCGCTCCATCGTCGTAAAGACATCAGGCCTGATCTCACCGCCGCCCGTCCCGTTCAGGTTCACCACCAGCCCAAGCCCGGAGACCAACTGCGGCTCAGTACCATTGATCGAAGCCTCGGCCCCGATGGTACCGCGATACACATCCGGCACATCGCGCAGCGGAGCGGCCACGACCTGCTTCACCTCGCGCTGCGGGCCAGAGCAGCCCGCGCCCGGCAGCAACACGCTCAGCCCTACGCAACAGCCAACCCTGAATCCGGCCTTGAGCCCTTCGGTTCGTGCAGCTATCAGCATCCGACAACTCCGTCACTTGAACCATCCCACCCACCCACGACCGCAGCGTACGCCATTATCCAGGCTGCACGCCGAAGATACGCACCCAGACCGCCAAGGATGGCGGCAATCATCAACACGACCGAGAACTCCGAAGATGTCGATTGATGTGCATAAGCTGTCGCTCCCTCTACCACAACCGACAGAGTTTTCCACCGTCCGAATCCGGAAAAACCACATCCTGTTGTGGACAGACTTCAGCACGTCGAAAAATTTGTAACGCTGCAAATGCCGCAGTGGCAACGACTTCCGATCGACGTCCTTTTAATCCCGTCGCTTTGCGCTGTATTTTGCGATTTCTACGGTTGATGCCACGACAGGTAGTGGTATCCTCTTCTTTGGCCACCTCGGTGATGGTCGAAGTTCGCCCATCTTCACGGTTTCCTGACAATTGTTCAACCTTCCGCCCTTCACGCAACTTCCCTCCCACGGCTCGCAGGTTCCCTTCCAAAGTCCTACCTTGTTTCAAAGATAACGATTGCTCCGGAGCGTCCATGGGCCGCCGCTTCGTTCGGGCTTTTGTTGTGTCGTCCCCATTCTGTATCGTCCTTTGGAGTTCCGCGCAGCCATGCCAGTTCTGTGTGACACGCAGATTCGTGAGTTGATCCCGATCGAGCCCTTCGCCGAAGCGATGAAGCGCCCGGGCAAGATTTCGTACGGCGTTTCGAGCTACGGGTACGACATCCGGGTTGGCTCGCGCTTTAAAATCTTTACGCCTACGCCGCGGTCGGGCGGAATTTCGATCGTCGATCCCAAGGCGTTCAGTGAAGACCTGTTTGTTGAGATCGACACGGCCGATCGGAAGACCGACCATGTGATCATTCCGCCCAACAGCTTTGCGTTGTGTGAGACGGTCGAGACCCTCAGCATCCCGCGCGACGTGCTGGTGCTCTGCGTCGGCAAGTCAACGTACGCACGCTGCGGCCTGATCGTGAACGTCACCCCGCTGGAACCGGAGTGGAGAGGTAAGGTCACCCTCGAGATCAGCAACACCACACCGCTGCCGGCAAAGGTGTATGCCAACGAGGGGATCGCGCAGTTGGTGTTTCTGAAGGCCGATCGTGTGTGTGCTGTTTCGTACGCCGACAAGCATGGGAAGTATCAGGATCAAGTGGGATTAACATTACCAAAGGTTGATTGAGAAGAAGGCACCGAGGCAACAGGCATCAAGGCATCGAGGCGTGTCATGGCTGAGCCGATCAAGTCATATCAGGATCTGATCGCGTGGAAGAAAGCGTTCGGGCTCGGATGCACGATTCACAAACTTGCGGGCAAGCTGCCGCCAGACGAACGATTTGGCCTTGTTGCATCGCCCAGGCGGCAGGGTCGGCAGGTAGCGAGCAGAGTTGCACAGGGGTACGGGCGTGGAAACACCGGCGATTACCTTCACTTCCTCGAACAGGCCCGCGGCGAGTTGTACGAAATGGATACGGATCTTCTCTTTGCTTTGACATTTGAATATGTTGAAACAGTTGAATAGAAGAAGGTAAAATCAGAGTTGGATGAATGTGAAAGAGTTCTCGCCGGCCTGATTCGCAGCCTCGGCGGATGACTCGATGCCTGGTTGCCTAATGCCTTGATGCCTATTTCAGATTCGAAACGGTCTTTCCCAAATGAAAATCACACGCAAGTTCACCACCGCCGGTCAAGACCCCTACGCCTCCGTCAAGTGGGTCAAGCGGTCATCCAAAATCACCAACCCCGATGGCAGCATCGTCTTCAAGATGGATGATGCCGAAGTGCCCGAGACCTGGTCGCAGCTCGCGACCGACATCATGGTCTCAAAGTACTTTCGCAAGGCGGGCGTGCCGCAGATTGAGGTCCCCCTGCGGGACGAGAGCGGGGCTGCTGTTGCCAACAGCGATGGCGGCCCCGTTCTCGGCCCCCCCACCCCCCCCACCCCCCCCACCCCCTCGGCCTCCGCAACCGGCCCGGAGAGTTCGGCGCGGCAGGTCATCCATCGCCTCGCCGGGTGCTGGAAGCACTGGGGTGAGAAGCACAACTATTTTGACACGCCCAACGATGCGCAGGCATTTTATGATGAGCTTGCGCACATGCTGGTGCACCAGATGGCCGCGCCCAACTCGCCGCAGTGGTTCAACACGGGGTTGAACTGGGCGTATGGCATTACCGGTCCGTCGCAGGGCCACTTCGTCCCCGATCCCTACAGCGGCAAGGTGGGGCTTGCGAAGGATGCATACACGCACCCGCAGCCGCACGCCTGCTTCATCCAGAGCGTTGATGACGATCTTGTGAACGAGGGGGGCATCATGGACCTCTGGGTTCGTGAGGCGCGCCTGTTCAAGTATGGATCGGGCACCGGCACCAACTTCAGCAAGCTGCGTGCAGACAGCGAATCGCTCGCGGGCGGCGGCAAGTCCAGCGGGCTGATGAGCTGGCTGAAGATCGGCGACCGCGCTGCGGGCGCGATTAAGAGTGGGGGGACGACGCGCCGCGCCGCGAAGATGGTCTGCCTGGATATGGATCACCCGGATATCGGCACCTTTGTCAACTGGAAGGTGCGCGAGGAGATCAAGGTGGCCGCGCTCGTCGAGGGAATGAAGCACCTCGGCAAGGATCAGCAGCAGACGGCAAAGAAGCTTGGTTTGCGCCTTGATTACGATTTCAATGGCGAGGCGTACGCGACGGTCAGCGGTCAGAACTCCAACAACTCGGTGCGCATTCCCGACGAGTACTTTGAGGCGCTGGATGCGGATGCGGAGTGGAAGACTTATTACCGCACCTCGGGCAAGGTGGCCCGAACCTACAAGGCTCGCGAACTCTGGGATGATATTGGTTTCGCCGCGTGGCGGTGCGCCGACCCCGGTGTGCAGTTTGATTCGACCATCAACGCCTGGCACACATGCCCGCGCGGCGGGCGCATCAACGCAAGCAACCCGTGCTCCGAATACATGTTCCTTGACAACACGGCGTGCAACCTCGCGTCGATCAACGTGCTGAAGTTCTACGAGAAGGATTCTCACACATTCGACACGCTCGCCTATGAACACGCGATCGATCTGTGGACGATCGTGCTCGAGATCAGCGTGCTGATGGCCAGCTACCCGTCCAGCGAAGTGGCGCGGCTGAGTTTCAAGTATCGCACGCTCGGGCTTGGCTACGCCAACCTCGGTGCGATGCTGATGCAGGCGGGCATTCCGTACGACAGCGAGGAAGCCCGCGCTGTGTGCGCGTGCCTGACTTCGATCCTGACCGGTCGCGCGTACCGACAGTCGGCCATCATGGCCGCCCAGCTCGGGGCCTTTGCCGGTTATGCCGACGACAAAGAGAGCATGTTGCGTGTGATCCGCAACCACCGGCTGGCCGCGCACGGTGTGCCGCGCTCGCCGGAGAACTTCGAGTCGCTGAAGATTGCGCCGGTGCCGATCGATCATGACGTGATCAATGCCGGGCGTGTGAACATCAGCAACGCGGACGACCTGCTCGACCACTCGACGCGCGCGTGGGATGAAGCCCTGCTGGCCGGAGAGAAGTATGGTTACCGCAATGCACAGGTCACCGTGATCGCACCCACGGGCACGATCGGGCTGCTGATGGATTGTGATACGACGGGCATCGAGCCTGACTTTGCGCTCGTCAAGTTCAAGAAGCTGGCCGGCGGTGGCTACTTCAAGATCGCGAACGAGAGTGTGCGTCCCGCGCTTGACGCCCTCGGCTACTCCGACGATCAGATCCGTGAAATGCTGCATCACCTGCTCGGCACACTCACGTTGGATGTGCCGATGCCGGAGGACGGCTCGAAGCATGTGGCAGGGCTGTTTGGTCCTGACGGTTCGGAGCAGCGTCCGACCTTTCGAAACTTCTTGCTCAGCAAGGGGTTCACCGAGTCTGACCTCCAGCGCATCACCGATTCGCTGCCGGGTGTCTTCGAGCTGGGCTTTGCATTCAATGCCTGGTCGCTCGGCGATGAGACGATCACTCGGCTTGGGCTTGTTCCCGAGACGGTCAAGAACGACCCGAAGTTCAGCTTGCTCATGCATCTGGGTCTGGATCGCGCAACGATCGCCGCGCTCAACGACGTGATCTGCGGCACGCAGATGATCGAGGGCGCGCCGCACCTCACCGATGAGCATCTGCCGATTTTCGATTGCGCCAACAAGTGCGGCAGATACGGCCAGAGGTTCATCGCGGCCCAAGGCCACATCCGCATGATGGCCGCGGCGCAGCCTTTCATCTCGGGCGCGATCAGCAAGACCATCAATCTGCCCAATGATGCGACCGAGGCGGACATCAAGGCCTGCTATCGGCTCTCGTGGGAACTGGGGCTGAAGGCCAACGCCCTCTACCGCGATGGGTGCAAGCTCAGTCAGCCGCTCTCTTCAACATCCGATACCGACAAGGACGAGGAGACCAAAGACGCCAATCCCAAGGATGAGAAGTCGGCGAAACTCGCTGATTTGACCGCGGGTGATGCGTCACCCTCGCTGATTGAGTCCATGCCTTCGGCACCCAAAGCTGAGCCTGTTCACGAGGTCATTCAGGTGATTCAGGAGCGGATTGTTGAGCGCGTAGTTGAGCGCGTGGTGGAACGTGTTGTCGAGCGCGTGCTTGAACGGCCGATGCGCCGTCGTTTGCCGGATACCCGTGCCTCGATCACGCACAAGTTCAACATCGCGGGGCACGAGGGCTACCTCACCGTCGGGCTGTATGAGGACGGAATGCCCGGTGAGTTGTTCATCACGATGGCCAAAGAGGGATCGACCATCGGTGGTCTGATGGACTCGCTCGGCACCGCTGTCTCGGTCGCGCTGCAATATGGTGTGCCGATCGAAGGCTTGGTGAATAAGTTCACCCATCAGCGGTTTGAGCCTGCGGGCATGACGGCGAACCGTGATATCCCGATCGCCAAGAGCTTGGTCGACTACATCTTTCGTTGGATGGGCATGGAGTTCATCCCCGGCTATCGCGAGGCCAACGCGCCCAAGCGCAGTCTGCCGCCGCAGGAGATGGTGTTGGAGACTAGGCAGGATGACCTCGAAACGTTGACCCCAGGATCGAATCGGATGAAGCGGGCGATGGATTTGCCCGCGAATCAGTCCGACAAGTTTGACAAGTTTGACAAGTTTGTCACGGAGGACAACAACGCATGGAACGCATCCTCACCAGCAAGCACAAACAACGCACCATCAAGCGGCAACGGCCACTCCGCCCCGGCGACGACTCGGTCGTCGCGGCCAGGTTCGAGCGGGCATCCCGAAGCCTCGCCGCGGCCGTCCGCCGCGGCGGAGACGCGGGGAGTCGCCGGCGGATCGTCATCGGATTCGGGCCCGGTGATGGGCGGGGTGATGGGGGTGGTTGTGGGGGTGATTGTGGGCACTTCGTCGATGGCGGGGCTGAACGCGGCGATGCGGAACAACCAGGAGGATGCGCCCGCGTGTGATTCGTGCGGAGCGATCACCGTTCGCAACGGCACCTGCTACAAGTGCGTGAACTGTGGGAGTTCGATGGGCTGCTCGTGAAGTGAGCCATGAACATTGAAGCGACTATCGACGCGCTGTGCGCGAGGGTCGGCAGAGCCAGAGGCGAGCGGATGGAACCCCGCCCCGGGTGAGGATGATGGAACATCCTCGGCCGGAACACGGATCGGACGACTGACCACGGCTGCCTGTCTTTTGCCTGTCAAGGGGGACCGGAGGCCACGGAGGAGTCTTTCGCCGACCAGCTCTCCGACCCTCGCCAGCGCTCGATGAGGCGTTTGGTTCGTCTGTTCACGCTGGGTTTAACGATCATTCGGACCCGCCGCCCGCTTCTCGAATGAAGCGGGCGGTTGTGTATTTGTGCCGCAGTGCGCATGTAGCAAAAAACACAGAAGGCCGACCCGGGGGCCGGCCTTCTGAGGGATATGCAGACTGGAGAGCGACATGGCTCACCGACAGAACAAAGCGATCAATCAACTGCGTCGGCGACGGGCGAGGACCAACCCAGAAAGACCGAGCAGTGCCACGGCGGACGGGGTCGGGGCGATTGAGTAGGTTGAGCTGAAGGGGATCTCGTCATTGGCGGTCACACCAAAGCCAAGACGGATGCTGGCACTGGACACGGTGGTGTTCAGATCGTTCCAGATGCCGTTGGTAGGATCGGCATCGTTGTCTGAGAGCGGATCCATGTTGAAGGCCTGATTGAAACCAGCCGTCGGCGGCGAGTTTGTGAGGACGGTGTCGTTGTAGCCCTTGAACGTTGTTCCGCCAGCGCCCGCGACACCGTTGTAGGCGGTCTCGTAGGCGAAGGGGCCAGCGAGGAGGGGTGAGAGCGTGACATCGCCGTTGACGTCGGCATCGAGGCCGACAAAGCCAGAGCTGGCAGAAGCGCGAGCATTGGCGATGGGGTTGAACATCAGGGTCGGACCGAGAATCTCGAACGTGGTGTAGGCGCTGCCCGCCTTGGCCACGAATGAGAGATCGATTCCATGCCGAACCTCGAACACTGTTCCGGGGCCGGAACCGTCGGCATCCACGTTGTTGCGGATGCCTAAAAGCTGAATGTCGAACAATGACGCGACGACGTTGCCGCTGACAGCGTTGGTGCCTTCGTAGATGGGCAGGGCCGCCTCCGCCCAAAAGAAAACGTCATCTTCAAGATCGAGATCGAGGTCGAAGGGACCTGCGGCGGCGAGAGGAATGTTGACGATACCGACCATCGCACCCGAGGTCACTCGGATGGTGACAAACGGGTCGGACGCACTGATGACCCAGGCGTTGGCGGTTGGGGCGGCGGTCGAAAGACCGAGAACTCCACCAGCCAGGAGCGCGAGTCGAAGACTTGAGCGACGAGAGTGGCTCAGTCGAACCATGTCTAATCTCCCTTCCAAGGCAACTGCCTTAGGTTTGAGAATGCGAGACGTGTACGAGTGAAGCTACTCAGGCCGAACGACGGCGACGGAAGGCGAGGAGACCACCGAGACCGAGCAGGCTGATGCTGCCGGGAGCGGGGACGACTTCAAAGACGCTCGTGCCCGCAGCGCGATCGAAGGCCGAAAGCGTGAACTTGAACTGTGAGTTGATGCTGTTGGCCACACCGCCGAGGGGCAGGAAGTTGAACCCAGCATCGGACTGACCGAGGTAGGTGTCCGAGGTGCCGGGGGTGACAGTCAGAACGGTCGAGGGAAGAAGCGAGCCAGCGGCAAACAAGTTCGCACCGTTGTAACGCGCGTTGTAGGCGTTGCCACCGAGGAGGCCGGTGAGGCCGATGGTGCCGGGAGTACCCGCGTTGAGCGAGTCGGTGAAGGTCATGCCAGCAGCCGCGCGACCGAGGGTCTCGTTGGTGCCGAAGCTCACAACCACCGAGTTGATGGTGAAAGTCGTGTTGAAGGGACCAGCGGCAACGTTGAAGTTGGAGCTGACAACGGGATCAGCAATGCCGCCGATTCCGAACTCGCTGACCGTCGCACCACCAAAGTTGTAACTTTGGAGGATCGACCAGTTGAAGGTGGCGCCCTCCTCGTTGATCACCTGCTCGATGCGACCGAGCTCGGTACCGGAATCCGCATTCTCAACGATAAGCTGAATGGTGGCGGAATAGCCCGCATTGGCCGCAGAAGCCATCAAAAGGCCTGCGGCGGCAGCCAGCAATGAAGCATTACGAACGCGCATTTCTCTCTCCTCTCACGGGAGCCATGTCCCCATGGCCCGTGGGTTTCTAGTCTCAACGCAATCCGAACACGACTGAACACCGGAAACCGGGCCAACCGGAACCGACGCAGCAACCGCGAAACGCTCAGATTGTGAAGAAACTCTCTCTCTCAACTCACGTACACACACAAACGTAGCGTTCCCCAAAGAGGGTCCGCTATCTCTCAGTATGGATATTGCCAGATAATCGCCCTCTTGTCAATACGTAGCGTGACGAATTTACGGACTCATCACAAGTAATTCTCAGGCAAGGGGTTATGGGCGTGGTGGAAATCGCCGGCTCCGGGGGGTGGGCATTTAAACGATTACATCTAGAACGGACTTTGTTTGGGTATTTCGACACATGCATGGCTGCGGATGAAGGAACTGGCCATGAGAGGATGACTGCTACGCCGGTGAACCTTGAAGAACCACCATGGCTGTTTGAGAGGCATCCAGACCTGACTGCTTGAAAGCTGGGTGTCATCATTGCGAAGCCAAGCCGGCCGGAAGATCGCAGGTGGAGCGAGCGGCGCGGCTGATGTGTGGACTTTATCAATTGTCCGTGTGTGGGCTTGCCAAGTTGGCCAGTTGTCCGTTAGTATGCCATTGTTCGGAGGATAACCGCGAGAGGACGTTTAGAGGTCTCGCGGGGTGTTGAGGAGAGCGAGCATGATTTTTCGCATTGGTCGCACTGCGGTCAAAGTTGGTTTCGCATCGCTGTGCTTAAGCGGCATGGTCTCCGCTGCGGTTGATGAGCCTGCGCAGGAAGGTGTTCATATTGCGCAACGGGTTTCGTCGACGGTTGTCGTGGGCAAAGTTCGCGTTGGCGCGGATGTGGCTGGGCTGATCACGCGGGGTGGCGCGGCGGAAAGCCGCAAGAGCACTCGCGTAGCACAACTGCTCGAGATGCTAGAGCGTTCCGGTGTGACCAAGGTTGCGCTTTCAATTGATCCGCCCGCAAAGGGTGCAGACGTTGCCGCGCGTGTCGGGCTTGATCGCTTTTACTCGTTGGTATCGGCTGAACCGCAGGACACCCTCGCGCTCGCGGCGAAACTACAGGCTGAGTTTGGTGATCTCTTTGAAGCGGTCGAGGCCGATGGTCTTGCTGACTGGCATGTTGGTCCGCCGAACGATCCGGGGTATGCAAATCAGTGGTACCTCTCAAACAGCGGGCAGACGACCGACTGCGGGCCGGGAGTTGCGGGCGCGGATATTCGCTGGCTTGCGGCACTTTCTGCCGCCGGCACTCCGCTGCCGGTGATTGTTGCGGTGCTTGACACGGGCGTGAGTATGAGCCATCCGGATCTGCTCGGGCAACTGGTGCAGGGTCGGAATACCTCGACAACATCCACGAACCCTGCGGTCTATCTGAACACGGACGATGTAAACATGAACGCCGAGCCTGGATCGCACGGAACCAAGTGCGCGGGCGTGATCGCGGCGGTTGCCAACAACGGTGTGGGTATCGCGGGCGTTGCTCCGAATGCGAAGATCATGCCGATAAAGATCGCGGCCGCGCCGTTCGCGCAGGCCTCGACGACAAGTACTGCAAATGGTGTGACGTGGGCGGTAGATCTGAATGCCCAGGTGCTCTCGATGAGCTGGGGTTTTCCGTCGGGGTCAACCAACCTCGCGCTACTTCAGGCGGCCATTCAGTACGCGGCCCAGCACAATGTGGTCATGGTGGCCTCGACGGGCAACGTGCCCGGGCAGCCGATCGGGTATCCGGCAGCGGATGCCGAAGTGATCGCGGTCGGGTCAACGACCAATCGCGATGAGTTTGCACCGTTTACTTCGACGGGTGCAGCGATGGATATCGCGGCACCTGGTGATTGCATCTACACGACGGTCGATCAACTGAACAACCCCAATGGGTACGGCGACCAAACCGGCACATCGTTCTCGGTGCCGATGGTGGCGGGTGTGGCCGCGTTGGTGTGGGGTGTAAACCCGAGCCTGACGGGTGCGGATGTCCGATCGATCATCGTGCAGAGCGTGGATGATCTGGGCAGTGCGGGGTATGACGCCCAGTTTGGTGCTGGACGATTGAATGCATATGCAGCGGTTCGCGAGTCGCTTGCCCGGCTTCCATCGTGCGCTGTTGACTTCAACAGCAACCGGACCGCGGATATTGGCGATCTGTTTTACTACTTCGATTTGTACTTTCAGTTCTTCAGCCAGTCGGGCAATGTCGGGTTTGCTGATTTCAGCCGCGATGGATATGTGGATGTGGGCGACCTGTTCGCATTCATGGATGCATGGTTCCGCGGGTGTTGAGCCTCGACTGATCGAGCGGTCAAGTTCGACCGACGACATAGAGACTGAAACTTGAGCCGATCTCGCCCGCATCTTCGATGGGCGAGAGGTGGAAGTCGCCATCATTATCGATCGCGCCGGGCTGACGCTCGAAGACTTCGGTTCGTGTGAAACCCGCGTCGCGGAGCGCATCGCGAAGTTCGGGGACGCTCCAGAGTCGCCAGTCGTAGACGAAGGCGTCGTGAAAGGCGAACGGCGCGGCCCCCTTGTGACGGACATCAAAGTGCATCGCGTTGATCACCCGGCCGGTGAGCGGGTCGGCGGTTCGCTGCTCCCACGAGTAGCGGATGCGCTGGCCGGAGGGGCCGGTGAACTTCTGATGAATGGAGCCGGTGAAGAAGGCATCGGAGCCGCCGTAGATATCGCAGACAAAGCAGGCGCGGGGTGAGGGGGTGAGCCGGCGGCGTGCGTGGCGGAGGTAGGCGATGAGTGTCGCGCGGTCATGAAGCTCACAGATTGAGAAGTTCAGCACCGCGATGAGGTCGGTCGGATCACGTGGGCGGCGGGCATCGGCGTGAATCAGCTTGATTCGCGGGTGTGGTGTTGAGCGTGCGAGTGTTGCGGCATCGTGATCGACAGCGATGGCGCGATGTCGAGAGCTGAGTTCAACCCATGCAGAACTCAGGGCGGCGGTGCCGCAGAAGTCTTCGCCCAGCGTGCGGGGCTTGTGTGCGTGGATGGCGGCAAGGACTTTGACATCGCGTGTGGGCGATTGTGCGCAGAGTTGGTAGAGCGCGTGGCGGTCGAGGGGTGTGGGCGCGGGCGATTTGACGGATTTGCGGGGTGAGGGCATGGGTGGGCAAGCGAGGAAGGCATCGAGGCAATAGGCATCAGGGCATGAGTCGGGTCAGGCCATGCGTATCCACTTGATGAGTGTGCGGACATTGGGTGGCTTGCCGTACATGAGCACACCGATGCGGAAAATCTTGGATGCCCCCCAGGCGCAGATGACGACGCTGATGAGCCCAACGAGGATGGAGACGGGGATCTGCCAGGTGGGTGTGGGTTCGCTGCCGGTGAGGCGGATCATCATGACGAAGGGATTGATGCCCGGGACAAAGCTCATGATGGTTGAGAACAGCGAGTTGGGAGCGCGGCTGATCGGCATCCAGAGGAGCCACGGGAGCATGATGATGACCATGATCGGGGTCATCATGGTCTGGGCCTCGCGCATCTCGGAGACCGCGCTGCCGACCGCGGCCATCATGGAAGCGATGATGAAGAACGCGATGAAGAAGAAGATGAAGAGGTAGACGAGGAGGATGGGGTCGAGCACGTGCATGAAGCTGAAGACGATAAGGCTTGCGACGGCGACACCCGAGTAGAGCGTGAGAATGACGAGGCCGACGCACATCTGGCCGACGATCTTGCCGATCATGAGTTGTGCGGGCGAGACCGCGCTGAGCAGCACCTCCATCACGCGGCTCGACTTTTCTTCAACCGTGCTGGTGAGCAGGTATTGGCCGCCGGTCATGACCGACATGAGCAGGAGGAGCATGAAGGCCATGGGAAGGAGGAACTGTGCGGCCCCGGCGTTTTTCTTCTCGCCCTCTTTGGTCAGTGTGGCGGTGTTGGCGTCGGGCTCCTTGACCAGTGCGCGGATATCTTCGGGAGTAAGCCCGGATCTCTGAATGCGGTCATCGGACGTGATACGGGCATCGACAATGGCCGCGGCGATCTTGTTCTCAATGCGGCCCTGGATCTCGAAGTCGAGTTTCTGCGCGGTGAAGAGCTCGAACTTTGTGTACACACCTTCAGCGCTGGGTGTCACCGCGCCGGCGGGGACGACGGCAATAGCCACACGCGGCGGGGGCGAGCCTTCGGGTCTATTCTTTTCGTGGATATCGATTGCGGCGAGGGCCGCTTTGGCGGCCGCGAG
>JBBSBC010000004.1:0-39233 GCA_038251595.1 Phycisphaerales bacterium | reverse complement strand
GATCGCCCACGGCCTTGGTATCAAGCCGTTGACGCTGACCCTTGACGTATAGCGCGATCGGCTTGGCCCCCTTGGGCACGGGAAACTCGAAGGCCATCGGTGCATCATTGCGCCCGTTGAACGTGGCGATAAACGACTTCTGCCCATCGAAAGGCCAGCGGCCGAGAGCAGGCCCCGACTTGCTCTTGGGGTCGATGACATCGCTCTCCGAGATCACGGAGATCGGCTGGATGCCCATGGTCGTGCCATCGGTCTTCTCAACCACAAGACGAAGCTGCCCGTTGCCAACGACCACGCGCCCGCTCTTCTCGTTGGCCTGCGGTTTGAAACGCACAATATACCCCTCGAGCGTGACCTGCCCGGGCGTCGCCGACTCACCATCGAGATAGTTATATGCATACTTCTTGGTCGCTTGGAAGGTGTCGTTCAGCACATCCTTCCCATCGGTTGGGTCGAGCCGGTAGTGGGCCAGGACCTCAAAGGCATCGGGACGGATGAAGGCCTTGCTCTTGCCATCATCGTGGTTGACACGCAGGAGCGCGCCCTCATCGGCCACGCTCGGCCGCCAACGGGCCAGACTGTTGTCAACGCGGAAGGTCGATTCGCTCATGGTCGAGTAAAACCACCCGGTGATGCGATCGACCGGGAAGAAGAGCTTGCCGGTCACAACGAGCGATCCCTTATCGTTGTAAGTGATGGGCTCCCAACCCATGATGGTTGTTTCAAGACGGATGTTGCTGATGGAGAGCACGAACATGCCCGCCGTGATGGTGCCCGAGACGATGCCGCAGATCGCGCCCCCGACCCAGTTGCTGATCCCGTCGAGATCGACATTCTTGCGGATGATGCCGTCCATCGCGAGGCGGAGAACCGCGAGCGAGACGGCGAAGGGGACGGCCAGCCCGACACCAAAGGCCCAGTCGATCATCCACCCATCCTTGGAATCATCCTTGGACATGATGAGCAGGGCGATCGGCTCCCAGAGTGCGAAGGCGATGGCCCCGGCGACGATGACGCAGAGCATGTGGATCAACGCCGAGAAGAACCCGCGGCTTGACCAGACATAGGCGATGGCCGCGACAATGGCGATGACAAAGGCGGTGAAGAGCATGGGGAGATCCGTCGTGGCTGTCAGGAAAGGGGCGTGGATGAGATCGGCTGGAAAGTCATACGGGCGGAAGCGTGGTCACGTTGCGGAGGGCTTAGCGGGTGGAGAGGCCGAGGGGGCCGCAGAGCCGTTGGTTCCCGCCGTTGAAATGGGGGGCGGAGGTGTGGCCGGCCCTTCGGTCGTGGTCACGCGCATGACCTCTTCAACACTGGTGATGCCGTCGGCGGCCTTACAGATGGCGACCTGCTGGAGTGTGGGCAGGTTCTTCTTGCGGAGCGCGGCCTTCAGGCCCTGATAGTTGCCGGTGGCGATGAAGTCGCGGTCTTCTTTGTTCAGCGAATAGACCTCGAAGATGCCATCCTGCCCGTAGTAGCCGCCGCCGCCGCACGTCGGGCACGATTCGGGCTTGTTCTTGATGAGCACCTGCCCACCCTTCTTGAAGAGTTGCTGCACGCGTCCCCCGGGCACACCGAGCTTCTTGAGCATGTCTGCCGAGGGCGGATAGCCGACGCGGCAGTTGGTGCACAGCCGGCGGAGCAGACGCTGATTGATGACACCGTGCAGCGATTCGGCCGCCTGTCGGGCGTCGCCCACGGCCTTGACGTAGGTCTGCACCGCAGTCATGGCATCGTTGGCTTTGAATGAGAGGTAGATGCGGGTCCGCTCGTGGTCGGCGCGGGCAATCTCCTTGGCGGTCTGGGGGTCTGGCAGTTCTGCCACACCCACAACATCAGGATCACGCCGCAGGATCGAGCGCACCAGCGTGCTGAACTCGCCGCCGGGCGTGGTCGCCGGTGCGCCGGGAGCAACGTTGGAGGGCGGCGCTCCATCGCCGCTGCTCGGCCCGCTGGCCTGCGGGTCAAACTTGTTGCTCCGCACACCCTCGATGGTGGCCTGCGGCTCAAGCTCGACGGTTTGCACGTTTGAGATGTAGGCATCGTGCAAACGAAGCATGGCGTAGAGCATCGTCGTGCGGCCACCATCCGGCGGGCTGGTGATCAGCACAACACCCTTGGCTTCGGCGGCGATCTCTTTGAGTTCTTTCACCTGCAATTCGAGCAGGCCCGCATCGTCGATCTTGCGGATGACCGCTTGCTCGGGGTTGAAGAGCATCGAGACCTTCATCCCACCCTGGGCACCGATGCTCGTCACGCGGCAGACCGTCTTCGAGAGCCCATCCTCAACCTGCAACATGCCCACCTGTTTGCGACGACGATCGGTGACATCAAGCGCCGCGGCGGATTTCCAGAAGTCCATGATGCGGGCGGCGTTGGCCGCGGGCATCGTTTCGCCCGACTGCTTCATACCATCCACCATCCACGAGACACCGTAGAGGTTGTCTTTGCCGATGGGGCCGATCTCAAACTGCGAGGCTCGGGCGCGGCTTGCGGCGATGAACATCGCCTCGGCGGCGGTACGGGTCTCAAACTCGGGGGTTTCGGCCATCGGCGCGGCGAAGGTCTTGGTGTACTTGCCCTTCTCATCGGCCGTGCGGATGTTGAGCGCGACCTTGGCCTGCACCTTCGCGGCAGCCTTGGCGGCCTTGACCACCTTTGCGTTCTCGTTGAGACGGGCCATGTTGAGCCGGATCTTGAACTTCTCAGGCACTCGGTCATCTTTGTTGGCCACAACCATGTACGCGGCCAGATCGGCCACGAGCACCACGATCATCACACCCAGACCAGCCCAGAAGGCCCCTTCGCTCTTGCCGACGAGCATTCCTACGAAGATGGCTAGCACCACAGCGGTCAGCCCGGCGATCATGTGCCCGATGTTCCACTGGCGTCGCGGCAGAAAGAACTGCGCGGCGTGCTTGTCATAGATGGTTGAGACCACCCATGCCCATGGAACAAAGACGATCGCCAAGATCAGGGGCTTCCACCACGAGACGAGGATGAAGGTCTCGGCTGCGAGCGTGAGAAGGGTGTGCATCGACAGAGAAGCTTGGGGCATCGGATCGGTCTCGATGAGGGGGAGGAAGTGGTGTACCGGCTGAAGGAAGGATAAGGGTATCAGGTTGGATGCGAAAGGGCGATGTCAGGAGGTGTGGGGGGTGGAGGGGGAGGGGAAATGGGGGGGGGGCGAGCCGTGATTGTTGCGGAAGTTGAAGATATTTCCGTGTAGGTGTCAGTTTGGGGACCCAATCCCGTATCATGGAGAGATCGCGCTCGACCCAGTCTGTCGGAGGCGCGTGGTTTGGGTCGCCATGGTTCTGCCTCAGACCTCAACCTTTTCTCCAGCTTTTTTCTCCAGCTTTAACACGAAGGCGTTCATACGCCGCGTCGTGTTGACCTCGTGTCGGGCGTTGTCCCGGCTCGAACGCGGCGGGGTTCATAACCCGCCCGTCTGTGTTCCTGTTTCAAAAGGAGTCTCCCATGCAAAACCGTTCGGCCTTCCGCCGTCTCATTCTTTCCGCAGCGTTTTCGGTTGTTGCGACGCTCGGCATCGTGCAGGGGTCCGAGGCCTGCTCGCACGCCCCACCCGCCCCGCCAATGCTCACGATCCAGCAGATTGATGCAACGCACTTCTGCATCCTCATCAAGAACTACAACACCGGCGGGGGCGCGCTCCCGGGCGATTTCTGCACCTGTGCCCTCAAGAAACTCGGCCCGATCATCTCGATCGACAGCTTCCAGATGCAGAACTGCGATGGTGGTGCACCGGTTGCTGGGTGGGCCTTCGTGCCGAACAACAACAGCGGCGCGGCGTGGAGCTCGATCCTCGCCGGACCTGCCACCGGGTTCGCCTCAGCCGTCTCTGCGCTCATTGGTCAGCAGCGCTGCATCGATCTGAAGTTCATCGTCACTGTCGGACCGGGCACGACCGGCACGATACTCGCCAGCGCGCTCGCGGCGGGTGGCAACGTTGTCGGCAACGGCAAGGCCGACCCCACCGGTGTCCCGATACCCGGGATGTTCGAGTTCCGCCCCAGCGGCATGATCGTCATCATTCCGCCCGGCGGTACCGCTTGCCCAGCCGACTTCAATCAGGATGGCTCGCTCGGTGTGCAGGACATCTTCGACTTCCTCGCGGCCTACTTCACCAACGACCCCCGCGCCGACGTCAACTTCTCCGGCACCATCAACGTGCAGGATATCTTCGACTTCCTCATCGCCTACTTCGGCGGCTGCCCGTAAGTCGCATCGACACTCTTGGCGATGTTGGCCGGCTGCGCGGGCCGCAGATCCAAGCGATGTCAGCATCAACGCACCAAAACCAAAGGCGGCGCGCCGAACCCGGTGTGCTGCCTTTGTTCATCCTTCTACTTCTTCAGATTTGACTTTGCAATTTGGTGGCGTTCCTGCAAGCTGCGGTTTCCCGTGGCCATGCGCGTGCCAATGCCGACATTCCGAACCACAACGGCGAGAGCTTTCTCATGTGTACATCAAAATCTGCCGAACCAACCGTGAAAAAAGCGCCATCTTTCATCGCGTCACTCTCGATCGCGGTTATTGCGATCTCATGCGGTGTGAATCAGGCGTACGGACAGTGCAACTCATGGACAGGCGGTCCCGCGCTCAATGGCTCAGCTCATGATGCGATAATCTGGGACCAGGATGGCGCAGGACCGATTCCGCCCAAACTCGTGGTCGGAGGCACGTTCACGATGGCAGGCTCGCTCACGGTCGGGCACCTCGCGATGTGGGATGGAACATCGTGGAGCACGCTTGGTGCAGGCTTGCCCGGCAATGTGTTAGCTCTGGCCATCCTCAATGGTGAGCTGATCGCGGCGGGCAACTTTACCAACAACATCAACGGGGTCATTTCGCGGCACATCGCCAAGTGGAACGGGTCATCCTGGGTTGCGGTTGGCGGCGGCATCAACGATCCGGGTGTGGTCACTTCTCTTGCGGTCTACAACGGTGAGCTCTTCGCTGGAGGCACATTCACGACGCCGGGAAGCCGAATCGTCCGACTTGTTGGCGGCGTCTGGCAATCGCTGGGTTCGGGCACCAACGCCGCCATCAACGGGTTGAGCGAGTGGAACGGTTCGCTGGTTGTCTGTGGCAACTTCACCACCGCAGGCCCCATCTCCGCTCAGCGGATGGCACTCTGGTCGCCCGCGACCGGAGGAACATGGCAGACCTTCTCTCCACCGCTTACGCCCGCAAATTCTTTTCTATCAGCATCTCGAACGCACATTTTCAATGGCGAGTTAATCGCCTGCGGCACATGGTTCGATTCGACCGGCTCAGTCTCACCGTGTGTGTCGAAGTTCAACGGCACCTCTTGGCTTCGCATGGGCAACGGCGTAACCAATGTCGGCCTTGCCTTGACAACCTACAACAATCAGTTGTATATCGGCGGAGGGTTTCTGCAATCCAGCTCGACGATCCTGAATCGTATCGGTCGATGGGATGGAACAAACTGGCAACCCCTTGGCGCCGGGCTCAACGGTTCGGTCAACAAGTTGACAGTGTTCAACAACGAGCTGATCGCCCTCGGCAGTTTCACCCTGGCGGGCACCACTACGGTTAGTAACTGGGCCAGATGGCGCACCCCGATCTTGCCAATCGTCACATCGCAACCGCAGTCGGTTGATGCCGATCCGCCGCAAGTCGTTCGATTCGAGATCACCGCAACCACGCCCTTCCCACCCCTGACCTATCAATGGAGGCGGAACGGGCTGGCGATTAGCAATGGATATGGCGGCGCATCGGTGGGTGGAGGTGACATCGACGGCGCGACCGTTGACGAACTGCGTATCGATGATGTCCGTTGGACCGATGCCGGCCTGTACGATTGCATCATCACCAGCGGGTGCGGCAGCGTGACCACCGCATCGGCGGTGTTGACCTACTCCGGTGGTTGCCGACCCGATATCAACAACAGCGGAACGCTCACCGTTCAGGACATTTTCGACTTTCTTGCCTTGTACTTTGCGGGTAACGCCCGAGGCGATTTCAACATCTCAGGTGTGATCAGCGTCCAAGACATCTTCGACTTCCTCGCGGTGTATTTCTCAGGCTGTACGTAACCGGTAGCATCGCTATTCTGGGCAATGTGGCCACATCTGCTGCCCACCGAAAGTGATATCCGCATTACGCTCCGATACCAAAGGGGGCGCACGGCACACGAACTTGAACGGATACAAAAAACCCTCCGCTTGCGCGGAGGGCTCGTTGGCTATGCTTACGTTCCTCGAAGGACTGGTGTGCCAATCACCCAAGCTTCTTGAGGCGCATCTGAAGTTCGTCAACGTTTGGTGATGATTCCAGCGCGGTGCGCATGTGGATGTACTCGCCCTCGACCAGCTCGACGAGCGAGTCGTTGAAGTCCATCATACCCATCTGCTTGGCTTCGATCGCCTGGAAATACTCACGCAGCTCGCCCTCGCGCGATTCGAGGATGTGCTTGCGCACGACCGAGTTGTTGATCAGAATCTCGAGCGCGGGGATGCGGTGGATGTTCTCGTGCAGCGTGGGCAACAGCTTCTGATACACGAACGCACGCATCTGGTACGCGAGGATGCGCCGAACCTGCTCGACCTCTTCCTGATCGAACAGACCGTAGATGCGGCTGAAGGTCTGGAGCGTGCTCGAGGCGTGGATCGTTCCGTAGACCAAGTGGCCCGTCTCGGCCGCGTGCAACGCGGCGGCGAAAGTCTCCTGGTCACGCATTTCGCCGATGAGCACGATGTCGGGGTTCTCACGCACGAGGGCTCGCAGCGCGATTTTGAAGTCGAGACAGTCGATCCCGATCTCGCGCTGGTTGATCGTCGCCTTTTTGTCTGTGAAGATGTACTCGATCGGGTCTTCGATCGTCACGATGTGCTTGGGCTTGCGCTCGTTCACGTAGTCGAGCATCGCCGCGATCGTTGTCGATTTGCCCGAGCCTGTCACCCCGCAGAGAAGTACGATACCCTGCGGCTGCATGGCGATTTCGGCCATGCTCTGCGGCAGGTACAGGTCTTCAAACCGCCGGATGTTGGCCGAGATGAGCCGGGCCGCGACGGCCAGCTTGCCGCGGGCCTGAAAGAGGTTCACACGGAAGCGGTGCCCCTCATCGTAGTCGTAGGCAAAATCGACCGAGCCGAACTTGTGCAGATCTCCGAACTGCTCATCGGTGAGAATGTGCTTGGCGATCTGCATGAACTCTTCGGCGGTGATTGGTGTGGTGTCGAGCGGCTTGAGATCGCCGCGTAGGCGGATCTTTGGCTTCTGACCCGACTTCATTATGAGGTCGGAAGCCTGGAACTTGATCGCCGCCTTCAGGAAGTCTCCGAACCGCGTCTCGTGCGGGTCGTGCTTGCGGTCGGGATCGAGCGTGACGTGTCCTGAAACAGTGGCGGACGAGTGGGTATCTCTTGAGGCGCTCATGTCTGGGCCGTTCCTGTGCTGGCCGTTGGTGGGTCCGCTCGCGGCCGCTGAGGACGATTCACTGGTCTTCACGAGTTGCCGATTCTCATCCGCCGCGAGAGGGGAAAGTCAATGCCTTATGGTACACGCGGCCCAGCGGCGTCGCGGCCGCGGCGGAGACCGGGCCGACCCGGAGACTGGCGACCCGCTGGGACGATGGCCGCCTTGAACGCAGGGCGGCTCTTCTGATTCGCCGCGAATCGATGAAGAGTTGCAAAGGGGAAGAATCCTGGCGACAAGAGGGACTGATGAAGAAAAATGCGAGGTGCCAAATGAAACGTGCCCCAGCGAATGGCCGGGGCACGAGGTGGAGATTGATGAATATTCGTAGGACGAATCGGGTCAGTTCAACGCAACAAGCTCTTCGGGCCGCTCGGGTGTGCGCTGCGGCTGCCCCTCGGCAGCCTGCTCCTCGGCCTTCTTGGTGCCGAGGAACTTCATCTCAAGCTCAAGGCGGATCTTCTCCATGGCCTTGTTCTGGATCTGACGAACACGCTCCTTGGTCACACCGATGATCTGGCCAACCTGCTCCAGCGTCATCGGCTTCTCGTTTTCGCCGCTCTCAAGCCCGAAGCGGTGCTCGATCACGGTGCGCTCGACATCTGTCAGATCGGCGCGGTTGTCAAGAACGATGCGCTTGACTTCCTCGGCCGCATCACGCTCGAAATCGGCCCGCTTGGTCTCAAGGAAGTTCGAGCGCTCAAGCTTCGGGTCGAAATCGGTCGGGAACCGCTGGCGATACTTGCTGAGCTTCATGCCCTGCCGGCTGAAGGCCTTGAGGATGGCGCGACAGGCGTAGGTGCTGAACTTGTAGCCACGGCCAGCATCGAACTTATCGACCGCGCGGAGGAGGGCCATGTTGCCCTCGCTGACGAGATCGGCGAAGTCGACTTCGCTCATGCGTGTCCGCTTGGCCATGGCCAGAACCAGGGCGAGGTTGGTCTCGGCGATCTGCTCACGCACCTTCTCGGCGATGCGGTACCACTTGAGAACCTGCTCGGCCTGCTCGGGGGTGGGCTTGCGGCTATCGCTTGTCCAGACTTCCTTCTGAAGTTCGGCAACGCAAAAGCGTGCATAGTTGAACTGGTGGAAGAGCACTTTCTCTTCGGCACCGGTAAGGATGACCTGCTGCGAGCTCTTCACCGTGCGGCTCTTGCCGGGTGAGAGATCATCCATGACGGGGTGATACCACGAGGTATCCGGCTTCTGAATGTCCGGAGCCTTGTCGTAGATGTTCTCAGAAGCCAGCTTCTCGCGGAAGGCCGGGCTGTCGATGTAATCTTGCGGGTTGGAAGGGTTGAGCATGGCGGCGAGAAGCTTCTCGTCTTCCTTGCTCAATGACCGCTTGGCGCGGACCGTTACTCCGCCGCGGATCCCCGTCTGGGAGTCCGACGAGAACTGCACACGCGTTTTGCGGCGGTGCTGTTCAAGTGGGCTCGGGGTCGTATTCATGTTGATCACAGGTTCGCTTTCGTGGGCTAAGGCCTTGGCGATGCAACCATTGGCGGTTGTTTCGTCGATACCCTTTATCTGCCGCCAATGTTCTCGAGACTGTCTTCAGTACGACTTTCGGTACAAGTATCACTTCTGCAAGACGGGCCGCAACCATTGCTCAACCCGCTCTGAAACTTCCGTCAATCAAAATTTCTTCGCTCAGCTTCCTTCGATCAGCTTCCTTCGCTCGGACTTCCTTCGATCAAGCTTCACTCGCTCAAGATCACCCGGACAAGTTTCAATCTGTCAAAACAACCGTTTGTTGAAATCTCCCGACCGACCCTCGGTCCAAGCAGTCACCGGCGAACGTTCGACCCTCGTTAGGCATGGAGCAGTCGAAGCTCTGTGGACATCCAATCAACTGTGGTCTCAATGTTCCCTTCTCGATGCCCCTTTCTCAACGTCCACACTTTATACGCAGAAGGGTGCCTGATCGTTCTGAACACCTTGACCATACGTTTACATGAGGCGTCATTTGTTCGGTATTCGCTCTGGCCACAATCCAGTCGTGAATCCCTAGGCCCCCTCGGGCACGAATAACCCTGAGGTGATTCAGTTCCAAATCACTTCAGCGATACACGTCGGTCAAAAACCTGATACCGGCATATACCCTTCCGTGTTGCACAAACGGTTTACAAACAGGCTTTGATGCCCGAATCATGCCCAAGTATCTTGCAAACAAATCGTCCAGATGCCTCAACGCACTCTGCGGTCTACGACCCGTTCCATCGGGAAAGGTGCATGCACACCTGGAAATTGACCATCCTTGTCGGTCCGCGTAGCCTGCCTAGCCCGCATGTGCGGGCCTGAACGCCCAACCTCACATTTCGGACCCGCAAGATACTCGAAGTGTTCGGAAATTGCAAACCTTCGATGCACTGGACAGGCTATTCGTTGCGAAGGTCCGTACATTTTCCGTTCCGCAAGATGCAGCCAGTAACTTATCCGCCCATACCACTTTGTTCTCGGACCACTAAACGGAGCTTTTCCCCATGCTGTACACACTTCCTCAGCTTCCCTATCCCACCAATGCCCTTGAACCGCACATTGATACCAAAACCATGGAGATTCACCATGGCAAGCACCACAACGCCTACGTGACCAATGCCAACAAGGCGCTCGAAGGTACCCAGTGGGCAGAAATGCCCGCTGAAGAACTGATCACCAAGTTGGCCGAGCTTCCCGACACCATCCGTACAGTTCTTCGCAATAACGCGGGCGGACACGTCAACCATTCCATGTTCTGGACACTCCTCGCGCCATCAGGCAAAGGGGGCGGCGGTGAACCCACCGGCGATCTGGCCAAGGCCATCAACGGGGCGTACGGAACCTTTGCCCATTTCAAAGAGGAGTTTGCCAAGGCCGCGACTTCGCGGTTTGGGTCGGGCTGGGCCTGGCTTGTGGTGAAGCCCGATGGGGCCGTGACCATCTGCTCGACAGCGAATCAGGACAACCCACTCATGGGTGACGGTGTCGCCGGGTGCAGCGGCAAGCCGATTCTCGCGCTCGACGTCTGGGAGCACGCGTATTACCTGAACTATCAGAATCGTCGCCCCGACTACATCACCGCATGGTGGAATGTCGTGAACTGGACTCAGGTTGCCAAGAACTTTGCCGGCAAGTGAGTGTGGCATGGTGCCGATCGCTCTTGCTCGTTTGGCCCGAGTACGGGCATGCGACAGGAGCGGTCGGCCGTGCAAAGATCCGTCTTGTTCATCCGTCCGCATGTGCCTGTTCCTGCGTATACAATTCCGCATTGCACAGCGGCCAACGAGCTGACAAACCTATGCCCCCCAAAGGTCCAACAATGAGTCGATTCGCGCTGCTTGTCTGGGTGCTTTCACCATTACTCGTCATCGGCGCGTTGGCGCTCATGATGGATCGAACCAAAGGAAAGGCCGATCCGCGCCTGAACGCCATCGCGATGGCAAGGTTGCCCGGTCAATCGCTTGATTCATCCCGTCCGCAGGCGCAGCTCGATGCGGAAGTGGCCGCGACACTGGCTCGAAAGACCGCGCTTGAAAGGAGCACCGACCCCACATTGCAACCTCCAGCACCGGCCCCCGCCGCGCCCGCGGGCAAGCTGGTCCAGCCTGAATCGCTCGAGCAAGGGTTCATCATTCTTGTCAACGACAAGTCGCAGATCTCGAGCAACGAGTCGCCAATCTACATCGCATCGAGCCACAACGGTTGGAACCCGAGCGACCAGGCCATGAAGCTCTCACGCCGCTCTGACATGCGGTGGCAACTCATCTTCTCAAAGCCCACACTCGACTCGAAGCTGGCCTTCAAGTTCACACGCGGTTCGTGGGATCTCGTTGAATGCGAGGAATCGGGTGCGGATGTTGAGAACCGCCTCCTTCCGCTGGTTGATCTCTCGCGACTCCCGGCGGGCGAGAAGCCCGTGATTGAACTGACCGTCCAATCGTGGCAGGACAAGCACAGCAACGATCCGGCCAGGGCCGCGCTCAGCCCCTACCACCCGATCAAGGTCGGTGCGGGCACCGTCAAGCGTGTCGAAGTGACCGGAGGGGGCGGTGTGACTGCCGCGCGCGATCTGCTGGTCTGGCTGCCGCCAGGCTACGACGATGCGGCCAACGCCTCGCGCCGCTACCCGGTGCTCTACATGCAGGATGGGCAGAACCTCTTTCAAAAGCTCCCGAACATTCCCGCGGAGTGGGGGGCCGATGAGACGGCGGCGAAGCTGATCGAAGAGAAGAAGATCGAACCCTTGATCATCGTCGGCATTCCCAACGCGGGCGCAGCGCGGATGTCTGAGTATGTTCCCATCGCGGTGTATGAGAAATCGGTGCCGCAGGGCAAGGCGTATATCGCCTTTCTGACCTCCGAGGTCAAGCCCCGCATCGATGCGCTCTTTCGCACCAAGCCCGACGCGGCCAACACCGGCATCGGTGGCGCATCGCTCGGTGGCGTGATCTCGATCGAGGCGGCGACGGAGCGTCCGGACGTGTTCGGCAAGGTGTTGGCCGAGAGCACGCCCATGCTTGCAAACAACCGCGCCCTCTTCCGGCATTTCGGCAACAAGAAGACCTGGCCAACACGCTTCTACTTCGGCATGGGTGGCAAGGAAGACCCTAAAGACCCCGCAATGAGCGAGCAATACACATCCAGCGCGGCGGCATTTGGAGAGTTGCTCAAGGGGAAGGGTTTCTCCAACGACTCGTTCAAGCTCAACGTGGACAGCAAGGCCGAGCATAATGAGCAGGCATGGGCCAAGCGATTGCCAGCAGCGTTGCAGTTCCTCTTTCCATTCCAAGCCGAGTGAGCTGGCCCTCACTCCTGCGTTCAAGTTGAATGCCTCACGGGCATCCCATGCGATTGTGGAGACGCAAATCCTGGCGGGCCTTTCCGGAACTCGACACATTCTCAGATGAGCAGTGCACCATCTGGGTTCGCGAGATCCGCCGTCGTGAAGTCTTGTCGGCTTTACAGATGTTGTACTTTGCGTTCGCAGCGATGGTGATGACCGCCGCGGCCGTTGTTGCGGCAGGTATTCATGGCGCGCGATGGTTGATGCACCTCTCGGGCATCGCCATCCATAGGTACGAAACTGCGGCCATCTTGATGGTGCTGGGCCTTGTGGCGGGTCTGCTTGTGGGCAAGTACATTCACGATCGCTGGCTTCGCAAGCACCTGCGTCAGCGGCTTCGCGGGTTACTCTGCGTGGGTTGCCGCTACCCGCTTGCGGGCGTTCAGCCCAATGGCATCGTGCTCACGTGTCCGGAGTGTGGCCAGCGTCAGCGACCGTTGTGAATCGAAGTCTCACAACCCGATGGCCCACTTGCCGGTACAGTCTGGGGTATGAGCCTATTCACCCTTCTGAGCCCATACTCCGAAATGCCGGAGATGAGATCAAAGTCGCCAGCGCATCAGCGGCGTCTGCTGTGGCAGGCCACCAACCGGCGCGGCGATGCCATCTGGGTTGTACCCATGCTTGTCGCGGCTGGCGTCGCCGTGGTCTGGGCGGGTATGGGGTTTGGTGCCGTACGCATGATCGTCGCGTATCAGGTTGCACGCTCGCCCACTGGCCGTGCGGATCTGCCGATGAACATCATTCGACTTCTCGCTGGTGCAGGCGTTTTGCTTTTCATCGCAACGTGGGTGCTGATGTATCGCATGATGGTGATGCGATCGCTGATGTTTCTTTTGAACAGGGCCGGGTGCCCGTATTGCCACTTTTCTCTTGTGGGGCTCAAGCCCGAATCGCTAGGCGGCGTCGGTGCCAAGCCCATGATCCGTTGCCCCGAGTGCGGCGAGATGGTGAGTCTCTTTGACCATGGCATTTTGCCGGACGACCTGCTCACCGATCGCCAGCGAAGCACACCACTGCCGGGTGCCGGACCGATGGGTGCGTACAGCACCGATGATGAGGTTTACAGGAAACGTCGGCGCGGGAGGCAGCGTGCCGGGGGCAAAGGGGCGAGTCGATAGCGAGCGTGCGGGCGAATCGTGACCGAGGCTTTCTCGGGCAGCGTTGACGGTCAGGCTCTTTCCACCACATTCATCGGACGGAAGTGACCCTCGAGGACCTTGTCGGCATCAGCCTTGAGCCACTGTCCGAGCACGCCCGCGTAGACGCTGCGGAAATCGAGGCTGTACTTGAGATCGCCCGAGTCGAGATCGGTAAGCGAAGGCTGGTTGCCCACCACGCCGGCCTTGACCATCGGACCTGCGAGGAACATCGGCGCGGCGGTGCCGTGGTCGGTACCACCGCTGGCATTCTGGCTGACGCGCCGGCCGAACTCGCTGAAGCTCATGGTGAGCACACGTGTATCGTTGCCGTGGGCCTTGAGGTCCTTGTAGAACGCGCCCGTTGCGCTGCCGAGTTGCTGCATGAGCTGCGCGTGGCGACCGTTCTCGCCGCCCTGGCCCGCGTGCGTGTCGAATCCGCCGAGCGTGACGTAATACACGCGCGTGGGAAGGCCGGCACGGATCATTGAACTGACCATCGACAACTGACGGGCGAGTTCGTTCCCCGGATACGCGACCAGGGGTTTCTGGCTGACGGCCTTGCGGATCTGATCGCTCGAGACCTGTGCATCAAGAGCGGTGCGCATCAGGAAACCCGCCGAGGTTTCGGGGTTGACACCTTCTGTTACGCCGCGGCGTGTGATCTGGTCGTAAGGATTGGCAAGCGACTTATCGACACCCTTGCCGAGCCATTGGAACAGCTCGGCGGACTCGAAACCCACCGGCTGGCTCTTTGAACCCTTCATGGCCAGCGGGGCCTCACGCCCGATGGCGATGCTTGCGAGCGGATTCGGCGCACTGGTCGCACCTGCGCCGGGCGCGCCGCCGCACTCGTTGTCGAAGTATCGTCCGAGCCAACCCGTGCCTGTGCCCGTGGTGTCGGCGGTGTGCCAGATATCCATGCTCTTGAAGTGCGATCGGTTGGGGTTCGGATATCCGACGCCGAGGATGACGCTGAGCATGCCCTCGTCGTAAAGCTCCTTCATCCCAGCGAGCTGCGGGTGGAGGCCAACGTTGTCGTTCTTTCCGAGCTTGAGCACATTCTTGGCGGGGATGCCGATCGTCGGGCGGGCCTTGTAGTAGGCAGCATCGCCGAAGGGCACGACGGTGTTGAGCCCGTCGTTGCCACCGGCAAGCTGGATGACCACAAGGACGTGATCCTGTGGAACACCGGCGAAGGATGAGAGCCCCATCGGGCCGGTCATGCCCAAGGCCGAGCGCGAGATGAACTGCGGCACGGTGACGGCCGCGGAGGCGAGAATGAGGCCGTGGCCCAGGAACGAGCGACGTGTGAACGCGGCGGGCGGGTTGCTGGAAAAGTTGAACGGGTCCATGGTCAATCCTCGGGAGAGGGGGTGTACGAGCCGCGAACGATTGTGAGTCGTCATCATCAATGATCCGCGGAACACTCACCTCGTTCGCGGTTCGTGAAGTCGTGTACAGGTCAACAGAGCTGATACTCGGGCATGGATGTGATGAGCAGAAGTGCGCCGGTCAGGGTCTCATCATTGAGTTTGTTGGCACGGGTGGAAAAGTAAGAAATTAGGTTTTCTTTGTTGATGGGATCAACCGTGCCGAGGGTAAATCTGAGTATCTCGTCAACCACCTGCGAGAGTTCGCCTTCGCTGGGCTTGCCTGCAAACGGGCCGGTTGTCCCATCCCCCGAGGGGTCCAGCGAACTGAGAAAGGCGCGCGCATCGTAGCGTTCGCTCTTTGCGAGTGCGTCGTAGCCCTGCGGTGTTTTGCCCGTGAGCAAGAAGCAAAGGATATTCTGCCGGATGAAGAGGGTGGCGGTGTTTACCCACGAGCGGCCGCCATCCCAACCCTTCACGCTTGGCGGGAAGAAGAGGTTCTGGCCCATCAGGTTCATGGCATCGGCCAGTACACCCAGATCGCGCACCGGCGCATCGAGCGAGCGAACGGCACCGACCACGAGCTCGGTCGGACCCTTGATCTGCTCACGCAGGATTGCAGGGTCATAGAAGTGCTCGCTGGAAAAGAGTTTCTTCAGGACGGGCTTCAACTCATATTTGTTGGAGACCAGCGAAGATGCGATCTGTCGCATGACACTCTCGGCGGGCTTGTCGATCTCGTCTCGTCCGGTGGGAAAGTCGGCGACAAAGAAGCGATAGAGCTTCTGCGCCATGTACCGCGCACAGTTGCGGCTTTCAAGGATGGCGGAGACGAACCCATCGCCATCGAGCGGGCCAGACTTTCCGAGAATCTTCTTGTTGCCGGTGTCGTGATTGTCCTTCTGAAAGCTGAACTCATCGTCATAGAACGTGAAGCCGGTGAGTGCCCGAGCGCCCTCTTTGATGTCCTGCTCGGTGTAGTTGCCCACACCGAGACTGAAAAGCTCCATGAGTTCGCGGGCGAGGTTCTCGTTGGGCTTTCCCTTGCGGCTGTCGTTGTTGTCGAGGTAGGCGATCATCGCGGGGTCGCGGATGATTTCGTAGAGCAGCTTGCCATAGTTGCCAACCGCGTGCTTGCGGAAAAGCTGGTTCTGCATGAACATGTGGTACGAGTCTTCAATCGTTCGGTAAGAAGTGGCGAAGTGTCCGTGCCAGAAGAGCGTCATCTTCTCTTCGAGCGGACGGGGCGATTCGATGAGCCGCTTCACCCACCAATGCTGGATCTCGTGCATCTGCTGACGATCAACGCGCTCCGCCTCCTGCCGCATCGCCCGCAGTCGTGCAACAGACTCTTCATCGCCTGAGCGGCGGGCCTTGGCAACCTCGGCTCGCTCCTCACCATTGGCGGGGCGCATGATGTCCTTGTTGAACGCCTCGGGAACGACCTTCTCGAAAGGGACTTCGCTGTAGTCCACGAGGTAGTCGACGGCCTTCTTGAGCCCCCATGAGGCCACGGTGCGCACCTGCTTGGGGCTGCCGCCGAAACCTGCGCGCCATAAAAGATGGCGAGCCTGGTCGTAGCCCCACTCGGCAGGTTTGATCGGCGCGAGCGATGACGTTACGGGTTTGGGCTGAACGCGCGGCGGTTGCTTGCGTGGCATCGACTGGTTGTTCGGCGTCGCCGGCTTCGTCTTTCCCAAGTCTTCGACCCCGCCTGAAGACGGCGTGGTTGATGGGGCGGACGTCGGAGGCGACGTGGGGGGCTCAGGCCTAAGGTGCGGCATAACTCTTTCTCCGTGCGCTACATGCGACCGCAACGCCAAACGCTCATTGAGCGGTCGGTATTGCCTGCGGATTGCGACGGATACAAATGCCACGCAATCGATATCGGCTGGAAGCACACGCCGCTCACCCAGACAATCAGTCTACCCCAGCGCGGCCGCCGATTGGGTGGGAATCGACGGATTTGCCGAGGCGGTTGCCGGCCGCGTAACTCGCCAAAGCCACCGAGACCATACAAAAGCCAGAGCCGTCGCGGCGAGCAGAAGGGCTCCGTTCGCCTGATGAGCCGTGCGAATGAGGGCTTCCCAAGTGGTGTCGGCTTTGATATCGCTGCCACGAACAACGAACGCGACCCAACCGAGCAGGAACTGGAGGATGGTTACCACCACCAGGGCCACCCCGACACGTCGGAGGGTAACGATGACCCTGCTTGTCGAACTTTTTGGCAGGGCCAAGGCCGAAAAACCGACGATCGTGGCGATGACGACCACGACGATGCTGAAGCCGGCGTGCGTCCAGAGCGCATGATCACCCTTCCGGAAGTGGCGCGTCAGAGCTCCAAACACCAACTGCAGGATCAAGGTGTGCAGCAACGCGGTTGCGAAGATCTTCAGGCGACGTGCGGATTTGGCATCCACGCCCTGATCGGGCTCGGGACGCTGATAAGTCTGAGTGAGGTAGGCCGCGGCGGCGATGATGCACCCGAAGACCAGTTGTGCCGAAACGCCATGAACCATGGCGAGAAGCCTGCCAACACGTACCGCGGCCTGCGGGTCATTGCCGGACAAGCGGGTTTCAAGCCAGACCCGCATTCCACCGAGCACGCCCTGCAGGCAGACCAATGCAAAGACAACGATGCAGAACCGCTTGGCCCATCTGGTGCTGCTGGTTCCACTCATTTGTGCCCAGAGCATGAGGACAATCGCTGAAAGACCCACGAGCGTGCCGAAAAGACGGTGTGCGTGTTCCAGATAGACATCCGGATCGGTCTCGTGCCCCATGGGGTAAAAGAACATCTGCGCGCCGAAAGTCGTGGGCCAATCCGGAACGGCCATACCCGCGTTGTTGCTCGTGACCAGCCCGCCCACAAAGAGCAGCGGGCCGACCGCAGCGGCAGTCACAATGGCAAATCGCGGCAGCCATTGCCGCGGCTGATTACTTGAGACCGACCATTGTGTGGCGATCAGACGCGACAAGGCCGCCGCGATCACGCCGATCGCCGCGCCAGAAACAAGAAACAGCAGGACGATCTGCCAGGCATCGGCCGGAATCTGGGAGGCCATGGACGGGCTGCTCGCGGCAACCGGTTGCAAACGGCTGGAGAGGGGAATCAGGCAGATCAGGGCGGTGACCAGCCCCGCGCCCATGCCCTTGATCGGTGATGGTGTATCGCCTCCGAGCCGGAGTGTGGCTGCTGTTACGAAGAGCCATGCGACCGCCATGATGGCAATCGCAAAGGACTCGGGCAATCCGATCCAAGGCAAAGGCGCGGCGAACCAGACGCACCAGACCGCGATGGCGCCAGCAAATCCAGCGACAAGGACTGGGCCCAAAGGCGACGATGTTGTGTTTGGGTATTGTTCGCAATTCATCTTGACACACTTTCTGGCTCAGAAGTTGGGATTTTTGTCGCAAGCCGCTCCTATCAGAGCCGCTTTCCGATCCTTCGATCCCTGTAGCGTGTTCGTTGGGCTTTCAACCGGCCGCAAGAAAAGTTTCCATTAGTTGCATAACAAGGTATACCGAGGACGGCGTTTGTTTGGTATTTGAACGGACATGAGACTGATTCTCATTTGACATTCACAACCCTTATGGACTTGACAGAATAGGTCGGAGCCGGTGTGATTTCTGTCTGACAGCAATCCTTGCGGTCAGCCGGGACTTTGAAGGCCTATGTTGCTGTTGAGTTAGGATGGACGATGGATCGCTCGCAAAGCGTTTGCAGACCAGAGCATCAGGTGGGTCTTGTTGAGAGGAAAGGGGCTTAGCCCGTGTCGACTGTCTTTCCAAAGTGGACCAATCGACTGCCAACCATGCTGCTCGCGGGTGTGCTTTGTGCGTTGATTACGGTGATTGGTGTGGTGTGGTACTACTTCACACCGAAGTTTTGGCGCGTCGGCTACATGCCTACACAGCCGGCGAGCGGGTTCAGCCACCAAATCCATGCGGGCAAGCTGGGCATGGACTGCCGCTATTGCCATAGTCATATTGAGGAATCATCGGAGGCCAACATTCCGAGCGTGAGCACGTGTGTTGGCTGCCATGCCGAGGGTCACGTCGATCAGGTGCTTTACGCCAAGCAGGCGAACGTGCAGTTCATCCGTGATGCGTGGGAGAAGAACGAGTCAATCCCGTGGCGGCGTGTTCACAAGGTTCCGGACTATGTCCGGAACTTCCCGCACAACATCCACTTGAACGCGGGTGTCTCATGCTATTCGTGCCATGGCAACATCATGGAGCAGACGGTCGTGCATCAGACCAAGCCCTTGAGCATGGGCTGGTGCCTCGAGTGTCACCGCAACCCTACCAATCACCTTGTGCCCAAGAGCGAGATCACGAATCTGCGCTGGGTTCGCGGCCAGATCGAGACCGATGGCGAACTCAACGGAAACAAGCCGTCGACGGGTGATCCGAACGACCCGACAAATCCGGGTTCGGCGGGTGGTGCGCTTTTGTTGAAGGCTCTGGCGGAACGCGAGGGCGATCTGCACATCCTGCCCAACAACTGCGGCGCGTGCCACTACTAGCACCTGTCGGGTGCAGCAACGTGTGATGAGTGAGGGTTGAGACGAAGCCCGGTTTCGAACAGCAGCAGAGAGACACATGAGCATGGATCAATGTCCTTCAACCGTTGGTGAAAAGCCGGTCGTGAAGCCGCGCTCGTTCGCGACCACGCAGGTGGGCGTGACCGGCAAGGCGTATTGGCGCAGTGTTGAGGAGCTCGCCGACACGCCGGACTTCCGCGATTGGTTGGAGCAGGAGTTCCCGAGCGGCGCATCGCGCCTGCTCGAGTCTTCGCGGCGCACGTTCGTGAAGCTGATGGGTGCTTCGATCGCGCTCGCCGGCGCGGCCACACTTCCGGGGTGCCGCCGCCCTGACCACAAGATCCTTCCCTATTCGCGTGAAGTGCCCGAGGAGATCATTCCCGGCAAGGCTCTGTACTTTGCGACGAGCGTACACCTTCCCGGTGGCGCGGTTGAAGGCTTGCTGGTTGAGACGCACGAGGGACGCCCGACCAAGGTTGAAGGCAACCCGCTGCACCCGACCAACAACGGCAAGTCGAGCCATTGGGCTCAGGCCTGCATCCTTGGGCTTTACGATCCCGATCGCTTGAAGGATCCTGTGTTTGGGCCCGATCGTGGTAGCTCGGAAGAGGTCAAGACACCGCGCTCGTGGGCCGACTTCGGCGCGTGGAGCCATCAGCACGTCGCTCGGTTTGCCGATGAAAAGAGTGCAGGGGCGGGCGGGCAGGGGCTGGCCTTCCTGATTGATAAGCACCGCGGCCCATCGCGTGATGCGGTGAAGTCGGCGGTTCTGGCCAAGTATCCCAAGGCGATGTGGGTTGCCTATGACCCGATTCAGTCCGATGCGCCGATCGAGGCGACCAAGGCTGCGTTCGGCGCGCCGATGCGCGAAGTGCTCAGCCTTGACAAGGCCGATGTCATCGTCGCGCTCGACCGCGACTATCTGGGCGACGATGCCGATCGCGTGCGTAACACCAGTGGGTGGGCATCGAAGCGGCGTGTGGTCTCGGTCTCCGACACGATGAGCCGGACCTACTCGTTCGAGAGTGGGTACACCATCACCGGTGCCAAGGCGGACCATCGATGGGCGGTTGCCCCTTCGTCGATCGGTGCGTATCTCGTGGCGATTGCCAAGGAACTCGGCACCAAGGTGGCGGGTCCGATCCGCAGTGCGATTGAAACTGCGAACGTGAAGACGGTTCCGGTGGACATGAACGCCGTGCGTGCGATCGCGGCCGACCTGACGGCCTCGGCTGGCAAATCGGCTGTGCTTGTTGGTCCGACGCAGAGCTCTGCGGTGCACGCGCTTGCCATCGCGGTGAATGCCGCTCTCGGCAATATCGGCTCGACGATCAACTATCGCCCGATGGGGGTGGATGAGGCGACGACTTCCGGCGCATTGGCGACACTGATCAGCGCGATGAAGGCGGGCAAGATCGACACGCTGGTCACCGTCGGTGTGAACCCGGTGTATGACGCGCCGGGCAGCGCGGATTTCGCCGCGGCGTTTGCGAAGGTGCCGCACAGGATCACGGCGAGCATTGATAACAACGAGACGGTGAGCGCGAGCACGTGGCGGCTACCAATGTCGCACACGCTCGAGAGCTGGGGCGATACGGAGGCATGGGATGGAACGATCGCGCCGATCCAACCGATGATCGCCCCGCTGTTCGGCACGCGCAGCGATATCGAAGTGCTGCTGACCATCGCGGAAGCCCCGGTGACGGACGGGTATGAGTTTGTGCGTTCGGCGTGGAAGGGCAAGATCAAGACGGACTTTGAAAAGGCCTGGCGGCGTGCGCTGCACGACGGTGTCCTGATTGGTGCTGCGGCCACCACTCCGAAGGTCGAGACCGCAAAGATTGCCGAGGGTGTGGGCGCCATGATCGGCGCGGTGAAGGGGAACTTTGCACGCGTGCCCACGCCCGACAGCATGGACGTGGTTTTTGCGGTGGGGATGCCGGGCGATGGCAGCCTTGCGAATCAGGGCTGGTTGCAGGAGTTGCCAGACCCACTGACCAAGATTGTGTGGGACAACGTTGCCTTGGTAAGCCCGGCGACAGCGGATAAGTACGACATTCGCCAGGAACGCGGTATTGAAAAGCACCGCAGTGCGCGGATGATCACCATCACGGTCGATGGTCAGAAGGTGACGATCCCCGCGTGGAAGATGGCGGGCATTCCCGACAACACCGTGGTGGTGCAGGTCGGCTATGGTCGCAAAGTCTGCGGGTTGGTCGGCACCGATGTCGGTTCAAATGTCTTTCCCTTGAGCGGAAATGCCGGGGGAGCATCCAATCGGCGCGTGGCGTCCGGTGGTTCGATCGAGCGTGCGGGCGAAGGCCCCTCTTGGTGGCCGATCTCAACGACGCAGATGCACGGGTCAATGGAAGGCCGCGCGATTGTGCGCGAGGTTGATCTGCCGGCGTGGGCCAAGTTTGGCGACAAGCTCGACCCGCACGATCACGATCACTACGGGCAGAAGCGTGAGTTGAAGTTTGCTGAACGGCTGGGCGAGCTCTCGCACACACCCGCGAACGTCAATGCCTACATCAACCCGCAACGCGGCACCAAGCTGCCGCCGGATGATCCGCACAATCTGTCGAAAGAGAACGAACTCGGCAATGTTCCGGACTACGCGAAATCGCCGCAGTGGGGAATGTCGATCGATCTTTCGACCTGCACGGGATGTTCGGCCTGCACCATAGCCTGTCAGGCGGAGAACAACATCCCGATCGTGGGCAAGATTGGAGTGAACAAGGGTCGCGAGCTGCACTGGATTCGAGTCGATCGTTACTTTGAAGGCAAGAACGATGTGGATGAAGATCTGGGTGTGATGTTCCAGCCGGTAGCGTGCGTTCACTGTGAAAACGCCCCTTGCGAGACGGTCTGCCCGGTCAACGCGACGGTCCACGGTCCTGAGGGGATCAACTACATGGTGTACAACCGGTGCATCGGCACACGGTACTGCGCCAACAACTGCCCGTACAAGGTACGGCGGTTCAACTTCTTCCAGTGGGGCACCAAGCGGTACCAGGGCGATTACATCGGCAAGGACTCGCTCGAAGCGATCGGCATCGGCGGCCCGAAGAACCATAACCTGATCCCCGCGCGATTGCGCGAGGAACTCAATGAGGTTCAGAAGCTCCAGCAGAATCCCGATGTGACGATTCGTTCGCGCGGCGTGATGGAAAAGTGCACATACTGCATTCAACGCATCAACGAAGCCCGAATCGAGATCAAGCTGAAGGACCTCAAGCACATTCCCGATGGGTTCTTCCAGACCGCCTGCCAGCAGTCGTGCCCGTCGGATGCGATCGTGTTCGGCGATATCAACGACAAACTAAGCCGCGTGAGCAAGCTGCGCGATCACGCAAGAACGTACATGCTGCTCGGCTTCCTCAACACGCGTCCGCGAACGACGTACCTTGCGGGCATCCGCAATCCGAACCCCGCGCTGGCTTCGGCGGAGCGCAAGGACAAGTGGGAAAGCCCGTTTGGCCACGGGTCAGAGCATGAAGGGCACGATTCGCCCGGCCATGATGCTCAGCCGCACGGCGATGAGGGCAAGCACGCGATGCTGGGCTATGACCCATCACGAACATTTGAAGACAGGGGCTACAAGATGAGCCTTGCGGTGTTGGGAGGGCAGCCATGAGCGCCATCCATCCTGATGAACTCACAACCGGTCGGCTTGCGGGGCTTTTGCCCACCGATCCGAAGCGCACAACTGACCCGGTGACGATTGATGGGACGATCGTTGACGACCCGTCTGTGCGTCCGCCGCTGGTGCTCGGCAATCGATCGATCGGCGATGTGACGAACATCGTCTGCGGATACGTCGAGAACAAGCCGGGATCGTGGTGGCTGCCGGTTTTCGGCGTCGTTACGCAGCTCGCAGGCGTTGCCACGCTGATGATCCTCTACCTCGCCATCACCGGCGTGGGTGTCTGGGGATTGAACAACCAGGTTGACTGGGCGTTTGACATTACGAACTTTGTGTTCTGGATCGGCATCGGCCACGCCGGAACGCTGATCTCAGCCATTCTGTGCCTGCTCAAGCAGAAATGGCGCACGTCGATCAACCGCGCCGCGGAGGCGATGACGATTTTCGCGGTGGTGTGTGCCGCGACGTACCCGGGTATTCACGTTGGGCGCATGTGGATGGCGTGGATGATGTTCCCGATCCCCAATGCCAACGCGATCTGGCCGAACTTCCGCTCGCCCCTGCTGTGGGATCTCTTTGCGGTGAGCACGTACGGAACGGTCTCGCTGCTCTTCTGGTACATGGGCATGATTCCCGACTTCGCGAGCCTGAGAGATCGGGCCTGCCTGAGGCTCAACCGCAATCCGAACGGCGGGCCGACGGTGCTGCCCTTCGTGAAGCTGCGTGTCGATACGCTGCGGGCGTTTATCTATGGGTTGCTGGCGATGGGCTGGCGATTCAGCAGCCGCCACTGGCACCACTACGAGAAGGCGTACCTCATGCTTGCGGGCATCTCTACGCCGCTGGTGCTCTCGGTACACTCGATCGTCTCGTTCGACTTTGCCACATCGGTGCTGCCCGGCTGGCACGCGACGATCTTCCCGCCCTACTTTGTGGCGGGTGCGATCTTCGGCGGCTTTGCGATGGTGCTGCTGCTGATGATCCCGGCCCGCGAGCTGTACCCGAACATGAAGGACCTGATCACCATCAGGCACCTTGAAAACATGTCGAAGATCATTCTCGTGACGGGTTCGATGGTCGGCTTCGCCTACGCCATGGAGTTCTTCATCGCGTGGTACTCGGGCAGCCAGTACGAGGCCGATGTGTTCGTGTACAACCGGCTCATGCCGCCGTTCCTGGCGGGCGAAGATGGCAGATACGCACCCTACTGGTGGGCGTATTGGTCCATGATCTTCTGCAACGTCGTCAGCCCTCAGCTTTTCTGGTTCAAGGCCTGCCGCACGAGCGCGTTCTGGATCTTCATCGTCAGCTTCCTGGTCACGATCGGCATGTGGTTCGAGCGATTTGTGATCATCGTGACCTCGCTGCACCAGGCGTTTGTGCCGGGCGAGTGGGGCATGTTCTTCCCGACACCCGTTGACATCCTGACGTTCGCGGGCACGTTCGGGATTTTTCTCACGCTCTTCCTGCTCTTCCTGCGGTTCCTGCCCGCGTTTGCGATGAGCGAGATCAAGAACGTGTTGCCCTCGGCCAGCCCTCATCATCACCCCGATGATCACGGACACGCAGACGACCATGGTCGGGGCACTTCCACAACCGGCGGAGGGCACCACTGATGGCACGCGCACGCACCAAGATTTACAAGACCAGCGCCGGCGAGGTGGTCTACGGCCTGATGGCCGAGTTTGCCACGCCCGCCGATACGTACCACGCCGCGGAAAAAATACGTGATGCGGGGTACTCCAACTGGGATGTCTATTCACCATTCCCGATCCACGGCATCGACGAAGCGATGGGGCTGAAGACCAGCCACGTCCCGCTGCTCTGCGGCATCATGGGCCTTGCCGGCGCGGGGCTGGGGTTCCTCTTCCAGTGGTGGGTGAGCGTCAAGGCTTATCCGCTCGGTGTGCAGGGCAAGCCCTTCGGCGCGTGGGAGCCGCTGATGCCGATCCTCTTCGAGTTCGGCGTCATCTTCACCAGCTTCACGGCCCTGCTCAGCATGTTGGCCTTCAACCGTCTGCCGATGTGGCACCACCCGCTGCTCAAGAAGGACCGCTTTCTCAAGACCAGCGACGATCGGTTTGTGATCTGTGTCGAGTCGAAAGACCCCAAGTTTGATCCTGATGGCACACGCAAGCTCTTCGAGAAGTCGGGCGGATACAACATCGATCTGGTTGAAGACTGAATGTCGTTGATGATTTGTTTGAAAGTCCTTCCCGCCCGACCGCTCGCACGATTTCACCCACGCACGTACCAGCAAAGCAGAACATGAAAGCCAAGCTCAGCACAACTCGGGTCTCGATGGTGACGACAGCCTGCGTCGCAGCGCTCGCGGCCGCCGGTGGGCTTGCGGGGTGTCGCGGCGAGCGCTCAGAGAGCCCGCCACGCCAGTTCATCCCTGATATGGATGACAGTCCGAAGTTCAAGAACCAGTCGGCCACCGCGTTCTTCGAGGATGGCCGCATGATGCGCCCGCGCGTGCCGGGCGCGGTTCCGTTTGGCGACAGCATGGATGAGCGCAGTATTCGCCGCGCGAACTTTCTGAAAGAAGATTCGCTCATGTACGGCGGGTTCGATGCCGCACTGCCCAAGACGGCTGAGGGCGATCCGGCGTATGCCGCGGTCATGCCCGCGGCCGCGCTGAACATGTGGATGGCGGAGGCCAAGACGCGCGGCATTGAGCGAGATCCGGACAATGCCGCTGATCGCGAAGTATCGATGAAGGAAATGATCATGCGCGGTCAGCAGCGGTTCAATATCTATTGCGCCGCCTGCCACGGGTACGAAGGCGATGGGCGCGGGCTTGTCGGTGTTCGCTGGGGTTACCCCGTGCCATCGTTCCACGATGCCAAGTACAAGGATCGTTCGATCAAGACGGGCAAGGACGGGTACATCTTTCACACGATCCTGCACGGTGTGCCCAATGCTGATCCGAACAAGCCTCTGAAGATGCCCGCGTACTCAGACAAGGTGAAGCCGGTCGATGCGTGGGCGATTGTCGCGTATGTCCACGCCTTGCAGGCCGTCCGCACCGAGGCCGCGACCAAGGTCGAAGCTCCCGGCGCAACCAGCGGCACAACAACCGCGATTACGGAGGTGACCAAGTGAGCCAGATCACACTTCCGATGGGCGCGGGTGATGGTCACTCGGGCACGCACGATCGTTCGCCGCGCATCGAAGCCCACATCGCGGCCCGATCGCAGCTCGATCCTGCGTCGGTCACGCTGCCGCGGGGCGCGGGGCGTGGGTTGACCATGCTCTTGCTTCTGGCGGGCCTGGCCTCGATCGCCGCGACGGTTGTCGGTGGCATGTCGGGCAATGAGCACGCCGCTTCGCACGCAATGATCTCGTACCACATGGGCTTCATCTACGTGCTCGGGCTCGCCCTCGGCAGCCTGGGCATCACGATGATCTTTCAGCAGTTTAACGCGGGCTGGGCCGCGGCGGTGCGGCGTCAGGCGGAAAACGTAGCCAGCAACATCTGGTTTGTCGGGCTGCTCTTCCTGCCGGTCGTGATTCTCGAGGTCTTCGTCTTTCGCAGCTCGCCGAAGCTGTTCGAGTGGATGAACCCTGCGCTGGTTGACCCAAAGTCTGGCAGTTTCGATTTTCTGCTTGATAAGAAGAAGGTCTTCCTAAACGGCGAGTTCTGGGCCATTCGTTACGCGCTGTACTTTACCATCTGGACAGTCCTCGCCCTGCGGCTGGCCAAGCTGAGCAGGCTGCAGGATGTCACGGGCGACAAGTGGCTCACCGCCAAGGCGCGCAAAATCAGTTCGTACGGGCTGCTGCTCTTCGCGCTCACCGCCGCGTTCGGGTCATTCGACTGGCTCATGAGTCTTGACCACCACTGGTTCAGCACGATGTTCGGCGTCTGGTTCTTCGCGGGCAGCATCCGTGCGGCGATCGCGCTGCTCATTGTGATTCTCTGCGTGCTCAAGATCCGCGGCAAGCTCGCCGGTACCTATACCGTCGAGCACATGCACGATCACGGCAAGCTCCTGCTGGCGTTCACAGTCTTCTGGGCATATATCACCTTCTGCCAGTACTTCCTGATCTGGTACAGCAACATTCCCGAAGAGACCGCTTTCTACAACCTGCGTGTCGCTCCGGCCTGGCAGCCGTTACCGCAGATCATGATCATCATGAACTTCGTCGTGCCGTTCCTCCTGCTCCTTATCCGCAAGATCAAGCGCAATCCGCGCACACTACTGGCCGTGGCCGCCTTTGTGCTCGTGGCCTATTCGCTCGATATCTACTTCATCGTGCGCCCCATGCTCCACGGTGTGGGCTTTGGTGAAAATGTCTGGCTCGATGTCCTCGGCATCCTTGGCCCGATCTTCCTCTTCCTCGCGATGGTTGTTCGCAGGGTGGTTTCCGCGCCACTCGTCCCGATCAAAGACCCGCGCCTGCACGAGGTGCTGGCCCATAAGAACTACGTCTGAACTTCGTTCTGTCTGACCGGTCCGGCGCGATGCGCCGCACTTGCAAAGCTGAATCGCCGCGTCTCCCCACGCGAACTCATTACTGAGACACCATGCCGCACGAACAACTCCATCCCACGCATCACGAGCACGCGGCCGAAACGCCCGTTCTGCACGATCGCCCCGACGATTGGCACGACCACACCAAAGATGAAAAGCCCCAGACCACGCACGGTGAAGTCGTCAACGCCAACACCATCATGGGCATCGGCATCTCGCTCTTCCTGGTTATCGTCTTTGCCAGCGCGGCCGTCTACGCCTACTACACCTGGTTCCTGATCCGCCAGCTCAATGAGCAGGAAATCGCCACGGGCAAGGATTCGCCCGCCCTCGTCGCCGTTCGATACAAGCGCGATGCGCTCTTGCGCCTCGAGCGCGGTGGAAATGTCGATGTTCCCGCCAAAGAGCCCGCGCCCGCCATGAAATACTCAGTCACAAAGATGGAAGACGCCGTTCAGGCCATGGTTAAAACCTACTCGGCACCCGCACCCTTAGCACCAGGTCCATTAGCACCAGGTCCACTAGCACCAGGTCCACTAGCACCAGCAGATAAGCCCGCTCTCATTCCTGTCTCACCATGAGCCACGCACTTCGCACCAACCGCCGCCGACCGCTCGCCACCATCGTGGCCGCGCTATCGGTTGCCCTGTTTGCGGGCACGGCTCATGCCGACGATGGCCCCGCCGCCAAAGAGCCCGATTTGCGCCCGCGCGAGGTTCGCGGCCTGAATATTCAGAACACCCTCGGCCAGCCGATTCCCCTCGACGTGACGTTCACCAATGTCGATGGCAAGCTCCACAAGCTCGGCGATTTCTTCAATCAGCCCTCGAAGATTCCAGGTGTCAAAAGACCCGTCGTGCTGATGATGGTCTACTTCCGCTGCCCGATTCTCTGCCCCATGGTGCTTGAGAAGTTCACGAAGACCCTCAACAAGATCGACTTCACCGTCGGTTCTGAATACGACGCGGTGGTGATCAGTTTCGACGGGCGCGACAAGCCCGACGATGCGATCATTCAGCGTGCCAACCAGCTCCTCTTCTATCGTCAGCCCACGACCGATTCGATCCGCAACGGTTGGACCTTCCTCACCAGCAACGACCTGCCGCGCGAACCCGAACGGCTTGCCGCGGCTCTCGGCTTTGAGTATCGCTTCCTGCCCGCGGCCAACGAGTTCGCCCACGGTGCGGCCGTCTACATCCTCACGCCCGAGGGCAAGATCTCCCGCATCCTCACCGGGCTTGACTATCCCGCGAAAGATGTCCGCCTCGCCCTCCTCGAAGCAACCGAGGGCAAAATCGGCACGCTCTTCGATAAGTTCACGCTCTGGTGTTACCACTTCGATCCTAAAGCGGGCTCATACGTGCTCGCGGCCTTTCGGATCATGCAAGTCGGAGCCTCGCTCGTCGCGCTCCTGCTTGGCGGCTTTATTTACAGCCTCCTGCGGTGGGAGCGTCGCAAGGCCCGTCGTCTCGCCGAATCACTGGCGGCGGCCGTTTCAGCCGGTTCAGGCACTACGGGCGGTTCGGGTGTCATTCCAAACTTCAGTCCTTCCGGCGTCAGTCTTTCGGGGCACACGCAATGAGCACGATCTCTTGGATATTGGCCAGCAACAGCAGCGGGGGGACCAGCAACATCTTCTCCGCGGCCTATTGGTTTGGCACGACGGGCAAGACTGCCCAGGCCACCCAGACCGAGTCGCTTTTCATGTACATCCTCTGGGTGAACATTGTCTCGTTCATCTTGTTGATGATCCTGCTCGGGTACTTCGGCATCAAGTACCATCGCAGCAAGCAGGCCCGAAACTACCAGGTCTCCGCCGCGCACAACACGCCGCTCGAACTGAGCTGGTCGATCATCCCGCTCCTCATCATGGTGCCGATTTTCTACTACGGCTTCAAGGGCTACGTCAACAAGCTCTCGGCACCGGCCGATGCCGAAGAGATCCGCATCATGGGCCAGAAGTGGAACTGGACCGCCACCTATAAGAACGGTGCGCAGGCCGATCGCGAGACCGCGGAGTTGACCAAGTCGAACTACCCCGTCCCCGTGATCTGGGTTCCCAAGGGTCGTCCTGTCAAGCTCATCCTCACAAGCATGGATGTGCTGCACGCCTTCTACATCCCCGACTTTCGCACCAAGATTGACGTCATCCCCAATCGCTACACCAGCATGTGGTTCCTGCCCGAAGAACTCGGTGAGCACAACGTCTTCTGCGCCGAATATTGCGGCGACAAGCATTCCGAGATGGGCGCCAAGATCAGGGTTCTCGAACCCGAAGAATACGAGCAGACGATTTATCAGGCCGCGATCGGTCCTGACAAGAAGTGGACCCTTCTCGACTACGGCCAGCGGCTTTACAGGATGAAGAACTGCTTCACCTGCCACTCCAATGAAGACAAGCCCAACACCGGCCCCCCGTGGAAGAACTGGTATGGCTACGAACACGAGTACGCCGACGGTTCCAAGCATGTTGCCGATGAACAATGGCTGAAGGACAACATCCTCAACTCCCAGCTTCACATCGTCAAGACCTATCCGACCAGCATGCCCAACTACCAGGGGCAGATCAATCCACTCGAACTCGAAGCGCTGGTCACCTACCTCAAGAGCATCTCCGACAAGGGCAACAAGGCTGAGATCGACGCTGCCAACGCCGCCTACGACGAGCAGAAGAAGAAAGCAGCTGAAGGCAAAAAGTAATCCGCCCCCAAACCACACAACATACCCACGCCTCGCAGCAATAAACTCAACCTACACGATTCTTTCCGGCCTCCGACACCATTTGTTCACGACCTCTCACAGGGGGTAACCCATCATGGCAAGCATCACCAACAAAGAACACCCCAGCTACCTGCACCCGAAGGGTGGCATGTGGGTCACCATCAAGGACTGGGCGACCACCGTCGATCACAAAAAGATCGGCGTCATGTACCTCGTCGCCATCCTCTTCATGTTCTTCCTCGGCGGCGCGGCCGCCATCAGCGTTCGTCTTGAGCTCTGGTCGCCAACCGTCGTCGCACCCAACGGCATCGTCAGCGGCCAGTTCTTCCAGCGGTTCGTCGCCGGCGAGGGCACCAACTGGGTCAAGGGCAACGAGTACTACAACCGGGCCATGACCCTGCACGGGCTCATCATGGTCTTCCTGGTCATCGTGCCCAGCGTGCCCGCTAGCCTCGGCAACTTCCTGCTTCCCCTCATGCTCGGCGCGAAGGATGTCGCCTTCCCCCGCCTCAACCTCGCCTCGTGGTACGTCTACCTCGTCGGCTCTCTTATCGCCGTTGCCGTCGTCCTCATGGGCGGTGTCGATACCGGCTGGACGTTCTACACACCCTACTCAACATCAACCGATGCCGAAACTGACCGTGTAACCCTGATGGTGCTCGCGGCGTTCATCCTGGGCTTCAGTTCCATCTTCACCGGCCTGAACTTCGTCGTCACCGTTCACAAGCTCCGTGCTCCGGGCATGGGCTGGTTTGATATGCCCCTCTTCGTATGGGGTATCTACGGCGCGGCCATTATCCAGGTCCTCGCCACCCCCGTCATCGGCATCACCCTCCTGCTCATGATCTTTGAGCGCACCTTCCACATCGGCATCTTTGATCCGCGCTTCGGTGGCGATCCGGTCCTCTTCCAGCACTTCTTCTGGTTCTACTCACACCCGGTTGTGTACGTGATGATCCTGCCCGGCATGGCCATCATCAACGAGCTGGTCGCCGTCGGCGCACGCAAACAGGTCTTCGGCTACCGAGCCGTCGCGTTCAGCACGCTCGCCATCGCCGGCATCTCCTTCATCGTCTGGGGTCACCACCTCTTCACCTCCCAGGGCGAAGTCGCGGCCGTGATCTTCTCCGCCCTCACCTTCCTCGTCGCCATTCCCTCCGCCGTCAAGGTCTTCAACTGGATCGCCACGTTCTACAAGGGCAGCATCAACCTCAACACCCCGACCCTCTACGCCCTCGCCTTCCTCTGGCTCTTCTCGATCGGTGGCCTCACCGGACTCTTCCTCGGCTCACTCGCCGTCGATCTTCACCTTCACGATACCTACTTCGTCGTTGCCCACTTCCACTACGTCATGATGGGCGGAACCATCATCGCCTTCGTCGGCGGCATCCACCACTGGTGGCCCAAGATCTTCGGCAAAATGTACAACGAGTTCTGGGCCAAGATTGGTTTCGCCTTCGTCTTCGTCGGCTTCAACCTCACCTTCCTCCCCCAGTTTGTCATGGGCGCACGCGGCATGCCCCGCCGCTACGCCAACTACATCGAAGAATATCAGGTCTTCCACCAGGCCTCCACGATCGGAGCCTTCGTGCTGCTCGTCGGCTTCATGGTCCACCTCCTCGTCTTCGTGCAGTCGCTCGTCGCAGGCAAAAAGGCCCCGCCCAATCCCTACGGCGCCCTCACCCTCGAATGGACCAACGCCACCAGTCCCCCGATTGAACACAACTTCGATCACGAGCCTGTCGTCACCCACGGTCCCTACGACTACGACGATGTCATCCCGCCGCAGACACGCCCCGGCGAGTTCCAACTCCCCAAGCCCGCGGCACGCCCCATCACACACTAACACACAGAGAGCCCCGAGCGCAAGCTCGGGATTCTCATTCGCTTCTTTCCGCTCCCCTCGCACCGCCCCTCGACAGGAGAACCCGCAGAGCATCGGTCGTCCATACCCTTGTCCGTCTCAGCCTTCGACGATGACCAATCCGCTTCTCTGCGATCCACCCATGACCACCATCGATCTCGGCACACACGGTTCCCACGGCCCCGGGCACGACCAGCCCGGTGCCGATGTGGATACCTCCAAACCCTACCACGAGCGATACCACGCCGCACACCACTTTATCGACCGCGAGCACGAGTTCGACGCGGTGAAGATGGGTGTCTGGCTCTTCCTCGCCACCGAGATCCTGCTCTTCAGCGGCATGTTCTGCGGCTATGCCATCTTGCGCATGTGGCACCCCGAAGCGTTCATCGGTGGTTCAAGCCTGCTCAAGACCAGTTGGGGGCTTCTCAACACCGTGATCTTGCTCCTCTCGTCCTACACGGTTGCATCAGCCGTGCGCCACGCGCAGGTCGGCAACCTCAAGTGGCTCAAGATCAACATCATCATCACGTTCTTTTGCGGGCTTGGCTTCCTGGTCATCAAGTTCGTCTTTGAATACCTCCCCAAGATCAAGGCCGGCGAGCTTCCCGGCAAGTATTACTTCTTCCCAACCCCGCGCAGCGAGTACGAGCCGCTTTGGTGGGGCGTGTATTGGGGTGCGACCGGCATCCACGCCAGCCACGTCATCGTCGGTATGGGCCTGTTTGTCTGGCTCTACCTGCGTGCCAAGAAGGGCCACTTCGGCCCCGGCCACTACAACGCCGTCGAAGGTGTGGGCCTCTACTGGCACATCGTTGATATCGTCTGGATCTTCCTCTTCCCCCTCCTCTACCTCATCCACTGAGTACAAGCCCAACCAGGCATCCAATCCCAACCTCGCTCTCAGCACTATAAGCTTTCGCTCTTCTCTCTCTCGACGCACCTCCCCCCGCCCCCCGGCACATCCAGTGCCAGCCCCAAGAGCCAACCAAGTCCGCACACGCCGCACCCCACACGCACGCCGAAGAGTTCGATGCTCACGGTCACAAAGACCACGGTCACGTGATCGTCAGCATCTGGACGCTCCGGTTCGTGCTCATCACGCTCCTCTTCTTCACCTTCGCCACGGTCGGTGCCGCGGCCATCGAAGCGTGGATCTCTTCCACCCTCAACGTTGAGATCCCACAGTGGCTCAACGTCGCGGTTGCCCTTTCCATCGCGGTCGTCAAGACGGTGTTGGTCGTGACGTTCTTCATGCAGCTCAAGTACGACAACCCCCTCAACACGATGATCTTCGTGTTCACCCTCATCACCGTGGCCTTCTTCCTCGGCTTCACAGCCATGGACCTTGGCCAGCGCAAGACGATTGATCGCTTCAAGGGCCAATACATCTACGAGGGTGGCAAGCTCGATATGGGCGGTCTCCCCCTGGGCGATATCGCCGAACGCATGAAGGTCCCCAAGCTCGAAGACAACGTGCAATCCATCGTTGACCTCGCCAGGTTCGAGCAAAAAAATGGCATCGGCCGTTTCGCGCCCGGCAAGCACGCTGGTCACGGCTCATCGCACGACACCCACGCCCATGGTGGTGGTCACGCTCCACGAGAGAGCATCACCAACGCCGGCTTTTCCCGCCCCGCACCCGCCAGCGGAAGCGACTCGAACATCAGCCGCCCCATCATGGGGCTCACCCTTCCCGAGTTCACTCCCGCCGCGGCCGATGGTCACGGAAACCACGCCCCCCACGCCGCCGACGATCACGCACCGCCTGCGCCCAAACCCACCGACAAGCCCGCCCCGTCCCCAGCCCCCGCACCCTCCGACACCCCCGCGCCCGCAGAACACTGACCCGTCCTGCGCAGCCGCGGTTCTGAGCCGTCAAGCACCGCTATGTTGGTGCCCACACCTTCCGGCTCGATTCCAGATCTTCAGCACGCACGGCACAATATGAACAGAGCATGGATCATCACGCTCGCCTCGGCGGCCGCCTTCGTGGGCGCGGCCTTCCCCATGGCCAAGCGGATCGGCAACTTCAACACCAACGCCCATTACACCCGCTACCACGCCGAGACGATCATCGCGCGTCAGACCAGGCTTCAGGGCTTCCCGCTGCTCAAGGTCGATGATCTGCCCGGCGAGGGTGAAAGTAAGAATTCCTATTTTCTTAAGTTAACCTACGGCGAGCCCGTGCCCGAAGAGTCATCCGCTCCCGCCCCGATCACCAAGCTTGTGGCCGTTCACCGTCCCCCCGCGCCCAACATGCCCAGGCTCGATATCTACGAGGAGTGGGCCAAGCTCCTCGCGATCAACGAGGTCGAGCGTGATGCTGTTGGCAACCCCCATTCAAGACCCGGCTCCGAGCGCTTGATGCTCATCATCCGCCGCACGCCAGAGGGATTCGATGCCGACACCTGGGGTTCGGTTCGTCGAACCGAGTGGCTCTTTGATTTTCATGACTTCAACCCCGATGGCACGATCACGACCGAGACACGCCGCTGGCCGATGGCCAATCCCATGTACGAGCGTGCATTCGTCGAGCGTGCCGAGTCCGCGGCGCGCGCCATCCCGCCTGACACCAGGCTCAAGTCCATCTCCGACATGCCCCCGCTCGCCGAGCGCAGCATCGAATACTTCGCCGCCATGCACACCATCCCGCGGCTGAATGTTCCCAAGTACAAGTTCAGCGATACGGCCTTCAGTTTCCGCACGCTCAGTTGGACCCTTCCGGTCGTAATGCTCGCCGGCTTGACCTTCTCGATCGCGATTTTCTTCGCCGTTGCCTCCAACATCCGCCGCAGGCCAAAGCGTGCCTGATGCGCAAAGATTCTGCCGCGATCTGATCCACCCAATGAAAAGCCCCGGTCAGCATGACCGGGGCTTGTGAACTTCAACATTGATTCGGCCAGTCGTCCTGTCGTTCAGTCCAAACCTTCGGGCGCATCCATCACTTACTTCATTATCTCTTCGCCGCGACGGGCCGGAACCGCGGCGGGTCTTCGTGCCGGTGTACTCGCAGGTGCCGCCTCAATCGCATCTCCCCGCGGAGCGTTGGCGTTCCGGCCGAAAGCCTTGATCAGATAGACCTCAACGCGGCGGTTCTGTGCCGACTTCCCATCCGAGCCGTTCGGCACGATCGGATCAAACTCGCCACGACCCGCGACTTCAAACCGCTGGGCCGCGACACCCATCCCGACAAGTTCCCGACGAACGCTGATCGACCGATGCGCCGAAAGGTGCATGTTGGTCGGGTGCTGCGCCTTGGCGCGGACAACCGGCTGAGCATCGGTATGCCCCAGAATCTTCACGTCATACGCGCCCGCCGCGCCGTTCAAAATCTCGGCAAGCTGGCGGAGTGTCGGGCGTGCCGCATCCTTCACCGCATCCGAGCCTGAATCAAACGTCACATCACTCTTGAACCGCAGCAGCCCAAGTTCCGGAATGTACTCAATAAGATCCGGGTGCTGAGCCGCAAGTTCGCGGAGCGCGGCATCCGTCTCCGGATCAAGACTTCCGAACTTCATGCTGTTCAAGCGATTCATAAGGTCCTGATACTTCGCATCCATCCCGCCCGAGCCGGCGCGAAGGTCGCCCATCAGGGCGTTCAACTCGGCGATTGCCCGGTCGCGTGCCGCCAGAGCCTCTTGGAGTTGCTGGTTGGTGCTCTGCAGCGATTCGTTCTCCGCAACCAACGCGGTCACGCGCTCCTGAAGAGCCCGATTGGCTTCGAGCAGATTGTTCCCGCCCGCGTTGCACCCGCCAAGCCCAGAGGCGAGCACGCCAACAAAGGTCATCGCAATAAGGGTCTTGATCGCGTGCAGAAGGCCGCGTCCGTGTGTGTCGTTCATGATAAGGTTCGCTTGCATCCGTCGTACTCCGTTGATTTCTGGTCGGAAGGCACTCCGCCATCCGAGCCCCGTCGTCTCCCAGCATACGCTGTGGCGGGCCTTGTGCGCGCAACTTGTCCGCTGGGCCTGAGAGTATCGACACCCGCCCCGAAGATCCATGAAAGCGCCCGCTCCAACCCACCACACGTCGAACTTCGTTCGTGTTGATGCCGCCGCCCTGATGGATGGCTCGGGCTTCTTCGCCGCGCCCGGTTCGGTTCTCTTTGAAGTGCATACAAGCCCGGATGTGGGTGGGCAGGGGTGGCACACGCGCACGCTCGCGGTCGGACAAACCTCCGATGTTCTCTCGCATCCCGCGAACCAATATGCGGAAGTTATCGGTTGCCCCGACTCGGTGGTCATCCCGGGTCTGGTCAACGCCCATACCCACCTCGATCTCACCCACCTCGGCCCGCGCCCGCACAATCCCGACCAAGGGTTTGTTCCTTGGATCAACATGATCCGCGATGGCCGACATACCGATGCCGCGATGATTTCCGACTCGGTCCGGAGCGGTCTGGCGTTAAGCCTCGCGGGCGGCACCGTCGCGATTGGCGACATCGCAGGCGCACCTATGGGCCGACCCTCGCTGGTTCCATGGAGAACACGATCTGCCGCAGGAATCCGCGGCATCTCCTTCCTCGAGTTCTTCGGTATCGGCAAAGGGGCAGCGCGTGGGCTCGAAGCGATCACGGACACATTGATGGCGGCCGCCCTTGACGCGACGAGCGGAAACGGTCTGGGTATCCAGCCGCATGCCCCCAACACCGTCGCCCTCGGGGTCTATGCCGAAGCCATCAACCGGGCGCGCCAGATCCTCGGGCCAAGCGTCCGGAGCTGCACCCATCTCGCCGAATCGGCTGAGGAACACGAGTTTGTTGCGAACGCACGCGGCCCGCAGCGCGAAATGCTGGAATCGCTCGGAATCTGGGACGATGCCATGTTGGCCGAGATCGGCCTCGGGCGATCACCCGTCGAGCATCTCTCGAAAGTGCTCGGCCAAGCGCCCATGCTCGTCGCCCACGTCAATGATGCCGATGATCGGGCCATCGAGATTCTCGCCCACGCGCGGGCAAGCGTTGTCCATTGCCCTCACGCATCCAGCTACTTCGGAGCATCGCGGCATTTCGGCCCGCACCGCTATCGAGCGATGCTCAACGCAGGCATCACCGTCGCCTTGGGCACCGACTCGATCGTGAACCTGCCCCACGATTCCGTCAGCCCATCGGTCGGCATGAGCATCCTCAAAGAGATGGCCCTGCTTCACCAGCGCGATGGCACCGACCCTTCCACGCTCCTGCGAATGGGGACCATCAACGGTGCTCTCACGCTCGGTTTGGAACCTGCCGCCTTCAAGTTCGGCATTGGCCACCCGATCGCGGGGCTCAACAAAGTGGGAATCGGTACGACTTCATTGCACGAAGTCCCTCATGAGTCAGTGGTTGGCAAAGACTTGCTGGGTGGAAGTCGTACCCTGCAGCTCCTGTTCATCGATACAATTTCTGGTTTGACAAGAACCTACACCCCCTAGCCCTGCCAGAAGACCTACTGAATGCCTACCATTGGTCGTCCTCGTTGCAGTGGCCGTACCACGATCAACACGCCGTCGGCAATCTTAATGGACCGCCTATGAGCCTGAAGTGGGTAAGGAACAAGAAGTGGGATGATGAGCATCTGACCGGCATTCTGCTTCCGGTGAAGCTGGTGCTGCGCGTATTTTCGTCGGTCTATCTCGGTGTGTCCATGCTGGTGCTTGTCGCGCTTTATGGTGTGCTGGCATCGGTTCCGATCGGCCTCATCGCCCTTGCGCCGACTTGGGGTCTGTATGTCTTGACGCTTACGGTCACGGTGGTCATCGTGGTCGCTCTGCCCATCTGGCTTGCGCTGCGGGCGATGGGGCGGGCGCGAGGGGTGGGAGGGGTGGGGGGGGTGGGAGGGGTGGGGACCAAGTTTGTTGTGGCCATACTTGGCGGAACCGTGCTGACGGTTGGTGGTGTGATGCTGTGGTACCACTTCATCTTCCCGCACCTGCACTACCATCCGCTCACAGGTGCGGGTGTTCGGTTTTTCGGCTCGTTTGTTGATCAATACAAGACCATGCCGTTCCGCCGTCTGCCCATGATGGAGATGTCGGAACTTGAGTTTTATTCATGGTGGCCGCTGCGACTGATCCTTCTGGTCTTTGTCACAAATATGGTGACGGCCACGCTGCGCCGCATCGAGTTCAGCTTTCCATATCTCGGCGTACTCACCGTTCACACGGGCATTGTCACCATCGCGCTCGGGAGCATCTACTACTCCGCCCACAAGCAGGAGGGAGATATGTTCCTCTCATCCGGCCCGATCAGTGAGGATGGAACGCCCGCACCCGGCGACCCCGAGACCGGGTTTTACGACAATACCCGCACCGTGTTGTGGCTCTTTCAGCAAGGTCGAGCCGAGGCCAACACACTCACCGGGCCCAGGTGGGATCAGCGGCTGCTGACTGGTATGCCGCGATACCACGAATACAACATCAACGCACTCGGGTTGAAGTCGCTCCCACCCATCATGGCGGGTTCGGTTGCAAACGGGCAGCGCGACCTCTCGATCGAGGTACCTGCGGACACGAGTCCAGCGGCTTCTGTTGATCCGGATATTCGATTCCGGATCGTGGGTTACGCGCCGTACGCCGAACTGGTCACCCGCCTTCTTCGCGCAGGCGATGTTGATACCGGCAAGCTCGGCAGCAGCTCGCCCGAAGCGGTGCGCACGGTTGAGGCGTACCTCAATCTTCCCGCTGATCCTTCGGACCCCGATGCCGCGGACCCAACCAAACCGCGTCGGGTCTGGCGGTTGATGCCCGATTCGGCCGCGCGGCGTGTTGACCTTTTGAGTGTCGAGGATCAATCGCTGCTCGGTGTTGAATACACACGGGGCATGAACGCTCTGCGGTGGCGAGATCTTGGGGTTTCACTCCCCAAGGGCACGCTGCACGCGTTGGTTGTTCGACACCCGGCGACAGGGTTCGAGTCGATCTATCCCGTGCAGCGCGGTTCGCGGCTCTCGATCGGGCCGACCGGTTACACGATTGAAGTTGAAGAGCTTGCACCCGAGCCACCCTTCCCGATCGTGACCAAGGGGTTTGAAGGTGGGCGGTCGAGCGTTGCCATCGTGCATGTTCAGCCTCCCGCGACCGCGACGGGTGCATCGACCCAGCCAGCCTACCAACGATGGATCTACCACCGCTACCCCGAGATCAATCAGGATCTTTTGGATGTGCCTGAAGGCGCAAGCTCTGCAGAGT
>JBBSBC010000003.1:0-41025 GCA_038251595.1 Phycisphaerales bacterium | reverse complement strand
GTGATGGTGCGCAATCCCAGGCTTATGGGTGGTGAAGAGCCGGTGATCTTTGGGCATTGTCTTGGGGCATCGAACGTGCCGCGATTGACCATCAATACCGATCGGCTTGCTTTGAGCGGAGAATGGGTGTGGTATGTGGGTGGACAGATCGCCGAGACGGGTGTTGGGCGGAGCGCGGGTGAGCAGATTGAGGAAGCGAGGCGTGAGCTGAGCGTGTGCCTGCCGTGGGTGGATCTGGCGGGCGCGAGCTTCGCGACGTTCCGCGTCAACAGGGCGGAGGGAGTGTCTGAGGGGCAAGCGGGGGGAAAGGTGGTTCGACCGGATGGGCCGATGGTCATGGAGAAGAATGGGGTGATTGTGGGTTGGCCGACGAAGCTCGCGTTTGCACCGTTGTTTGCATCGCGCGTGCTTGAACTGATGCGGCGCGCCGAGGAGCGGCCAACAGGTGATGGTGGAACGAAGATCGGCGAGCGATTGGTGGTGCCGCGGTACGCGGTCTATCCGTGGGAAGAGCCGGGACAGCCGGGGTGCGTGCGGGAGGGCGTATGGAGTTGAGTCCGTTCGGAAGGACAGGACTTCGCGTAAGCCCGATCGGGCTTGGCACCACCAAGCTTGGGCGCAATGTGGGCGTGAAGTATCCTGGTGGTGATGGCTTTGCCTTGCCGAGTGATGACGAGGTGGCGGAACTCTTTCGCGTCGCGGCGGAAGTGGGGTTGAACCTGATCGACACCGCTCCGGCGTATGGCACAAGTGAAGCGCGCATCGGCGCGGTGATGTCGCGTCATGGTTGGTTCGGTGGGCGCGATCGGTGGATCATCTGCACCAAAGCGGGCGAGGAGTTTCATGCTGACCAATCGGGCGCAGCAGGGAGAGGGGGGGCGCATTCTCGGTTTGATTTCACGGAAGCCGCGATACGTGCGAGTGTGGATCGGAGCCTGTCGCGGCTCGGCGTCGATCATCTCGACGCGGTGCTGCTGCACTCGGATGGGCGCGATGAATGGATCATCCGCGAGAGCGGGGGACTCAATGCGCTCTGTGCGCTGAGAGAAGCAGGCAAGGTGCGTGCGGCGGGACTTTCGATCAAGACCGCACGCGGTGGACTGATGGCGATCGAACACGGGTGTGATGTGGTGATGGTCACGTACAACGCGGAAGAGCGGGCTGAAGAGCCCGTCATTGCCGCCGCGGCCAGCGCGGGATGCGCGGTGCTGGTGAAGAAGCCGCTCAGAAGCGGACACGCGCTCGATTCAGCGCGTGCAATCGCCTTCGCGCTTGCGCCGGTGGGTGTAACAAGCGTGGTGGTGGGGACGGTTCGGCCGGATCATTTGCGGGCAAATGTGATGGTGGCCGATGACGTCCGATAATCTTTTCTAGAGCACAAGTATTGACTTTGCAGGGACTTACGCAAGGAAAAAGACTCGCCACAATTGCAGGTGATTGAAGTATACCGACCCGTATGTATCGTGCTATACCCCCTGGCAGCCACCCCCATTAGCATCGATGGGAACGGGGCTTGATGGCACCTTGGCAACTGGAGAATCACCATGGCTCGTTTCACCACGATTGATCCGAACACGGCCGAAGGCAAGACGAAGGAAATGCTTGGCGCGGTCAAGGCCAAGCTGGGCATGACACCCAACATTATGAAAACGATGGCCCATGCGCCATCGGTGCTGGAGGGGTATTTGAACTTCAGCGGGTCGCTCGGGCATGGGGAGCTTTCGGGCAAGCTGCGTGAGCAGATTGCCATTGTTGTGGCGGAGACCAATGAATGTTCGTATTGCCTTGCGGCGCACACGGTGATCGGAAAGATGGTCGGGCTGACACCGGTGGAACTCGCCTCGTCAAGACGCGGCGATTCAGCGGAGGCCAAGACGGCCGCGGCGCTCCGGTTTGCGCAGCGCGTGGTGGTGACGAATGGATCGGTGGGCGGTGAGGACTTCCGTGCGATTCGCGCGGCGGGCTACAGCGATGGGCAGATCGCCGAGATCATTGCGAATGCCGCGCTGAATGTTTTCACCAACATCTTCAACAAGAGTCTGGATGTCGAGGTGGATTTCCCGAAGGTTGAGCAACCGGTCGGGGCTTTGGCGTAAATTAGTGGCCGCCTTGCGAACCCGCCCGGAGAGGTGCGCGGACCAAGTTGTCCGTGCACTCACCGTGCGGGTTCGTTGTTTGATGATGGCTTGGCACGGTCGGCTAACATGCGATGACGTTACGGATGCCCGTCACACCAACACCTCCCGACGATCCGCGATCGAGACGAACACGGTCTTCATCGGAAGAGGTGCACGAACGGCTGTTGAACGCGGCGGCGAAACTGTTTGAGGCAAAGGGCATTCAGGCGGTTGGGGTTGATGAGATCTGTGCAAGTGCTGATGTGGCGAAGATGTCGCTCTACAAGCATTTCAAGGGGAAGGACCAGCTCATCGCGGCGTATCTTCAGCGAATGGATGAGGCGTTTTTAGGCTCGATAGAGAGGGCGATCGGGAAAGCGCCGGGTGATGCGCGGGCCGGAGTGGGCGCGCTGTTTGAGTTTCTGTACGAGTGGTTTCAGACACCTGAGTTTCGCGGTTGCCCTTTTCTGAATGCGGCGGCGGAGTTTGCGGATGTGTCGCACCCGGCGAGGTCGGTGTGTCTGTCGCACAAGGCGAGGCTTCAGGAAATACTGGCCCGCGTGGTGCGCGAGATGGGGAAGCCGGATGCTGAACCGCTGGCCTCGCAGTTGCTGCTGTTGATGGATGGCGCGGTGCTGCGGGCACAGATGACGGGTTCACCCGAATCGGCGCGACACGCCAAGCTCGCGGCCGAGCGACTTATTGCGTAGTGCTGGTGAGGTTGGCGATGCCCAGTTGCACCGGAACGCTTGTTCGCGGGCGGCTGCGCAGCGAGGGGTTGCCCAGCTGGCCACAGGCGGACATGGCGTCGCGACCCTTGGTCCTGCGCCGTTTGGCGTAGGTTCCGGCTTCAAGCAGCCATGCGAGAAAGCGATCGACGGCGCGTTCGTCGGGCGCGGGCCATGGCGATTGCTCGCGCGGGTTGTAGGGGATGAGATTGACGAGGCCCTGCAAGGGCGGACGGCCGGCGTACTCGCCGCGACCAATGACGAAATCGCCGAGTTCGTGTGCGTGCTCGGGCTGATCGTTGACACCGGGGATCAGGACGTACTCGAAGCAGATTTTGGCCGAGCCGTAGACGGGCCAGGCTTCGAGCGCGGTGCGCAGTTCGCTGAGCGAGTAGCGCTTGTTGATGGGCATGATGAGCGAGCGGACCTGATCGTTTGGTGCGTTGAGGCTGACGGCGAGGTTGAGGCGATGCCATCCGGGTTGACGGACTTTGGCGGCGAGTGTGTAGATGCCATCAACGCGCCCGACGGTCGAGATGGTGACCTTGCACATCGGCAGGTTTGGGCCGCGATGGTCGGTGAGAACCTCGATAGCGCCGATGACGTTGTCGAGATTGTCCATCGGTTCGCCCATGCCCATGAAGACGATGTTGCGGATGGAATCAAAGCCGTTGGATTCGGGCGTGAGCGGGTTGGGGGCGAGGTGCCGCGCGACGAGCCATTGTTGAACGATCTCGTCGGGTGAGAGGTTGCGGAGCAGGCCCATCTGCGCGGTCTGGTAGAAAGTGCAGCCCATCGCGCAGCCGACCTGGCTTGAGACGCAGAGCGTGTGGGTGAGGAGGCGCTTCTTGCCGATCATCGGGATGACGACCGACTCGGTTTCGAGTCGTTCGTGGGGACGATCAGGTCGCGGCGTGAGGGCAAGGGCGAGCTTGACGATGCGGCCTTCGGAGCACTCGGACTCGTGCGTGCGTGTGATGAGCGCCGGCGAGACCGCGAGGTTGGTTTGGTTGAAGTGGCCGAGGCGGTAAAGCCGTTGGTAGCGGTCGAGCGCGCCAGGGCATCCGCCGGAGATTCGCGCCGCTTCGCACGCGGTGGCGTAGGCCGCGGCGGAGACGGAGAGCGGGGAAGGGATGGGCGTGGGGGCGAGCATGACGAGATGAATGGTAGTTGCGTGATGCGCGCGGGCGGACGATCGGGTCGAGGAAGTGGCTGAAAGTTGGAGGAAACTCAGGAAGAGAACGCCCAGACACCGGCGATTGGCGGGGGACTGGAAAGCCCGGTGATGGCGGGGAGCGTTATCGGTACACGATCCTGACAGAGCGCACCGAGAAGGGCGATTTCGACTGATTCTCGGGATGAAACAGGGATGCCGTGAGTCTCGGTCGGGCTGATGGTTGCCTGAGAGGCACGAGCGATGGCTTGCACGAGGGCGTTGTTGTGTACGCCGCCGCCAGCGAGGATGATGTGCTGCGCGCTGAGGGTGCGATTGACGATCGTGAGCGCGATGGCGTGGCACGCGGTAGCGGCCAGCTCGTTGGGCGCGGCGTTCGTGCGGTGGCGGGAGAGCCAGTCGAGGGCTTCATCGCCGGTGCCGAGTGATCGCGAGCCGCGTGTCTGCACGGCAAGTACGTTGACAAGATCGGTCAGGGCGGGTTGATGGAGTTGGCCGGAAAGGGCGGCGCGGCCGTCGGTGTCATAGTCGGCATGCAGCAGAGTTCGTGCGATTGCGTTGAGGATGTGGTTGCAGGCGCAGACATCGAAGCCCTGGACCGCAGCGAGATCGAGCGAGCGGTTGTCGGTGGCGCGGGGCAGGATGGTGATGTTGCAGAAGCCGCCGAGGTTGACAATGGCGCGAGTTTCGTGGGGTGAGGCGAAGAGGAGGTAGTCGGCGATTGGGGTTATGGGTGCGCCCTGCCCGCCGCGGGCGAGATCGGCGGCGCGAAGATCGAAGACGACAGGGAGTCGCACCACCTCAACCAGCGGCGCGGGGTTGAAGAGTTGCCACGAGTTTGGGGGAGCGTGATAAATGGTTTGACCGTGAACGGCGATGAGATCGGGGGTGATGCGAGCATCGTCGATGAGGTGTTTGATGATTGCGGCGTGCGCGAGCGAGAAATCACGTGCGATGGCGGCGATTTCGCCAGCGGTCGTGGGCACCTGCTCGGCGAGCGCACGGAGGCGCGGGGCGAGTGGCCCGAGTGTGTGTGAGCGTGCGGCGATCAGGGAGGCTGTCATCGATAAGCCTTCGCCCTCGATGCGGACGAGCGCGGCATCGAGGCCATCGATGCTGGTTCCGGTCATGCAGCCGATGATGTGGCGGATGCGTGGCATGGGGTCAGGTGAGCGAAGCGATGACGCGACGGAGGTGTGAGCATGATTGTTCCAGACCACCGGGGCGGTTGCGGATGAGCCAGAGACGGCGGTGGTCGGCGAGGCATTCTTCAGCGAGCGACTTCAGATGTGCGAAGTCAGCCTCGCGCGGGCGAAGACCATCGGGCGATTGGCGGCAACTGGCGCCGTGGTCGATGCAGAGTCGGGTGCAGCGGATGATCTGCGTGGCTTCGTCGTCGATGAGCTGGTCGCCGAGAAACGGACGGAGGAGCAGGCAATCGTCGAAGCGTTCTTTCACACGCAACCACTCATCGAGCGGTGCGTTGATGGCGCGGGTGCCGGGCGCGGGAGGGACGGGGGGAAAGAGGTCGTTGAAAATGGCCGCGGCGTTGTGGACTTTGGCGAACTGGCGGAGTGAGAGGTCGATATCGCCAAGCTCGTTGAGCCAGGGGACGAGTGTGTTGGCATGGTCGCTGAAGATGTGGAGGGAGGCGGCGCGATCGCGGATGGCCGTGGCGGCGGAGTCGCTGCTGAGTTCGCCGCGCCAGGCGGCTTCGGCGGCGTCGGCGAGTCGTGCCAGGGTGATGGGCCACTGCTGCATGTGGCCGACATCGCCCCAATCGCAGATCAGGAAACCGGTGGCACCGTTGGCAAGCCCATCGCGTGCGGCGGCGGCGATGTTGGCACGCGACTCGGATGTGCGGCCGGTGAAGCTGCGCCAACTTGAGGTGCCGGGGCAGACCCATGACTCCAACCCATGCTCGCGCAGGTGGCGACACTCGTCGGCGAACTTGGCGCCTGGCTCATAACCCCAGGCTAGACCGATGGCATCTTTGGGGAGAAGGCTGAGCATCTCGGGGTGCGACATGGCGATATCGGCCCAGAGCATCGGGCGCTTGTTGTGTGCGCGCACGATGGTGCAGACTTTGTTGACGAACTCGAAGAAGAGGGAGGCGCGGGCTTTCTCGAGCGGCACGGGCTGTCGGCCCGTTGAGTCTGTATTGGAAAAAGACGGGCCAGCGGCCCGTGCTGCTGGTTTGCTGCGTCCCCAGCCGACATCGAAGGTCTCGTCGCAGCCAATGTTGACCAGTGGGCTGGTGAAGTTGGGAAGAAGTTGCGCGAGAAGATCGCGTACGAACGCTTCGGCATCGGGGTTGGTGGGGCAGAGTGAAAATGGGCCGCGGCGGTCCCATTGCATGAACTTCCATACGCCATCACCTTCGATCTCGGCGAGGTGGTTGTACTTGGAGCGTTTGAGGAAGACGGCAAGATGGCCGAAACAGTTCTGATTTGCAGCGAGTTCGATGCCGCGTGCGGTGCAGTAGAGGTCGAGCTCGCGGATCTCTTCGGGCGTGAGCGGCGAAGCATCTGCCCAGACCTCTTCGTGGCCGCGATAGGCGAAGGTATGCTCGGTATAAAGCTGAAGGTGGTTGAACTTGAGCGACGCAAGGAGATCGATGGACTGTTTGAGTTGGGAGAGTGTGGGTACTTTGTCCCGAGAAACATCGAGCATAAGGCCGCGGGTGGGGAAGGCGGGTGCGTCGGAGATCTCCATCAAGGGCATCTTGAGACCGTACTGACGGAGCAGCTGACGGAGTGTGTGGAGCGCGTTGCGACGGCCGCGGAGATCGGTAGCGAGAATCAAGACGCGGTTTCGATTGCGAGGCCCACTTTGAATCGAGAGAAAGTAGTTGTCTCCCATGTACTCGGGATGACTCATGAAGGACAGACCATGACCGGGCTCGAAGAGTTTATCGGTAGAGAGGCCGGCGATCGTCAAGCCTTCAACCAGCGGCGGCAGCTCGCGGTCGTGGTGCGTCCAGTGCATGGCCGCGTCGGTCTGGTTCTCGAAGCGTGGACACCGCACATGGCGGGGTGCAGGGACCAGGAGCGGCTGAGGGATCAGTACATCCACCGTGCATCGTACCGAGCAACAGCCCTGTAGGTCAGCGAACTCCTGAACGTTTTCATCGAGGTGCCCAGATCATGCCTTCGATCCGGCTTGTGTCATCAGCGCTGGGAGCGAGAGCTCCGATCTGTTCGATATGGTCATGCATGACCAGTGCGGAGACCGCGGCATCGAAGGCATCTTCACTTGACTCAGCGGCGGTCTCGAACGTACCCATGCGATCTGAGAAGTTTGCCCGGAGGTATGCGGAGCGAGCGAGCGCATCGGACTTGACCACCGCGCCGGTCAGAAGTCGGGGATAAATCTCGATGACGAGGCTCTGATCTGATGCGCGAGGAAGAGTGAAGGGCCAGACCGCCAGCCCCGCGGCATGAAGCGTGTGCAGGGTGCCCATTCCGCGAAGCGAACCTGTTCCTACTGCGCCTGCGCCGCCGATTTGAAAGACAGATTTGGCTGTGCCGCCAGATTCACACTCGCGCTTCATTTCAATACCAGCGGGCCTGGCTTTGCCGGGCCGGCCCCAGAAGGGTGAGTGGCATGTCTTTAGCCAGTGTTCAGCAAGCCCATGGCTCCCAGACATTGCAGACCAGCAGGCCGGACCGTCTGCCCAGCCCTGCTTGTGCATGAACCAACGTGGAAAGGCAAAGGCAAAATCAAGGCCAACGACGAGAGGTCCGGCCCTTTGCGATTTATTGATGATCCACGAAGCCGTCTGACCTCGATCACGGCCATTTTCAAGCCGGAGCAGATGACCGCGCTGGTCGCACTCAGCGATCCAGATGGACTTGGCTGCATGTTTGGCTCTTCCCGACCAGTCGATGGCAATGACGCGTGGCGGTGCAGACATGATGGTTTCTTACTACCCTTCAACATCACGCGGTTCAAGCTCGTGTTGCACCAGATCAGTGTACGTCTCGCGCCGACGGATGAGCGTGGAACGGATCTCATCGACCAGCACTTCGGCGGGCATCGGGTGGCTGTTGTAGCGGCTGGCCATGCTCATGCCATAGGCACCGGCGGTGAAGACGGCCAGAAGATCGCCGCGAGCCACGGGTGGAAGGGCGCGATCCTGACAGAGGAAGTCGGCGGATTCGCAGATCGGGCCGACCACATCGCATTTTTCCAGACCCGGCAGGTCGAGCAAATCGCTGCGCACACCCTCGGGCGGTTCGTGCTGTGGCGAGATGTTGGCTGGCCAGATGAAGTGAAAGGCCTCGTAGAGCGCGGGCCGGATGAGGGTGTGCATCCCCGCGTCGCAGATGATGAACTTTTTGACCCCGGACGATTTCACGTACTGCACACGCGTGAGCAGCACACCCGCGTTGGCGCTGATGAAGCGGCCTGGTTCGAGGATGATCTTCAGCTTGCCCGAGCCCACGCGGTCTATCAGCAGCGGGACGATCGCCGCGGCGTAATCGGCCGCGTTCAGTGATTGACCGGTGCGATAGTCGGCGGCGAATCCGCCGCCGATGTCGAGCGTATCGATGATGACGCCGTCTTTGGCCAGATCATCGATGAGCGCGAGCACGCGGGTGATGGCCTCGACATAGGGCGCGGTGGTGGCGACGGGCGAGCCGATGTGGATGTGGATGCCGCTCAGGCGGACGTGTGAATGGCCGGAGTAATGACGCAGAAACTCGCGGGCGCGTCGAAGGTCCACGCCAAACTTACTCTCAGCGGTGCCGGTGGTGGTATGTTTGTGGGTAATCGGATCGACATCGGGGTTAACCCGGAGCGCGGCCGTCGTCCGCTTGCCCAGCGCTTCGGCAATGTTGGCAATGGCCTGAAACTCCTGCTCCGACTCGATGTTGAACAGGCCGATGGTGCCGCCCGTTGGCGGGCGAGAGAACGCGGTGGCCAGAGGGTTGGTGGATGCCGCGCCGGGCGTGGAAGGGGAAACTCCCCAGACGTGCTCATCGCCCTCGCCGAGCGCATCGGCGATCTCTTCGGTTGTCTTACCGACACCCGCGTAGACGATTCGGTCGGGCTCGCACTCGGCGAGCCGGGCCCGGTACAACTCGCCGCCCGAGACGACATCCATGCCCGCACCCGCTTCAACCAGCAGGCGCAGAATGCTGATGTTTGAGCACGACTTGACGCTGTAGCAGATGAGTGGTTTGAGCGGGGCAAAGGCCTGCGCCAGGCGATGATGGTGCAAAAGCAACGTGGCCCGCGAGTAGACGTAGGTCGGTGTGCCGACGTGCGAGGCCAGGTCGATGAGGTCAACCCCTTCGCAGTGCAGGCGGCCATCGGTATAGATGAAATGATCCATAGCCCAGAGTATCAATGTTCTCAGCGGAGGGTTGAACGCGGGGCTTGTTGAATGGAACATTCAGGGCTGCTTGGGCAGCGACTCAGGGTTCATGAACTGTTTCATGGTGTTGTGGAGCGAGCGGTCGATTCCGAAATCTTCGAGTTGGTAGATGTAAATCTGCCTGATCCCGCCGCCTGAATAGCCCAGAAACATGTGGTTCAGCAGAGCTTGCCGCTGGTCGTGCGGATAGCGCAGCGGGGTGAGGACGAAGATCAGACTATTGATGGCGGCCAGAGCGCCCATTCCCCAGACCGCACGGGAAGAGCCAAGAAGGGCGATGGTCCCTGCCGCGGCGGCGACAAAGACGAGCGGGAGCGCGGGGAAAATCAGCCCGGCGTTGCCCATGAAGATGATCCATGAGAAGTACAGCGATGGGCCGACCCACGCCGCAGCGAAGAGCACGCGGTGCCATCGACGGTCGGCCCGTCGAAGAGTGAGCAGCACACCGATGACGGCGAGCGGCAGGGCGATGTTCGCCCCCCAGAGCATGAAGGTCAGGTATTTCACCCCGTTGCGGGCAAGTCCTTCGATCGGGCCTTTGGCACCAACACCGAAGTGCTCATGCCACTCGTTCTTTCCGTGTACGGCGGCCAGATAGTTCGCGGGGCCGCCGAGAAGGTGGCTGGTGATGGCGAACCAAACGGTGCAGCACGCGGCACAGATTGCCGCCGCGCCGACGAACCAGGTAAGGCCCTTTCGTGCCCATCCGGAGCGTTGCCAGGCCAGCAGGAGCGCGGCACCGAGCAGCGGCCCACCGAAGATGACCAGGTCGGGGCGCAGAATGGTGGACAGGCCGGTGGCGAGGCTCGCCGCGATCATCATCTTCCATGATCGTTCGTTGATCAAACGCAGGCCGTAGTATCCGATCGCGGGTAAGGCGGCCATCCACACGATGTAGGATTGCATGATGACGCCGTGGTACCAGACCATGGGGCTAGCCATAGTGGCTATGGCGGTGAAGAGTGCGATGGTTTGGCTTTGGGTGGAATGGTGTTCCGAACTGTGAGTTGTGTTTCGTTTGCTGCTGAGAGCCGGTTCAGAGAACGGGCCTACCAACACCAAGCTGGCAAACATGTAGATGTACGCGGCCGCGATGCACGAGATCAGCGTGCCGGTCAGGCCGTAGGCGAGGATCGGATCGGCCCCCAGCAAGGTGAAGAGCTTGCCAAGCAGAACGTAGCCGATGTTGCCGGGCGGAGGGACGTTGAAGGACTGGTCGAGCTTGAGCGCGTTGATGTACTCGGGTCCATCAAAGCCCATCACGGCGTTGGGCAGGTACGCAAGGCGCGTGGCCAGTGTGAAGAGAACCACGCCAATGAGGTTCAAGCGGCGACCACGAATGCCCGATCCCATATACTCATCCTCACGCATGAAGCTCTCCGTCGTCATCCCAGTCTATAACGAAGAACAGACGATCCTCGCGCTCATCGAGCGTGTGCGAGCGGTGCCTGTGGATAAAGAGATTGTGATTGTTGACGATCGATCACGCGATGGGACGCGACTGAGGCTCCAGACCCTCGAGGGCCAGCCCGACATTACCATCCTTTTGCACGAGCATAACCAGGGCAAGGGCGCGGCCTTGCGCACGGGGTTTGCGGCGTGCAAGGGCGATCTGGTCATTGTTCAGGATGCCGATCTTGAATACAACCCCGATGAGTATCCCCGACTGATCCAGCCCATCCTGGATGGCCGTGCCGATGTGGTCTTCGGGTCGCGGTTCATCGGGGGTGAGTCGCATCGCGTGCTGTACTTCTGGCATTCGGTCGGCAACAAGGCCCTCACGCTCCTCTCCAACGCACTGACCAACCTCAATCTGACCGATATGGAGGTCTGCTACAAGGTCTTCAAACGCGAGATCATTCAGCAGATCAGGATCGAGGAAGACCGCTTTGGCTTTGAGCCTGAGATTACCGCCAAGGTTGCCCGACTGAAATGCCGCGTGTACGAGGTGGGCATCAGCTACAGCGGGCGGACGTACGAGGAAGGCAAGAAGATCGGCTGGCGCGATGGTGTGCGGGCAATCTGGTGCATCCTGAAGTACAACCTTGGCTGACATTGCTTCTCGGTGCGAACTCGCTATCCCGCTAACCCTTCACTTCGTTCGGTGCCGCTCGGCCCCCAACAAGCGCGCTGGCGTTTTCGCAGGCCATGCGGGTCATCTCCTCACGCCAATAGCGTTCGCCGCTCCCGATATGCGGCGACATCACCACGTTGTCGAGTTTGAGCAAACCTGGGTGGACTCTGGGTTCGTGCTCAAAGACATCCAGACCGGCCGCCCAGATCTGCTTCGCGGCGAGCACTTCCACCAGCGCGGCCTCATCAACAACAGGTCCGCGTGAAGTGTTCACGAGTATCGCCGTGGGTTTCATGAGGCGAAGGCGGCGAGCATCGATGAGCTTTCGCGTCTCCGGCGTCAAGGGAGTGTGGATGCTGACCACATCGGCGAGCCCAAGCCCATCATCCAACTCAACGCGACGGCCAGCGATCGGTGCCTGCTCAAAGTCGAGGTGACGCGTACGCGCGGCGTACACCACACGCATTCCAAACGCCAAACCCCGCAGCGCAACCGCCTTACCGATCCGCCCCGCGCCGACAATCAGCAAGGTCTGGCCTGTAAGATGCTGCCCGAGCCAGCCTGTTGGGAAAATGTTCCCCTGAGTCTCAAACTGCCCAGAGCGCACGAAGCGATCACCCTCGCAGAGCCGCCGCGCTGCTGCGAGAATGAGAGCCCATGCCATGTTCGCCGTGCCTTCAGTGACGGCGTCGGGCGTGTTGGTGACGATCACACCCCGCGACTTGCAGAGGTTCAGATCAATGTTGTCGGTCCCCACCGCGAAGTTGCAGATACCCCGGAGTTGACTCCCGGCCGCGTCGAGAAACGCGGCGTCCACACGGTCATGAAACATGCTGATGACGACGGTTGCTCCGTGAACAAACTTCAAGAGCTCATCCCGCGACAACTGCGGCAGAGCCGGGGCCATCACCACCTGGGCGCCTGCGATCTCGGGAGCGCTGGCCCCATCGGCACTTCCACGTACAGGCACAGCTCGGGTGATGGCGATCAGCGGCATGGCTCATGATATCGGTTCAGGATTGCTTCAGCACCCCGAACGCCATCCACGCCTCGCGCTCGCTCAGGTGTTGTTCTAGACCGATCGCTTCTGTTGCCGGCGAGCTTTGCCGTCGTCTCTTGACCGCAGCCTGGATCGAATCGCCAGGATCTGCACGCACGATGGGCACATCGCTCCCGAACCAGAGCAGCCCATCGTCCGCGCCCGGCGAGCAACCCGACTCAATCAGGTCGCGCAGCGGCAGCACCCGGTGAAGCCGATGCGGAAGCTGCCGCGTAAGCACCTCGACATCGGCCAGCAGATGGCAGGGTTGCACACTGCACACGACACCAAGCCGGGCAAACCGGTGCGCATCCGCCTCATCGATGAGCTCGCAATGCTCGATCCTGTGCCGGTTTCCCGGATCACGCAGCGTTGCTGTGCGCTCGATCGAGTCGAGCACCATCCGCACCGATGCATCACCAATCGCGTGAACGGCGAGGTGAAGCCCGAGCGATTCGGTCAGAGCGATCGCCCGATCCAGTTCACCATCGGTCACCATGGCACGACCGCACGGCTGCCCATCAAGCGGCTCGCGATAGGGGTGCAGCATGAGCGCGGTCCGGCTGTTCAACGTTCCATCCGCAAACACCTTGCCCCCCGCCAGGCGTACACGGGTTGACTCCCACGCGGCACGCTCGGCGTACACGTGAGCGAGCGCGCTGATTGGTGGATACAACCGAACTTCGCGAACGTGGAGTTCACCCGATCTCTCCAGATGCGCCAAAGCTGGCCCCAGCCATGTCGGGCTGTGCAGATCGTGAACTTCCTCAAACCCAAGGCCCGAAAGCGCACGCAGACCCGCCAGCACCATCGCTTGTTGTTCGGTAGATGTCGGTGTTGGTGCGCTGTTCCAAGCCCTGCTCGCGGCGTCTTCCAACAACATTCCGGTTGCATGACCCGTGATCGGATCAGCGCAGACCACACCCTTGGGTGCAACAACTTCACCAGCCTTCAGACCTGCGGCCGTCATGGCCGCCGTGTTGGCAAGAGCGGCGTGATGATCAAACGATCGGATGACACATGGTCGGCTCCCCGACTCGCGGCAAGCTTCATCGAGTTCGGTGATGGTGGGCCAGCGTTGCTCGGCCCACCCCTCAACACGAGCGCTGTGCAGCCGGACCCATGCACGGGCGTCGGTGATCTGCTTTGATACCCGCCGCACGATCGCCAGACATTCATCAACACTCTGGCAGGCGGAAAGGTTGGGCAATGTCAGTGATTCACCGAGCGCGGCGATGTGAGCGTGTGCCTCACGCATGTCCATCTTTCTCCAGCATTGCATCGATCAGGCGTGCTGCCTGTTCGGACGTTGCGGCTTCGAGGTCAAACTCAATGCGCACAATGCCGAACCGAGCCCGCACGTCGAAGCCGAACGGATCGACGCCGACACAGATGGCATCGGCAACGTCCACGCGCGAGGCCCACTTGCAGAGCCGCCCGAGCCGCGCACGGTCCTGATTCACCCGCTTGACCAGTTGATATTCGCTTTTGCGGAGCGCGTTGGGGCGCATGATCGTTTCGGGTTCATAGACATCACCGGTGGCGAACGGGCGCTTCGCCCCGTCGATGGCGCATCGCAACCAGACCCGGCTTGTGGGCCTTGTGCCTGCCGCGCTGTGATACGCGTGCCAGCGATCGACCACCTCTTCACCCTCGGGTCTGTCCACAACCTTTGGCGTGACAGTGAGCTGCAAATCTTGTGCCACTTCATCGGGTAAATGAACCAGAAGTTCGTTGGCTGCGGCCATGCCGGGTTCGGCGGGCAAGACCATGCACCCATCCGCCGCGTCGATCACGAAGCGCACCTCAGCGCGTCGCTCGTGGTGTTGAATCGTGGCTTCGTGATAACGTCGCAGCAGGCGCAGGCCATCGATACCGGGTTCCTGATCGTGCGGATGGGCGGCGGATGAACCGGTTGGGGGCTTCATGAAGAGATTGTTTGCACGTTGAAAGCGAATCGCAAGCGGGCAACCGAACATCATCCGGGTGATTCTCGGAGATCGAGACGGATTGAGTCTTGCGACGAATCACCGGGTGGAACTGTGCAAAGCAATGGTCACTAAAAACAGACGGGGCCGACCCAATGGGTCGGCCCCGCGTTTCATTCAGGCGCTCCAGAGGGGGCCAGGGCAACATCGCCCGAAAGGCCCCTACAGGGGGTTTTGCCCGCGAACGGGCAGCGATCTCTCTCTCGAAGGAGTTTCCTCCTTCTCAATCTCCACGAACGACGCTCATTGATCGACGGCCACGAAGGCAGACCGATCATTGATTCGTGGCCGGTCTTACCGGCTCTTCTTCTTGGCGGCCTTCTTCTTCGTAGTCGTCTTCTTCTTGGTCTTCTTCTTTGCCATCTTACGGTTCTCCTCGACTCCCACGGGTCCTCGTACATGAGGCTCGTGTGGAGACGGCTGAGTGACTCGAGCGGCTCGGAGCGCCTGATTGCTTGATCCGCTACATGCACTACTGACTGATGCAGGTTTTCTATCGGTCTGCTACCCACTACATCTTGAGCAACATGTACTCACCATACACTCGATTGGTTCCATTGTGCAAGTCCATGACCAAAACAAATACACACATCATCGTCTTCGGCGCGTCGGGTCGCATGGGTTCACGCCTCTGCACACTCGCCAGCGCTGACCCATCGTGTACCTTGCTCGCCGCTGTTGTACGCGACGATTCGCCGCGCATCGATCAGCCGGTACGCGAGACGAGCGCAACCGCACCGACATTCACAAACGCGGTTTTCTGCGGAAAATTCCGCGATATTCCCCGCACGGTGATTGTTGATTTTTCGAGTGATGCGGGTGTGCTGCGCGCTCGCGCGCTCGCGCTCGACATCAACGCGTCGTTGCTCGTCGGCACCACCGCGCTCTCACCATCAACAGTCGCCGCGCTACACGCGGCATCCGAAAAAATTTCTTTGTTGATAACTCCAAATACGTCCATCGGTGTCGCCGCGCTCTCGGCAGCGGTTGCCGCCATCGCGCGAACACTCGGTCCTGATTTTGATTGCTCGATCGTCGAAGCACACCACGCGATGAAGAAAGATGCACCTTCGGGCACCGCGATCAGGCTCGCCCGCGCAGCGCGCGAAGCCGGAGCATCACTTCCCGATAACCAGGTGGTGGCCTTGCGCGGCGGCGATGTTGTGGGTGAACACACGGTGCGCTTCGCCGGAGCGGGTGAATACATCGAACTCACCCACCGAGCAACATCGCGAGATCTGTTCGCGCGTGGGGCGCTTCGCGCCGCGGCATGGCTTGCGCAGCAGCCGCCCGGCAGTTACACCATGGATGATGTGCTGAGGGTCAACGCATGATCGCGGTATGATCTCGGCAAGATCGCGACGATTCGCCCCACGTTCGCAGCACCTTCGCGATGCTTGCCTCATCACGGCTTCGGCTTGCTGTTGCTCTTGTGGCCTGACTTGAACAGGCTGAAGGAGGAAGACTTCTTCTCTCCAACCTTCTGGGTGGCGGCACCTGTGGGATTCACCGCGTCATTGCTGGTCGGCTGCTCAATCGCCTTCTTCGCCATCGAAGGTGGAGGAATCTCGCGTGAGAAGATCGAAGCCATCATCGTGCCATTGATGCGGTTGTAGAGCTGCGTGGCCTGCTCATCATTCACCATCACCGGCACTCGCGCCCGCACAACTCCCTGATAAGGGTTGTACCAGAACGATGCAAGCGACTTATCCACAGTCATTCGCACGGGAGGATTCGTCAGCTCTGCCTGCGATGTGCCCGCGACTTCAACCCACGGTCGATCGTTATCGACGAGAGGATTATCAGGTGCTTCACCTTCAAACCAGGTTGGATCAATGGTGACCGGCCAACCGCGCGCGTTCAGATCAGCGCTCTTGCTCGCGGCGCGGTACTTCACCTCAAGCTCCATCCGCCGCAGATCAGTTCCAGCGCGAGAGACGATCGCTTCCTGTGATTTCTTGTCCCGCTCCATGTACAGATAGCCGCCGCCGAGCGCTGCTGCGCCGAGCAAGGCCACAATGTCTCGCATCCATCGCATGGACCATGCTCCTGCGCATTCGCGCAAGACTCGTATCGGTCCCCGCGTAGCGTCCCGTGCTGGTGATTCTCTCCGAGGCTCATCAAGCTGGTCGGAATCGGAAGATCATGACGAACTTTCGGGATGCGCTGCGCCCATCAAGGTCTCAGAACACGCCGCCGCACACCTCCGGATGGCCGCGCAGTTCAAATCGCCCGTGGTGCGCGGGCGTGCCATCAAATCCAACCTCACTCGCCGCTAGACATACGTACGCAAACCAACCACACCCATTCTGTCCGAATCCGAGTCGCCTTCCCCAACTTTTTTCTATCTATATATAGAAGAGACTCTCCACCGGTCCTCGCGTTCTTCGGACCATGCCGGTTCATCGCGACCACTACACTGCGACCCGCCCGCGACTTCCAAAGGAACCGCCCCATGTCCGAAGTCTCCGTCCGAATGCTTGCGTGTGGTATGCCCCTGATCGTCGAGCAGATGCAGGGCGTTCGCTCCGTCGGCATCACCTGGCTGCTGCCCGCCGGCTCAGCATCTGATCCGGAAGACCGTCAGGGTCTCTCGGCCATGTGGTCCGAGCTTCTGTTGCGCGGCGCGGGCGAACATGACTCGCGGGCACAGGCCGATGCGCTCGACAAGCTGGGCCTCAGCCGCTCAGCGGATACTTCAACCCACCATCTCCGCCTCTCCTTCACGCTCCTGGGCGATCGGCTTCTTCATGCTCTGCCGGCCATGGTCGATATGGCTCGACGCCCTCGCATGGACGACTCCGCCATCGAGCCGACCCGTGATCTTGCCATCCAGTCCATCCAGTCGCTCGCCGATGATCCGCAGGAACGTGCGGTCCTCTGTCTGCGCGAGCGTCACAACGCTCCACCCCTCAACCGATCGGGCATGGGTACGATCGAGGGACTCAACGCCATCACGCGCGAGGATCTGGTCTCGGGCTGGGAACGACGCGCTCGGCCTGTTGGCTCGATCCTGGCCATTGCGGGCGACATCGCCTTGGCCGGAGGTGCTGATGCACTCGCCACGCACCTTGATAAGCTTCTTGTCCAATGGAGCGGTGCCGCGCCGGAGATCACCACCGGATCAAGCCCCACCCGCGGCACGTACCACCACATCACCGACCAGTCGGCACAGGTTCAGGTCGTTCTGATGCACGATGCCCCTCCCGAGCCCAGCCCCGACTCGCGCCTGGAGCGCATCGTCGCCTCCGTCCTTTCCGGAGGAATGGCCGCGCGGCTCTTCAGCGAGGTGCGCGAAAAGCGTGCGTTGTGCTACTCGGTCAGCGAGTCATACGCGGCCGACCGTGATGTGGGACGGTGCATGGCCTATGTTGGCACAACAGCCGAGCGGGCTCAGGAATCGCTCGATGTGCTTCTCGCGGAGTTGCAGCGCGTCAACACACCCGCGGGCGCGATCACCCAGGCCGAGCTTGATCGCTCGCTCATCGGGATCAAGTCAGGACTTATCATGTCCGGCGAATCGACCGGCGCACGGGCCGCGGCACTCGCGGGCGACCAGTTCCGCATCGGTCGCCCCCGCACCCTCGAAGAGATCGCCGCCCGCTACGCCGGCATCACGCTCAACGATGTCAATGGCTACCTTGACCGTCGCACGCTCGGCGAGGTCACCATCGTGACGCTTGGGCAGAGCGAACTCAAGCGACCCGCGGCCGTCTGAGTCGCATTCGGTGGAGTCCGCAACCACGTGCCCCCTCCCACATCGGCCATGATTCACTACACTACCCGCTCATGCGGTCACCCACCCGACATCTCACCCGCCTCCTCTCCCAATACTCACTCATCTCGGTGCTGCTGGTCATTCTCGGCATCACGCTGATCTACCCCATCTTTCTCACGGTGCGCGGCGCGTTCATCGTCCATACCGATTCCGGCGACCGCTACACACTCACCAACTTCGTGTTGATCTTTGAGGATCCCGCCCTTGTCCGCGGGTTCCTGAACTCCCTCATGGTTGCGGGCGCTTCAACCTTCCTCAGCGTCCTGCTCGCTCTCCCCCTCGCGATCATCGCGGCCAAATACAAGTATCCCTTCAAGTCGGTCTTCAACTCCTTCATCCTGGTTCCACTGATCCTGCCTCCCTTTGTCGGCGCGATCGGTATGGCCGCGCTGCTCGGGCGCGAGGGGGCGATCAACTCCCTGCTCGGCACCGACTTTGACTTCCTCGGGCGGGCCAAGTTCTGGGGTGTTGCGCTGGTGAACGCGCTGCACCTCTACCCGGTCATTTATCTGAACGCAACCGCCGCGCTCGCCAACCTCGACCCCGCACTTGAGGAGGCCGCCGACAACCTCGGTGCCGGTCCATGGCGTCGGTTCTTCAAGATCACCTTGCCCCTCATTCGTCCGGGTCTCTTCGCGGGCGCCACGATCGTTTTCATCTTTGCACTCACCGAGATCGGAACGCCGCTGGCGTTCGACTACAACCAGGTGACACCTGTTCAGATCTTCGTCAAACTCAAAGCGGTCGAAGCCTCAGCCGAGCCCTACGCACTCACGGTGGCCATGTTGCTTCTGGCCCTCATCATCTACACGCTGGGCAAGTTTGTGTTTGGGCGCAAAGGCTACGCGATGTACTCGAAAGCCAGCCGCGCCGGGGGCGAGCAGACGCTCGGTCCCATCGCCGGTTGGATAGCAACCGCCGCCTTCCTGGTGGTCACGGTGCTCGCCATGCTCCCGCACATCGGCGTCGTGCTTACCGCACTTGCCGCGCCGGGGTCGTGGTACCAGACGGTCCTTCCATCCACCTTCACCTTGTCCAACTTCGATCAGGCCTTGACGCACCCCGAGGCGTTCAACTCCATCGTCACGAGCCTCAAGCTCGCCTCGGCCTCGGTCGTGCTCAACATGAGCATCGGGCTTCTGGTCGCTTACGTCATCGTCCGCACCAACGTGCGCGGCCGCGGCCTGCTTGATGCGCTCTGCATGTTGCCCCTCGCCGTTCCCGGTCTGGTCATCGCTTTCGGTTACGTGGCCATGACGCTCAGCTGGCCCTTCAAGGGCGATCTCAATCTGCTCGGCCTTCACATCCCGGCCCTCTTCCCGTGGGTCACCATCTTCGGCTCTGACCCCAACCCCTTCCCGCTGCTCATCATCGTTTACGCCGTGCGACGTCTTCCGTATGTCGTCCGATCGGCCGTGAGTGGGCTTGAACAGACCTCCGGCGAGCTTGAAGAGGCCGCCATGAACCTCGGTGCCTCACGTGTGACGGCTGTGCGCAAGGTCATCCTTCCGTTGATCGCTGCCAACCTCATCGCGGGTGGCCTGCTGGCGTTCAGCTTCGCGATGCTGGCCGTGAGCGAGCCTCTGGTCATGGCTCAATCGCCGCAGGATTTCCCGATCACCAGCGCGATCTACGCCTTCCTCACACGCATGGGCGATGGCCCGCATATTGCAAGCGCGATGGGTGTGTGGGGCATGGCCTTGCTCACCGTCACGCTCGTCGGCGCATCGGTCTTGCTCGGCAAAAAGCTCGGGTCCATCTTCCGCGTTTGAGCCTTCGTTCTCTTTCCCAGGTCCATCCAAAAAGCAACATGGCCTCGCAATGCGCGGCCATGTGATTGCCCGAATCTTCTCGTCAATCAGTGCCCACTGGCCGGCTTGTCAGCTGGCTTATCCATGGGCCTATCCATGGGCCTATCCATGGGCTTGTCCATTGGCGCATCGGTCGGCTTGGCCGGGGTCGCTGGCGGTGTGGTCGCAGCGGGCTTCGCCGGCACCGGCGCGGGCTTTTCTTCGCACGCACCAAGACACAGACCAGTCGCCATCAGTGCCGCAATCAAACCCAACTCCGTCGTCTTCATGCTCAAGGCTCCTTGTATACGGCCGCGCTGTGCCCTCCCCGTGAAAAATCGATCACGCCCATCGCGGCCACCTGTGTGACCACGGGAAGTGTACCTGAAGAGGACATCCGCTGCCCACACGCGGGCCAGATCGGACGAACACCATCATTGGCAAAAGGCCCTGACCGATTTCACCGGTGAATTTCACGGCTCACTTGGCCGGTGGTGTGTCGGGTGTTGGTGCGACGACCGACCTATCGGCCGGTGGCAGGGCAAGGGCCTGCTTGACATCCATCAGATCCACAACAAAGACCACCGCGGTATCTGGCTCAACAACCACCTTGCCTTCAGGATTCTTGGCACCAAGCCATGAAAACGCAAGGTCAGCGGGGATGGTGATGCGCCGTCGTCCGCCCGATTTCATACCCACCATGCCATCTTGCAAACCCTGCATCAGCTTGTCGAGTGAGGCCGTCTGCGGCGCCGGTCCATTCGGACGCTCAGCGGTCGCATCAAACTCCGCCCCATCCTTGACCTTTGAACGGTAGTGAAAGGTGACAAACGCTTTGGGCAGGCAGAACGCGCCTGTGCCGATCTTCAGTTCTTCAATCACGAGTCCATTGGGCATCTCAAGCGTGCTGAGAGAGGGGAGGGTGTAATCGGCCTGCTTCGCGTACGGATGGTCCGCAGGCTTGGCAACTTCAGCCGCAGCGCTTGCGGCGACCGCTGCCGATTCAGCACTGCTTGGCTGTGTCTTGGTAACATTCGCCGCTTCATCCACCGTCGGTTCAGTCGAACGCTGTTTGCACCCGCCCATGCCCATCGTGCCCGCCATGCCCGCCATGATCGCCATGATCGCCACAAGCCCCAAGGCAAGCCCGCCCGGCATCGTCTTGGCCCGCGCGTGTAAACGCCCTTGCTGGCAAGCGGGGAGACTGCAGGCAACGTGTTGAGTCGATGTCATGCTCATGATCGCGAAAACTCCTTCAGTTGGTACTCTTCACCTGTGCCCTGATGATGACATCATCTTTCGCCGCAGCAAACAGGCTCGGGCACAACCATCGAACGTGATACCGAGGAATACAGTCTGGGGTGGCCACGAAGTCTGAAATTCCCGATAACCTCGCCCAGTGTCAGGCCCATCATCGGCCCGTTGCTGGGTCGGTGCGCCCCACACTCGCAGTTTCCATCGGCGATCCACTGGGTATCGGACCCGAAATCATCGTCAAAGCTCTCGCCGATCCTCTCATTCGTACTCACGCACGTTTCCACATTTACGGGACTTCAGCCCCGCTTGTCGCCGCCGCGAGGTTGGCGGGCATTGAGCCGTACTGGCTGAATCTCGCTCGCGGTTCGACGGCCGATTCGGTTCCGCACCATCACGAAGTGGTCCTGATGGTCGATCCCGAGCCTGACATCGCTCGATCGACAAGTGGTCTCGACGCACCCGGCCCCTCGCCCGAAGGTGGTTCGGTGAGCTTTTGCGCTGTCGATGATGCGATCGCCGCCACGAGCCTGCCGGTCGAACATCCGCGCCATGCACACGCCATCGTAACGGCGCCAATCTCCAAAACCAGTTGGCGCATGGCTGGGCACACGAGCTTTCCGGGCCACACCGAGATGCTCGCCCACCGACTCCATGCCAAGCGTCACGCCATGCTGTTTGTCGGTCCATCGCTTCGCGTCATCCTCGTCACCATCCACGTCCCGCTGATGACCGTTGGACATCAGCTCAGCAGCGGCAGCGTCCTTGATGCCATCGAGCTTGCCCATGCCGCCTGCCGCGAACTCGGCATCGATGCGCCAAGACTCGCGGTCTGCGGCCTGAACCCGCACGCGGGAGAGGGTGGGCTTCTCGGCAGCGAAGATGGTCAGATCATCGCGCCAGCCATTCACACGGCACGCGAGAGACTCCTGAATGTCACCGGGCCGTGGCCCGCCGACACGCTCTTTAGCGCGGCGGCCGCGCCGCCGCATGGAAAGGGCAAGTTTGATTGCGTTGTGGCCATGTACCACGATCAGGGTCTGATTCCGGTGAAGCTGCTCGACGGTATGAAGGCGGTCAATATGACGGTCGGCCTTCCCACCATCCGCACCAGCCCGGCGCACGGAACGGCCTTCGATATCGCGGGTAGAGACCTGGCGGATGCGACTTCAATGCGGTGCGCGATCGAACTGGCCATCAGCATGGCCACTCGGGCCGGGTAGTTCAGGTATAGAGCTGGACATGCGAGGCACGCGCGGTCAATCCGAGTTGGCACATATCATCCTGACCCATGTCCGTCAACCCACCACCCAGCCCGTCGGCAAAGCAGCGAAGCCCGCTCGTTGAGTTGCTGCTCATCGCTGCGCCGGTTGTGGCGACGATGACCAGCTACACCTTGATGCAGTTTGTTGACAAACTCATGGTCTCGCGGATTGGTCCCGACCCGATCTACGTGGGGGCGCAGGGAAATGGTGGGTTGGCCGCCTTCGTCTTCATCAGCGTCATGATGGGCATGATCACGGTCATCAATACCTACGTGAGCCAGAATCTGGGCGCGGGCAAGCCCCAGAATGCGCCGGCCTACGTCGCGACGGGGGTCTGGTTGTCGGTGGTGTATTGGCTGATTGTCATGCTCCCCTTCGGGCTCATCCTTCCGTACGTCTTTGAAATGATCCGCGAAACGCCGGTCGGGCCCGGCGCAGCCGCGGAACTGGTGAATCTCGATCGACGCGATCAGCTTGCGGTGAGCTATGGCCGAATCCTGATCTACGGATCGGTCATCACCATGACCTGCCGAGCCGTGGCTCAGTACTTCTACGGAATGCACAAGCCGGTGGTCATTCTGCTCGCAAGCCTGATCGGCAACATCGTGAACCTGGTGTTTAATGTAATCCTCATCTTCGGGCCGAACGCGCCCGTTGCGACCGGTTACTCCACGATCGACGGAGGGTTTGAAGCGGCGGCCTCGGTTGCGCGATCGCTCGGCATTCCCGCGATGGGTGTGGAAGGTGCAGGATGGGCCACCCTGCTGGGTACGCTCGTCGAACTGGCCATTCCGCTCGGGTACTTTCTCTCACCCAAGTATCACCGACTCTACAACACGCGTTCACGCGCCGTCTGGCGTGTTTCGATCAAGCACGCGAAGGACATCTTTAGAATCGGCTGGCCCGGCGCGCTGATGTTTGGCAACGAAATGATCTGCTGGTCATTCTTCATGGTCTATCTCGTCGGCACCTTCGGAACGCTTCACTCGACGGCGGGTTGGATTGCGCACCAGTGGATGACGCTCTCATTCATGCCCACCGTGGGCATCTCCGTCGCGATGACCGCAACTGTCGGCAAGTGCCTGGGGATGAAACGTCCCGACCTCGCCATTCAACGAGCATGGCTCGGTCTCATGCTCGCCGTCGCCTATATGAGTTTTTGCGCGATCTGCTTTGTCGTCTTCCGTCACGATCTCGTGCGGCTGTTCGTTCAACGAGACACCAGTCCCGAGGACATGGAAACGATCGTTACCCTCGGATCACGTTTCCTCATCGCCACGGCCGCGTTCCAGTTCTTCGATGGCATCGCCATGAGCCTCAGCGGTGCGCTGCGCGGCGCGGGCGATACGCGGTGGACCGGCCTGGTCACGCTCATCCTCTCATGGAGCATCATCGTCTGCGGCGGGCTGGCCATGGTGCGATTCATGCCCGAGCTTGGTTCGCTCGGCCCCTGGATCGCCGCGGCAACCTACATCGTCATACTCGCGATGTGCATCCTGTACAGATGGCAGAGCGGGAAGTGGAAGACCATCAGCCTGCTCGGTAACTCGTCGGATCTTTCGCCAGATGCGACCGTCACGCAAGCCGCGACCGATGCCGCCTCGATGGGTGTCTCCGGCGCGGCGGGTGACCCGCTCGCCTCACCAAAATGATGCCCGCCGGTGTGTATCCGTCACAATGCGGAACCTGCTCTCCTACAATCTCCCCTGCCAGGGAAACGCCGCACCCTTGCGCCCGTAGCTCAGTGGATAGAGCGTCGGTCTTCGGAACCGAAAGTCGGGGGTTCGAATCCCTCCGGGCGTATTCCCCGTGGTCATCCGCACAAGCGATAGGCGTTGTTCCAAAACGTCAAGACGCCCGAGCGGTGTGAGCCGCCCGGGCGTCTGATCGGTGACGTTCTCCCCTCCAAGGAGAATCGTCTACCCCCCCGAGAAGAGAGCCCCGTGCGCGTTCAGCACGAGGAGTGTGTGGCTTGCAAGTCTTATCTGCGGCGACGCCGCTGAAGAGTCAACCCTCCGAGCCCGAGCAGCGCGGCTGCGCCGGGTGCAGGTATGATCTGAAGGTTTGAAGTGAACACAATCGCCGATTGCGACTGGTGACGGTCAGCAAAGAAGATATCGATGGTGTTCGAGCCCGCGACCAGCGACGCCGCATTGAAGACCGGTGCCGCGGTGTTCAGGGCCTTCACGCCACCGTCGTCGAGCGCGAGCTGCCCGTTGATAAAGACCCACGCATCGTCGTCGGCCTGAATGCTCATGATCACGCTGCCGCTCTCGCCCGCGCCGAGCTCGAACGTGCCCTGCCAATGGACCGCACGAAAGTACGTGTTGTTGTTGGTCTGGCCATCGGGAAAGAAGTTCGCCGTGATGTTGAGGTTCGCCCCGTCAAGCTGGTTCTTTTCAAAGATCACCTCCCGGTTACCCGCGCGCCCGGGTGTCCACCAGAGAATCTCGTTGTTCGCGTTCACATCCTCAATCGCGCCCGAACCTGCTGCCCGGGTGAGTGCGAAGTTGGTCGCAATCGGCAGGCCATTGGGACCGAGCGCGTTCTCAACGAGTCCGGCAACCCGCGCACCATCGACGCCGACCTGCACATCGGTGTGGCGCGTGTGGCCCCCCACAGAGTTGGGCAGCTTGTAATAGCTTCCGGAGAGCTGCGCACTGGCCATCGACGCGCCCGCACTGACAACGACCATCGCGATACCAACTTTCAACGCATGAGCCATGACCGAACTCCCCTCAATGAACCAACCGCTCACCCCGCATCCGCGAGCGTGTGAACAGAGCCACAGCTCGCGCCCGGAAGGTCGCGGTCACAGGTTGTATTTGGAGGGCGAACACGGCCCTCTCCCCCACGTTCAGCAACGCGCCGAACATCTCTGGTCACACACTACCCGATCTTCCAAATCGTGCCAGTCATAATCGCCATAACCTGTTCATTCGCAACAAGTTGCATAGCTTATCGCGCCATGGGCCGCTGTTCGCGGACCTTCGCCGATGATGTGCCCTGGGCTATCGGGCCAAAAAGACAACAGGCCTCGCACGGTTGCGAAGCCTGTTGAAGAAATCAGACTTGAAAATCAAGTGAACTAGACGAACTCAGCCCGAGACTCAGCCCGAGACTCAGCCCGAGACTCAGCGACGACGGCGGGCCGCGAAGAGTCCGCCGATACCGAGCAGGGCGAACGCGCCCGGGGTGGGGACAACCTGATCCTGTACATCGGGATTGGTCAGCGCATCGAGGGCGGCGAATGGACCGCTCCCATCGACCGCATCGAGATAGGTTTGGGCAAGTACGGCAACGGCCGGCGCGACACCGATCTGCAGCGAGTCACCCGCACCGTTCAGAATGAGATTTGAGTCGTACACAATCTCCCAAATGGCGATCTGGAAGGCGGCCATCTGGGTGGCATCGTTGAAATCGAGCGTGCTGTACCAGTTGCCCCAGAGCTCGGACACCTGAGAAGCACCTGTCGCACCGAGCGGGTTGGTGAACGGACCATTGGCACCGGGCGCATCCGCAAGCGGGACCGCCTTGTACGTGTAGGAGTTGGGCTCCTGAATAGTCTGCGTCAGTTCGAGGCAGAAGGCCGTGTAGTTGCCGCTCACACCGGTGTATGTACCGCCGGTCTTCGTCCAACTGAAGCCGCCCGCCGCGCCCTCGTTGACCCCGAATGTCGGAATCGTGTGGGGCACGGGTACACCGACCACCGACCAGGTGATCGGTACCTGCGGGATGATGCCGTTAAACGTGGAGGTAATGTCCGGCCCTGCGGCGAGCGCGGAACCCGATAATGCGGCGAGAGCCGCGAGACAAACCAAACGACGAGCAGTCTTCATCGAATCTCTCCCTCACATGAGTTCCGCGCAAGCGGAAACCAGACACAAGCCCAACTCAGCGGCACTCATCGCCGCCAAAGCCCACTTGACACAGTTCCGCGGCATAGCCGCCGATCCCGTGCAACACACGATGTACGAGGGGTTCTCTCTCCACCTCGCGCGATTGGCAACTCTTCCAAACTCGGAAATGTTGGACAACTGCCTACTACTAATGTATACGGACTCTGAGCGTTTGCTGGATTCTTGGACCATAGTCGTGTTAAATTATCGATTCCGGCTAGCCGCATAGCCAATTTGGGGGATGTCTGGTCGCAAAGATGTTTGAAATTTGTACGGTTTTTCTCTCCGGTTATCCCCAGGGGCAAGTCAGGCACCTATTCTGTCGTTCCCATGGCCAACTCCTCACTACGAATTACGATTGACGGGAAGACCTGTGAGTTCACTCCGGGTCAGATGATTATTCAGGTCGCCAACGCCAACAGCGTGGCGATACCACAATATTGCTACCACGATGGACTCTCGATCGTGGCGAGTTGCCGCATTTGTCTCGCGGAAGTCTGGCAACCGAATCCGCGGAACAACAACACGCTTGAGCCGATTCCGAAGCTCGTGCCGACGTGTCAGACGGCGTGCGCCGATGGCATGGTGGTCTACACCGATTCACCGAAGGCTATCGCAAATCAGAAAGCCGTGATGGAGTACCTGCTCATCAATCACCCGCTTGATTGCCCGGTGTGCGATCAGTCGGGCGAGTGCTTTTTGCAGGATTACAGCTACGAGTACGGTCGCGGCCAGTCGCGGTTTGAAGAGACGAAGGTCAAGAACCCCAAGAAAGATCTTGGCCCGCACGTCTATCTGTACTCAGATCGCTGCATCATGTGTACGCGCTGCGTGCGATTCACGCGCGAAGTCACGGGCACGGCCGAACTGCTGATCAGCGGGCGCGGGAACAAGAACGAGATCGATATTTTCCCCGGGATCGCCCTCGACAACGAGCTGAGTGCGAACGTCATCGACCTCTGCCCGGTCGGCGCCCTGCTCGACAAGGACTTTCTCTTCACGCAGCGTGTCTGGTTTTTGAAAGAGACACCGAGCATCGACGGACTCACGGCCAGCGGCGACAACCTTTCCATCCATCACAACGATGGAAAGATCTATCGCTTCAAGCCGCGCACCAACATGCGCGTGAACAAGTGGTGGATCACCGACGAAGTGCGGTATGGGTGGAAGCACGTTCACAGTGAAGATCGCTTGCTCACGCCCTTCCGCAGGCAGTTCGGCGTGCAGGTCCAGAGCGATTGGATGCGCGCGTATCGCGATGCGTTGACCGGCCTGAACGCGGCCACAAGCAAGGGCGGACGACTGGGCGTGATGATCAGCCCCATGCTCTCGTGTGAAGATGCCTACCTGCTCGGGCGACTGGCGCTCGCGATCGATTCACGCGCGGTGCTTGCGGTCGGCCCGGTGCCCAAGAGCGGGATCGACAAGATCTATCCCGCGGGTGCGAAAGATGGCGACCCCAAAGCCTTCAAGCTGTACGCGGAAAAAGCCCCGAATGCACGGGGCGTTCACCGTGTGCTCGAAGCGCTGATGCAGGTTTCCGCCGGACCTTCTGGCGCGAAAGGTCGTGCTGGCACCCTGGTACCGTGGGAGTCGTTTGTCACGCAGCTCAAGAGCGGTGCGATCTCCGGAGCGATCATCACCGGAAACTATCCGAGCGACTGGATCACCGATGATCTCTTCCGCGCGTGCGAGGGACGATTCATCGTTACCGTGGATACGCTCGCGAGCCGGCTGACCGTTCGGGCTGATGTCGTGCTGCCCGGCGCGACGTGGACCGAGAAGGCCGGAACCTTTCAGAATGCGGGCGACATCCTGCAGGCCTTCGAGCAGGCGATTCCGACACTCGGCATGTGCAAATCGGAGGGACAGATCGCCCTCGACATGATGGCGATCGCGCGTGGTGTGGGCGCGCCGGTCGAGGAGTCTGAAACTTTTGTCATGAACCCGGAAAAGCCGGGACAGGTTCCCGGTGGCGCGCACGTGGCCACACCCGTCGGACGGCTGTTTAATGCCGCGGATGTTCGGAATGACCTGGCCGCGATGGGCGCATCGGTCAGCGGTTTTACGACGGATGTGTCGATGCCCACACACGAAGCGGCACAGGTGGCGGACATGGTGACCGTGGAGTTGTGAGAAGGATGCGCCTTGACTGAGAAGCGAGTCAGCCATGCAGGTTGTCATCGGAATCGTTGTGGTGTTGTTGATCGTGGGCTCGGTCATCGCCATCGCGTGGTGGAACCTCTCGGCAAAGGCTGCGCCATACGCGGATGAAGATTCAAAGCAGCGCGCGAAGCGCGAGCAGGCTCGCCGGGAAGAAGAGGCGAACACGGTCGTGATCTCGGAGTTCCCGCGCCATCCGGGAGCGGGCAAGCCGTGAGTCTCTTCGACTCCTTGCCCCTCACATGCCACGGTACAAACTCACGCTCGCGTATGAAGGAACGGACTTTTGCGGGTGGCAGAAGCAGTTTCCTCATGCCGATGCGGTGAGCGAGGCACTGCGGATGGAGCGGCATGATGAATCCGCATTTCCTCCCGCGCTCCGATCGTCCGTCAACGTGCCGCACAACTCGCGCGGCTTGAGCACCGAGCCGGAACTGCCGCAGGATCGGCCGCGTGTTGAACTGCGAACCGTGCAATCGGTGTTGGAACGGGCAACCAGACAAGTGGTGCATCAGCCGGTGGTGATTCACGGTGCAAGCCGGACCGATTCGGGTGTTCACGCGCGTGGCCAGGTCGCCGCTTTTTCAACGGTCGTCGAGGACGATGCACGCGGTCGAGGCGGATGGCCCCTCGAACGCGGCGCGACCGGCCTCATGCGTGCAATCAATTCGCGGCTTCCACGCGATGTGCTCGTGATGAATGCGGAGGTTGTGGCCGACGACTTCAACCCGATTGGTGGCGCGCTGAGCAAGGGGTACAGCTACACGATCTGGAGCTCGCGCGAGCGCACACTTTGGGAGCGACGCACAAGTCTGCACATCTGGCACTCGCTTGAGGTCGAGAGGATGAAGGCGGCCGCGGCGGTGCTGGTGGGCGAGCACGATTTCGCAGCCTTCGCGGCGGCGGGCCATGGACGTGCAACCACCGTGCGTTCGATTCACGATTGCCAAGTTGAACTCGTGCCGCCCGTCGTTTCCGGCTCCCCCTCTCAGAGGGAGGGGGCTGGAGGGAGGGTTCTCGGCCGCGATGGGTCGGTGGAATGGCAACCTTCCTCGTCGGCCGCAGCACCCATGGATACGGGATCGAGTGCCGTGCGACCCCAGATGATCCGCATCAACGTCTCCGGCTCCGGCTTTCTTTGGAACATGGTCCGCATCATCGCGGGCACTTTGGTCGAGGCTGGGAAATCAAGGATTCCGCCCGAGCAGGTGCGCGATGCGCTGGCCACGGGCGATCGACGCAAGGCCGGGCCGACGTTGCCGCCGCAGGGGTTGTGTCTGGAGTGGATTCGCTATGACCACTAAAGCCTTGACCTCAAGTTCCTCGTTGCGAAGGCGCCGGCTACGACGAGCGGCGGCGGTCGTCGGCGTTGTGGTGCTTGCCACCCTGCTGGTGCTGACGTTGCTCAACCGGCGCTGGGCGGTGTTGGTTGGCCGCGCGTCGCCCAGCGCGCAGCGGTTTTGGGCGATCAGCAACGGCGCTTTCAGCGGTAGCTGGGCCGATATGTCCGGTGGACCCGTGGCGGTTCAAGATCTCGGATGGAACTGGACGCTTGTGCGTTGCCGCACGCCCCAAGATCCCAATTTTTTACCAATAGACTGGATGCCGCGCTGGATTAACAAGTCCAAGAATCGACTCTTGATCGTTCCGTTCTGGACCGTTGGCATTCCCGCCACTGGCCTGCTGGCGTGGGGCTGGTTCGGGCTGCGACGGCTGGTGCCTGGCAAGTGCCCGGATTGTGGTTACGACGTGCGTGGCCTGCCCGGCAGCGCGAGGTGCCCGGAATGCGGTGGGTCTGTCCACGGTTAATTTGAGGTATTCTCACCGCCCCCATGCGCATCCTCCACATCAGCACCCGGCTCATCCTCGGCGGCTCGCAAGAGAACACGGTGCTCTCGTGCGAGGGGCAGGCGCGGCGCGGGCACGAAGTTCACTTGGCCTTCGGACCGATCTACGGGCCGGAAGGATCTTTACTTGAACGCGTGCGAGGCTTCGGTCATCAACTCCGTGCGCCGGCCGTGAGGCCCGACGATGATGAGTTGAAAATCACCACGCACGAAGTCCCTCACTTGATGCGTGAGATCAGCCCGCTCGCGGATCGCAGGTGTTGGCACGAGCTCTGCGCGCTCATCCGCGAACTCAGGCCGGATGTTGTCCACACACACTCAAGCAAAGCCGGAGTTCTCGGGCGCGCGGCCGCGTGGGCGGAGAGGCGACCCGGCATGGCGATCGTTCACACGATCCATGGTCCGCCCTTTCACAAGAATCTGCCTTGGCACACCAACCGGCTCTACATCGCGGCGGAGCGATTCGCGGCCAAGCGCTGTCACGCCATCGTTGCGGTGGCCAACGCGATGGTCGAGCAGTTTCTCTCGCACAACATCGGCACGCCGGATCAGTACCACACGGTGTACTCGGGAATGGAGACCGAACCGCTGCTGATGGCCGCGCCGGGCGAATCGCGCGAGCACGTGCGGGCGAGGCTCGGCGTGTTGCCGTCGGACTTTGTGATTGGCACGGTCGCACGCCTCGCCGAGCACAAAGGTCACGACGATGTGCTGGAGGCATTGGCGGATGATCTGAAAGTCAATCCTGACTGGAAGCTGCTGTGGATAGGCGACGGATGGTGGCGTGCGCGGCTGATCGAGAAGGCTCGTCAACTCGGCATCTCAATCGCCGAACTCGATCGCCCGCCCTCGCACCCCAACAACGTCTCGCCCTCTCAACTTCTCCTCACAGGCCTCGTCTCACCCGCCAGTATTCCGGGTCTTATGCGTGCGATGGATGTGCTTGTACACCCAAGCTATCGCGAGGGCCTGCCGCGAACCGTGCCGCAGGCGCTCTTGTGCGGCACGTGCCCGATCGCCTACGACACCGATGGCACACCCGAGGTGTGCAAGGAAATGAAAACCGGACGGCTGGTCCGCACGGGGCACAAGTCCGGATTGCGCGAAGCGGTGCTGTGGGCGGCAGAAAACCCACTGCCGCGGGCCGCGCTGGCGGCGCGCGGGCGCGAGGAGTGCAGGGTGAAGTTTAGCGCAGAGCGGATGGTGGAAGAATTGGAGAGGGTGTATGCTGGGGTGCTGAGCGGGCTGCCTTGATCGGTCATCTTCGTGCCCTGTCCATCGGGCTATCTCCGTCCTTATCGAGGAACACGGCCTGCCATCCGTCGTACAAGCCGGAGTGCGGATCCTTGAGGTGCTCAACCGCTCCGATCAGTCCATCGATCAGTTCGGGGGTAAGGGTGCTAATAGTGACCGTCTCGACCATCCACGGAGGATCGGACTCGTCCGATTCTTCGATTGATTGAACAATAGAGCCCAGCGCTTCGGAGGCCGCGGCGAAGTGTTTGGCGTTCTGCTCGTCGGAAAAGAGGGACGAAAGTACAACTGGGCGGGGATGGACCATCGGGTCGCCGGCCTGCTGCATGGCGGCGATGACATCCAAGTTTCCGATGGCTCGCATTGCCGCTTTGTCGGGAAAAAGCACGTCCGTGTGCTGTGTCCATTCGGGATCGTCGCTGCTCGCGCCCTCGATTTCGTAACCATGGAAACTGTCGCGCATGGCGTCGAGGGCATTCTGCGCCGCGTTCTTCGGCGCATAGAGCCAGTCGTCGAGCACGCCGTAGCCTCGGACACTCGCTACATTCAACTGTTTCCGAAGTTGACCGAAAACGACATCCTCGATTGCGGCGAGGGCGTGTCGTTCTTCTGCGGTGCCCCAGCCGTCCATACCCGCATTTCGAAATGAAACTCTGGCCATCAAGCACACCGGCCGCTTCTTGTCGGGCAGGCTGTCGGCCAAAGCGATGTTGATGATGCATGAGCCGGGACGACCATCGAAGTCGAGGCTGTACATTTTCCAGTGTTCAGCGGCAGGCATTGACGAATACGGGTGGTTGGAAGCAGATTACCAATCTGGTTCGTCAATAACAAGGCTTAACCTGCTCGAACCTCGTTTCTTCACCCCAGCAACGTCGCAAGATCCTCTCGCGTCAGTGAGGAGATGATCGAATCCTGTCCACCAATAATGGCATCGGCCAGAGCGCGCTTTCGTTTTTGCAGCTCAATGATGTGCGACTCGACCGTGCCCTCGGCGATCAGGCGATAGGCAAACACCCGCTTGCTCTGCCCAATACGGTGCGCGCGGTCGATGGCCTGTGCCTCTCCCGCCGGGTTCCACCACGGATCGAGAATGAAGACGTAATCGGCGGCGGTGAGGTTGAGACCAAACCCGCCCGCTTTGAGCGAGATCAGAAACGCGCGGCACGAATCATCGCTCTGGAAGCGATCAACCGCCGCGGCACGGTCTCGTTCACTGGTCTGGCCATCGAGATACTGATAAGCGATCTTTCGTTCATCCAGCGATCTGCGCACGATCGAGAGCATCGATGTGAACTGTGAGAAGACCAGCGCCTTGTGTCCACCATCAACGGCTTCATCCAGCATCGAAGTCAGTGATTCGAGTTTGGCCGAGTCGTCGCGTTCGCGCCTGGGGTCGATCAATCCCGGGTGGCACGCGGCCTGCCTGAGCCGCAACAAAGCTTCGAGCACGTGAATCTTGTTTTTGGCCAGCCCGGACTTATCGATCTTGTCGAGCAGCACGGCGCGGTAGTGATCTCGCAAATCGTTGTAGAGCTTGCGTTGCTTGGCGGGCATTATGCAGTGAACCGTCTCTTCGGTTCGCAAGGGCAGTTCAGGCGCGACCTTCTCTTTGGTTCGCCGCAGGATGAACGGCCGCACCGCGCGGGCGAGCATCTTGAGTGATTGCGATCGGCCCTCTTCACTCCCGTTTGCCGAATCACCACCTGAAACAAACGCGCCTCGAAAGGCGGGTAAAGTGCCGAGCATTCCGGGATTGAGAAAATCGAAGATCGACCAGAGATCGCCCAAGTGGTTCTCGACGGGTGTGCCGGTCATTGCCAACTTCCGCTTTGCGATCAGCAGGCGCGCGGCCTTGGCGCTTTGTGAATCCGCGTTCTTAACCGCCTGCGCCTCATCAAGCACCACGCCGGCAAACTCAACCTTGCGCAACCATTCGATATCCTTTCGCAGCGTGCCATAGGTGGTCAGCACAAGATCAGCATCGGCGATTGCGCTGTGCTCGCGGGCACGATCCGCGCCGGTTGAGCGCACGACACGGAGCGCGGGCGAGAACCGTGCCGCCTCGCGTGCCCAGTTGAACATCAACGACTTTGGCGCGACCACCAACCATGCGCCTCGTTCGCCCATGGTCCGCCCTTCGACAATGTGCCCAAGCAGTTGCACCGTTTTGCCAAGCCCCATGTCATCGGCCAGGCAGCCGCCAAAGCCGAACTCATTGAGGAACCGCAGCCAGCCTAGACCTTCACGCTGATAGTCGCGCAGCATCCCGACAAATCCGCTTGGTTCCGGACGCGCCTTGATACCCTCGAACAGCGCGAGCCGCTTTCTTGCGGCGTGCAGTTGCGCATCGCAGGAAGCATCCGGCATTTGCGCCAGCAGTGCGTCGATCAACCCGATCTGCGTCTTGGAAAATCGCAGGCTCGTTCCTTCGGCCTTTCCCATCACGAGCCAGCCGTGATTCTTTGCCAACCACTTCTCGGGCAAGATGCCCATCGAGCCATCGCCGAGCATGACGAACTTTTCGCCCTTGTTTAACGCCGCAAGCAGGGCGGGAAGGCCGACCGATTGGCCGTCAAAATCCACTTGGCCATTGACATCAAACCAGTCAATTCCTGTGCTCGCATCGATCTTCACCTCGCCAGCGATGCGGAAGAGGTGGTGGCCTCCGAGCACCGTCCACCCTTCGCCGATGAGCGTCGAGACGATTGAAGCGGTCCTCTTGACGGGCAGGCTGAGTCGGCCGTTATACGCGTCGCGGCGCACACCAAGCGCGATCAAGCGCTCGGTCAGCATCGCTTCAGTGGAGAGATTGCGGCGAGTGAGTTTCAGCCCGGTTAGATCCGCGATACTCTGGCCAGGGTCGTTCCCGCCAATCAGTTGTTCGCCGTAGAGAAACTCAATCGTGCCTTCGAGGTGGTCGGTTGTTGATTCGCTCGGTCTGGCACTCAGACGAAGTTGCGGGCGTGGATCGGTCGTTGTCGATTCAATCAGCTCGCAACCCTTAGGCGTATCCAGCGGGGGGAAAGTGCTGGATTTTCGCAACTCCTGAGAGAGTTTGCCCAGCTCGCGGCGTCGAATGACCTGTGGCTGCCAGTGACGGGCTTCGCGAAACCATGTTGAGAACCCCGCCGCATCAACGCGCGAGATCACACCGCCACGGATGCCGAGGGTTGGCTCATCCTCGGTTATGAGATCGAACTCGGAGATCAGCAGTCGCTCATCGGCACGCTTGAGCATCGGCGCGAATGTGTAGCTTGTCGCGCTCTTTCCGGGGAGCAGCGTCATCATCAGCTTCCATGGTTCGCCTTCATCAATGATCACGGGGATCAGTGGTGAGTTGATATTGACACGAGCAAAGAACCGGCCTGTGGCAACCAGCCGGGGAAGAAGTTGAATGAACATCTGCCCGGGCACACGCCACTCGCACTTGCCGTGCGAGTGGTACGAATGCCACGAGTAGCTGTGCGCATCGGGAAGCGAACCGATGAGCGATGCACAGATCTGCGCATCAATCTCTCCCTCGATGGCACCGAGCTGCTCGTGGTTCAGGTTAAGTCGTTTGGGCCGTGCAGGGGCTGCACCGGCGCGCTTGGGCTGCGGGGGTTGTCGAAGTGTTGCCAGAAGCGGGCGGCGCTGCTCACGGGTTCGATCCAACTCAAGCACGTACCAAGGTACGATCTTGACAATCGGCGCTCGTGCAAAGGGTTGTGCGGGCTTGGAAAGAGCTCGCAACTGCTCGAGCCATGCGGGGACTGCGGGGGCTTTGGGACGCTCGATAAGGCGCGGCACGCTTGCGTCGGCAGTGTTGAGCCGACCGCCAAACCCGATTGTCACACCAGGCCTTGCAAGAGCACGCTGAATCTCGGCCGATGGAGCGTCTTTCAACGCGATCGTCTCCGGTTCAGTTTCATCATCTTGCCGCTCTTCACTCGTGTCTGCATCATCCGCCGCGCCGATGTGCATCTTCACTTTGCTGGGAGTGACACCCAGTTGTTTCCCAAAACCCACCTGTTCCGCGGCCAGCAGTGTTGCCCACATGTGCTTGCAGCGCACACCATCGCCACCGACCGGGCAATCACAGGTGGCCTCAACATTCCGCAGTTGCGCATCGCCACTAAACACAAACTGCACGGTGTATTTTTGCGAACCAAGCACGCGCGCGGTCACGCGCGGCGGAATGATTCGCAGACTGGATACCCGCTCTTGATGGAAATATTGCTCGCCGCGAGCGCGGGTGCGGTCGTCAAACCAACTGATGAAACTCTTGGTCAGCAAGGCCGAAGGTCCGTGGTGTGCGCGCACACGGGGTGATCGATCGATACCGATTCGCAGTTTAGCCGATCGGTTCAGACCTTGCGCGCCGAACCTGGCCGCAGACCAAAGGCTTGAGGACAAAGTACGTTCGTCAGTCAGGGTGCAAGCACGCGGCCCGTCACTTCTTTGTCGCTGGTGCATCTGCCTGCGGCAACGCTAACGCAGGTTTGGTGGGCGTTTCGTCGGGCTTGGCGGCCTTGCGCTGCGCCTTGTCCGCCTCGATGATCTGCTTCAGCACATCCGCCGTGAGTCTTTCTTCAACATTCTGCGGGAAGCCCTGCCAGCGCACGATGCCCGTGCTGTCGATGATCAAGACGTGCGGGATTCCGGCGACGGCGAGCGCACTCTTCATCTGGGCCTTGGTGTCGATCGCCATCGGGTACTCGACGGTTGCCCTCTTGGGTGGGAACGAGTTTGGCGCGGGTGTGGCCGCGGGCGCACGCAGCCCCATGAATGTTTCGACTGTCGCGGCCGGTTCATCGCTCACACCGATGATGACGAGGTCATCCTTGAACCGCTTATGCCACTCGTTCAGTTCAGGAATGGCCGCGCGGCAGGGCGGGCACCAGGTCGCCCAAAAATCGATCAGCACAACCTTGTCTTTGCGGTCGGGCGCCTTGGCATCTTTGCCAAGCCACGACTCGACGTGAAAGTCAGGGGCCTTCTTGCCGCGATAGTCGTTTTTGGCGAAGAGGTTCTTCTTGATGACCGCGGGAAAGGTGGCGCTGGCCGCGGGCGCGGCGGCAGGCGCGGTCGGGGTGGTGGTGGTGATTGTGTTGGTGGGCGACTGCGGCGCATCGGGTTTGTTATCGTCTTTGGCCTGACCCGACGCGGCTGCGGACATCATGAGGATCGTGGCGGAGCAGAGCAGTGTGGCTTTCGAGAAACGGCGCATGTGGACTCCGAGTATCGGGCAAGGGGTGTGGTGACTAGCAGTTCTATTGCCAGCGTGCGTGTGGGTTTCTTCGACGGGCCATTCGTGGCGTCTCACGTACGTCTACATGTGCAATAACTTGTGCGGGCTTTAGTTTTGGAGGCCGTTCGGGATAAGGGCTGGTGACCAAAGCCAGCACCGATGCGAGGTCAGTCCGCCGTGAATCTTCGCGACCCAAACCCCAACCCCATCCCCTCCTTCGCCAGCCGCAGCGTCTCCTCCGCTACCAGGTTCCCCTTTTTCACGCCGCGTCGGATCACATCCATCACGATCGCGTCACCTTCGGGTCCATCCAGCTTCGCCCGTCGCACACGCATCGGCTCGAGCAGGGCGTTGATCGCCTCACCGAGTTCCGCTTTCACATGCCCATCGCCGATGTTGTCGCCGGCCGCGTAGCGGCGCTTCAGTTCTTCGGCACGCTCACGCGCCACAAACGCATCGACATACTGCATCAGAATGTTGTTCGCATCACCCGGCTCGGTCGGGCTCTGCCGACCCGTCGTAATCTTGTTGATCTTCTTCTGCACATCCTTCGCGCTGTCGTAGAGGAAGATCGCGTTCCCCAGGCTCTTGCTCATCTTCTGCACGCCATCCAACCCCACCAGCCGCGCGATGCGTCCGACCTTTGCCTGGGGGATCGGAAAGACACCGCCAGCCTTCGCGTGCTCCTCGGCAGGAACGCGGTTGTTCACGCCGCAATACATCTGGTTGAACTTCAACGCCACATCGCGGCACATTTCAATGTGCGCTTCCTGATCTTCGCCCACGGGCACCAGCTCTGGCCTGAAGGCCAGGATGTCGGCGCACTGGCCGACCGCGTACATCGGGAATCCGAACGATGGGCCTTCCCTGCTCTTGCCCTCGCCTTCTGAGCCAAACAGTTCACCAAGCTCCATGCCAAACTTCGTCGCCAGTTCGGTCTTGATCGTCGGGTTGCGCATGACCTTCTTAAAGGGGATCAGCATCGCGAACAGGAACGTAAGCTCCGCAATTGCGGGGATTTCACTCTGCAACACGAACGTGCTTCGATCAGGGTCAAGCCCGACCGCCAGCCAGTCCTTGACAATGCCCACGGTGTTGGCCCGAATGTCCGCGGGCTTGTCGGCCAACGTCGTGAACGCGTGCACGTTCGCGATCAGAAAGTAACAGTCGTACGAGTCCTGCAGCTTGAGGCGGTTCTCAAGCGATCCGACAAAGTGGCCGAGGTGCAGGCCGGTGTGGGTCGGGGTGTCGCCGGTGAGGATTCGGGGCTTGGTCGCCATAGGTTCGGAGTTTAGACAGTTCGACGGCTTGATCCGTCCGGTGTTTCAATTCGCCATCTCACGCCCGGTTGCGACCGAGAACGCGGCGTCATTGGCGGTCTCGCGGCGTTGCTGCCACCTGCGATGCACGCTCCTCCCTGATTTATGCACCGGACGCACGCTTCTTGAACCTGACCCTCAAGCGTGGCGTAGATTTCAAGCAGTCGTGTCGGACCACGCGCCGCTTTCGAGATCAGGCCCGTCCCTGCACCTTTCAGATTCGATCACCCCACGCACGAGAAGCCCATGCTCTTCAAGCGTCACAGCAAGCGTTCGCCAAAGACCGCCGACGCTTCGAGCCCGAAGCCGCCCAGATCGCTTGGCAAGCGCATGCTTCATGACTGGGTCTTTCCGCTCGCGCTAGTGGTCGCGATTTTGACGCCGCTGCGCCAATCAATCGCAGACTGGAACGATGTTCCCTCGGGTTCGATGCGGCCGACGATCCTCGAAGGCGACCGGATCTACGTGAACAAACTGGCCTTCGGGCTTCGTGTGCCGTTCACAACCTCGTGGATCACCCATTGGGATACGCCGCAACGGGGTGAGATTGTGACGTTCAAGTCTCCGGCTGATGGCATCAGGTTGGTGAAGCGGGTGATCGGGTTGCCGGGTGATCGAATCGCCATGCAGGGCAACCAACTCATCATCAACGGGAAGATGGCGGGCTACTCGGTCGTCGATAAGGATGTGCCGACGAAGCTCTCAGACGGGCGGATGGTGAATGTCACCTACATGGAAGAGCAACTCGAGCGCACCAGCACGGAGACGACCGACCCGCAGGCGATGCCTGATGGTCGCAGGGTCTGTCAGCATGGGCTGACGATCATCCCCATCGCGATGAGCCCGAGCACGTTCCGGGAACTGATCGTCCCTGAAGGTCAGTACTTCATGATGGGTGACAACCGCGACTTGAGCCGCGACAGCCGCATGATCGGGTTTGTACCACTTGAGAGCATCTACGGACGATCGTCGTACGTGGCGCTCAGCGTGGATCCGGAGAACAGCTACCTGCCACGGTTTGCCCGGTGGTTTACGCGGATGCGGTAAGTTCCGCCGATCATGCGCAGACTGCCCGGCATGATGTGACATCGTTCCGCCCACTCCGCATCGGCATTGATCCTGAGTCAGATGCCGTGGGAATTCGTTGCCGAAATGGGCTGTCGGCTCGGCCACATCATGCTTCTTCGCGCCCGGCTCACTTGGACCGCGTACCTTGGAGCAAGTCGTCATCCCCATCCGCATGACACGACTGCTCAGGGTGCTTCGAGGTCTTGCCAAGCCCGAAGTGCGTGCCATGGCGGCCCGAGTTTGCATTTATCGCTACGAGGATCACGCCCAGCCCGCGGCCACTGCGGCAATGTTGGCCGCGTTGAACAGGCCGTGCATGACGATGGGCAGGCTCAGTCGCCCGCTGCGCTCGAAGGCGATTCCCAGCCCCAAGGAGAGGATGAAGAGCGCGATCGCCGCGCTCCACGATGGCACCGCGCCGGTGGCAACGTGCATGAGGGCAAAGAGTACAGAAGTCAGCGTGATGGCAATGAGCGGCGGACTTCCGCGTGTTGAAAGCTCACCATCGGGTGTCGAACGCTGGAGAAGCCGCAGCAGCAGGCTTTGCAGGCACCCTCGATAGATCAGCTCCTCGATCGCAGGAACGGCAACGACCAGGGTTGCCACCCACAGCCAGACCCACGCACGGTCATCGGCGGCACCATCTGATCCGCGAAGCACGCTCTGGAGGGCTTTGAGCGTCTGATGTTGAATCACGTCTGAACCGCTTGCACTGAAAAGCTCATCAAGCCAGCGCGCCACTGAACTCACCACGATGTAAAGCGGCAGGATCAGCAGAAGTCCGATGATGCCGCGCCAGCCATCTGACCATGAGAGGCGAAGTCCCGTTCGTCTTCCCTCTACATCCATACATCCGCGCCGGATCAGCACCACAAACGCCACGCCGACAACAAGGCCGAGCACGCCTCCGCCTCCTTGAACCAACGCCTTCCAGCGCAGGCTCTCCTTGACGCCGATCACATCCACCGGAAGTCCGGCGACCGCCCCGCTGCCCACCATGGGGGCCAACATCAAGAGCAGCATCCCGAAGAGCCAGACCAACGCATCGATTCCGGCCAGTTGACGCGAGCCGAGGGCGGATCGCGACAGCCAGCCGCGCCGCCACGTTTGCCAACCAATCAGCGCTGCGGCAACGGTCGAGATTGACAGAATCCAAGTGTTTCCATCCATGAGTTGGAGGGTACCGTCTGCTCGCGCTGCGGGCCGTTCCTACATTTACGACCTTCCACCCGTTATGGCCGACATCCTCGCCGACATCATCGCCCACAAACGAACCGAGCTGGCGCAGGCCAAGAGCCGTACCACGTTCACAGATCTCGAGGCGGCGGTGGCTCAGGCCGAGCCGCCACGCAACTTCTTTGCCGCCGTGACGCATCATCCAGATGCCTTTCATACCGCGGTGATCGCCGAGATCAAGCGGCGCAGCCCGAGCGCGGGCCTCATCCGGCCGGAATACGAAGTTGATGGTGAGAAGGGCTTTGACCCCGCGGCGATCGCCCGGCGCTACCACATCAACGGTGCCGCGGCCATCTCGTGCCTGACCGACAAGCACTTTTTCGGTGGCGATCTCTCGTTTATCGAACGGGTCAAAGAGGCCGTGCCGCTCCCCGTGCTCCGCAAAGACTTTCTTGTGGACCCCTGGCAACTCTGGG
>JBBSBC010000002.1:0-48161 GCA_038251595.1 Phycisphaerales bacterium | reverse complement strand
GAGTGGCGAGTGGCGAGTGGCGGAGTGTATGGGGAGATGAGCGTAGCCGAAACGGTGTTCGGTTACCCTGGTGGGCCGGGCTTCCAAGCCCGGCACGGGATCAAATGCACACGTGAATTTTCCCTCGATGAGATCGGCACTGAAGCCAACTCGACATTCTGAGCAAGAAGTAAACCGGGCGCATAGAAGTAGCGCGGGTCATGGTGATCGCTAGGTGTTTCTCGACCCGCGCCGAGTCAGGCACAAACGCACGCGGAGATTGCGAAACGCTAATGGATCGAAGCAATCAGCTTGTGGCAATCTAGATATGGTGCTATACTAAAACTATTATGAAGCAACGCTGCCCCAACAGACCATCCGCAATTTCATCGGTGTTCGCTCCCGTGACCTTGCTCCTTGGGTGGTGCGTTTGCCACGCTGATGCTGATGACGGGGTGCCGCTACAACCCGTGACGCCTCATGTTGACAGAAACACACCGTTCTTCAACAACAACTGCGGACTTGTGGAGGTTTCCGCAAGCGAGCCTTGGGAGTTTGCTGTCTGCTACAGCGCCCATATCCGCTCCGGAACCGGGCCATGCGTATTCAGTTGTAACTCTGCCGCGACCTGCGGCATCTCTCCGGACACCGGGCACGGTGTAATCTGCTGGCCGCCTCATGCGCCACCACAGGGACAATCTGGTGCATTGACTTGGTACACTTTTGTGACATACTTGAATCAGAGTTGCTCGACCACATATGGGACAATTCCGGTCAAGTACTATCGACGGACTGACCCAACATCCGTGGGATATGCTTTCAACTTGTCAAATCTGACAGGATGGAACTACGCCAACGGGCTGTATATACGCCCCGGTATTCCATTTGTCTTATACGATGGCGGACCGCAACTCGATCATGTGGCTTCGGGTCCGAACGGCGGAAACTTTGTTTCGGCGTACTTTCAATTGTACGCGGGATTCGGTCAATGCACACCCGGACTGATCGAGCCTGGTACGGTATTTGTTGGAAACCAGAACGAGCGCGAGGGTCACGTTGCCATGATCGGCACTCAGTCTCTCGCTATCGGCGTGAACCCATCCATTCTTGGCGTGAACACAAACAGCGCTTGGCGGCAGAACGCCGTAACGCACCATACGACACACTATTATTCCCCCGAAGCCCTAACCGGTGTTCCCTCCATCGGATTAACTCAGATTCTTCGACGTGGTGAGCGAGCTACATTTGAGGTTGAGGTTTCGAGCAGCTTCAGTACGGCTTGCCACGACATTGCGATGAAACTATGGGATAGCCAGTCTCCCGGTGGAGAATGGATTAGGGTGCCGCCACGTAACAACCCCGCCAGTTCCAACTCATGGGGCGTCGAGATTCTGGACGTTCGAGACAATCAGAGCGGAACACGGCAGATCGTAACCGTCGAGGTTTCAATTCCGGTGACGTCACCGGTCGGCCGCTACGACGCGTACTTTACGATTGAGTATTCGCAGAGCGAGGTGGAGATCGTTCAATACCAAGTTGACGGCCCTGACGACGGGCAGCTCATTCTCTTGTGTAATCCATGGAACACTCAAGATTCTACGTCTTTCTCGGAAGTGAGTGACGAGCGGCACATTAGGCGTGCAGTCGATATTGTTTATTGGGAAAACAACTTGAACGTGGCACACAAATGGAACGTGTATCCGGGTAACAGCCTCATACTGGATGAGACACTTCGTTTTCTAGTCGGCGCACCAGCCTCAATTCGATCGGCACCTGAACTCACCGCTCGATGGTTGTCGCAAAAGGTCAATGGCCGTAATAACCCCACAGGGATGCTGCGGGGGATGTGGGCCGCGATGACAGACAATGGTCTTAGATTTGTAGGAAACCAATTACCGAATCTTCCTCCCAATCCCCGCTGCGAAGCAAGCCCCGTGCCTTCTCGAGAAGAAATCGATGTCATGGAAGGATTGACTGGGAGCGTACCGGTGTTCAATACGTGGCGAAGAAATCGTCGTGCGGGCCCAATCCTTCATGCACAGTGCTGGGTTTATGCGGGAGTGATGTGCTCCAGCCTCCGCACACTGGGTATCCCGGCTCGCATAGTGTCGGGGAACAATGTTGTGATTGATGCAGGCTCATACACTGGATTGCCAAATGCCAATAACATTTCCGATGGCAAAGTGATGTATTATTATCAAGTGCTTGCGAATACTAATCAAACAGTCTTTAACGCCTGTCGGATGAATGATTACTCTTGGCAATTTCATATCTGGAATGAGATATGCACTCGACGTTCAGGGATTAACTCATCTGATTGGCAAGCTTTGGATGCCACTCCAGCTCATGCACAGCGACTCAGCAGATCGACCAGTGCACGCTCATCAGGTCCCGCATTGCTTCAGAATGTAAGAGCTGGCGTTTTTAGCAATACTTATGATGTGCTAACATTCTTTTCGCATGTCAACTCAGGATCTGAGTATGTGTTGAAACGCGCAGACGGGACCGATAGACGTAACTGGCCGGGGAATGGGCAATTGCTTGCGTTTCCGCGTCCGACCAAGTTTGTTACGGATGGACGCGCTTTGGGGCAGGCAGCCTCTCTCATTTTGCCTATGCAATTGATGGCGAATTATCGATCGACGGTAGCACCGCCTGCCTCGACTCTGCCAATAGTGCCATGGTTGTCAACGCCCACAAGCTACGAGTTAGGGTCAGGTTTAACCGCAACGATACGTTTCGACAATACTTCCCAAGTTGAGAGGACTTACGAGTACACGGTTACTGCCAACACATCTACCCGCAATGAAGGTTTGGCAGTTGAACTAGTCGGAGAGATCTCGGGAGAAGTTGTTGTTCCTGCGCAGACGGCTTTGGATATTCCGTTCGTTCTTTCTTGGGAAGACATTTCGGAAAATAAGGAGTTTCTCCCATTACTCTTTATTGGCAGCAATGCCTTCGGACCGGGTGATGAGGAGCGTGGTGTAGCACAGCTTTATGTCAACTTGGAGTTTCCCACCATGACGCTGACATCCGGCGCGACAACTTCGCACCCAAATGGTGTGGTGAGCTACAGCCTTCAGTTCGATGAGCCGCTGGCGGTGCCGCTGCACAATGTGCAAATCGAGTTTATTGCCAGCGGTGAATTGGGTTACTTTGGGCCATCGGACATAAAGCACGTTGTGTTTCTCGGCGACTTACCTGCTGGGGCGATGATCTCTGGGTCTGCGATCTATCGAGCCCGGATCCCCGGCGAGGAGTCGATCATGGTTCGCGTATGGGCAGACGAGTTCAGCACACCCTTCCCTGCAGGAGACAGTGTTTATATAAGCGGTTGTAGCGGCGATTTTGATGACAGCGGTGACGTCGGGCCTCAAGACCTTTTCACGTTCTTGAGCATTTGGTTTGTCGAATCTGGGCAACCGTGCGCGTGGGGTTTGACCAGTGACGTGAACGGCGATGGGTGCGCCACCATTCAAGATATGTTTGATTTCATCGGGTCGTACTTTGCTGGTTGTTCAGAGTGAACTTTGGGCGATCTTGAAACCGCGACAAATGCAGTATCACTAGGCAATGTGTGCCTTCACATGCCAAGCCACTGAACTTGCGACCTCAACCCGGCCACTTCGCCCTTTCCGCGCGCAGCGCGGCGGAAAGCTCGTTGCTCAACACGCGTTTGACCTCGACCATCGTTGGGCATTTTGGCCCAAGCTCGCGTTCCAGGCTTGTGACCTCGCGGCCGACGAGGCCGCAGGGAATGATGTGGGCGAAGTGTGTGAGGTTGGTGGAGATGTTGAGGGCCAGCCCGTGCATGGTGACCCAGCGGCGCACACGCACGCCCATCGCGGCGATTTTGCGGGGTTGCTGATCAGGTGCTGATGCGCGCGGGCCGTCTGTCCAGACACCCGTCGCCCCATGCTCGCGCGAGCACGGCAGGCCAAACGCCGCGCAGCAGGTGATGACGGCTTCTTCAAGCAAGCGCATGTACCCGTGCAGACCCAGCTTGAGCAGGTTCAGATCGATGATCGGATAGATGACCAACTGGCCGGGACCGTGGTAGGTGATGTCGCCGCCGCGATCGGTCTCGGCGAGTGTGATGCCGCGACTTGCCAGAAACGACTCACTGGCCCGCAGGTTGTCTCTTGCACCGGGCCGCCGAGAGATCGTAATGACCGGCGGATCGTGCTCGACCAGCAGCAATCGGCCGATCTCCGGAACGCCAGCCTCACGCGCTTCGAGCACCTCGGCGTGGTGCATGAGCTGCAGGTCGAAGGCCGCGGCGTAGGAGAGGCGGCCCAGATCGATGATGCGCAGGTCGGGGTGGTGGTGTGGGGGAGTTGGGGGAATCGGGTGCGAGATGGACACGCGGGAAAGATAGCAACAGCCCGAGCGTCGTAGAATGGCACCTATGCCCGCGACAGTCCCCCCACTCACCCCCCATACCCCTTCACCAAGCCAACTATCGGCCACCACCGCGGCACACACGGGCCGCGGCGCTGCGGTGCTGATTCACCCGACCTCCGAAGTCTCGTCGGAGTGCGAGCTTGGTGAGGGTGTTGAGATCGGGCCGTATTGCTTTTTGAGGGGAAAGTTGAAACTCGGCGCGGGCGTGAAGCTGCTGGGCAACAACTACATCGCGGGTGATGTGGGCCCGGTGGTGATCGGGGCACGAACGATCGTGTATCCCTTCGCGTGCATTGGCTATGAGCCGCAGGATTTCAAGTTTATCGGGACGGGCTTGAAGAGCGCGGGGGTGGTGATCGGGACCGACTGCCTGATCCGCGAGCACGCGACGATTCATGCCGCGTCGCACGATGCGCCCAGCCCGCCCACGACGATCGGGAACAAGGTCTTTTTGATGGTCTCGACACACATCGCGCACGACTGCCTGATCGGCAACAACGTGGTGCTGGTGAACGGGGCGGGCGTGGCGGGGCACAGCGTGCTGGAAGACAACGTGACGCTTGGTGGGAACGCGGTGATCCACCAGTTCTGCCGCATCGGGCGGATGGTGATGATGTCGGGCGACTGCGCGGTCTCGCTGGATGTGCCGCCGTTCTGCATGGTGAACGAGCGCAATCGTATTGGCGGGCTGAACACGGTGGGGCTGCGTCGGGGCGGGATGCCGCGTGAACAGATCACCGAGCTGCGCCGGGCCTTTCGTGACCTGCTGCGCGACCCGATGCCCCGGGCGCGTGTGATCTCGGAGATGACCGAGCGCGGCCGCTCGTGCGAGCCCGTGGCCGAGATGGCGAGGTTTATCGCGGCGAGCAAGCGTGGGATCTGCCCGGGCATGGGCAAGGGGTTGCGAGGGAGCAGGATGAACGCAAGCAAAGATGGAGAGGGCATGGGGATGGACAGCGAAGACTGACGAGCATTCCCACCTTACACCCCGCCACCCTGGCAGAGACGAACTTCGGGTACACTGGCTCACAATGGCGATCATGGAAGATCCAACGTGCGAGTCTGCCGCCCCACACACACCCGATACGGCTTCGTTCGGCGCGGATGGTGCGTATTTGTGTGTGCTGGCGAGCGGGAGCGCGGGCAACTGCTCGGTGTTGGCCCTCTGCCGCGGTGGGATGACGCGGCTCTGCTTGATTGATCTCGGGCTTTCGCCGCGACGGACGTTCCGGATGATGGCGGAGCTTGAGGGGCCGGGTGGGTCGCGGGCGGCGCTTCGGCCAGACATGATCGACGAATGCCTGGTGACGCACCTTGACAGCGACCACCTGCACACTGGTTGGCGTCGGCAGACGCCCGGGCATGTGCGCGTGCGGATGCACGATCGGCACGCGCGCGCGGCGGGCATGAAGGGCTGGCTCAAGGAATCGTGGAAGGTTACTCCCTTTGAAGATGACTTTGCAATTGAGGATGAGGTGCGGGTGCGTCCGCTGCTGATGTCGCACGATGAGCTTGGTGTCGCGGCGTATCGGATCGAGCTCGCCCCGGCCTATGGTGGCGGATCGCTGGGGTTTGCGACCGATCTCGGGCATGTTCACTCCGGGTTGGTCGATCACTTCGGCGCGAGCGAAGTGCGCGGCGCGGCGGCGGTGGATGTGCTGGCCATCGAGAGCAACTATTGCCCCGCAATGCAGCACGCCTCGACCCGCCCGGAAGTTCTCAAGCACCGCATCATGGGCGGGCACGGGCACCTGAGCAATCAGGAGTGCGTGAGCGCGGTGATGCAGATCGAGCCGCGTGAGCACGTGGTGCTGCTGCACCTTTCGCGTCAGTGCAACCGGCCGGAGGTTGTGGCCGCGCTTCATTCGGGCGCGGATTATGCGTTGACGATCAGCACGCAGAGCGCACCGACGCGGTGGGTGAAGATCGGCTCGGGCGGGGCGCGCCCGCTGCCGCGGCGCGAGCAGGCGCAGTTGGTGGTTCGACCACGGACGCTGTGGACCATGAACGAAGAACCTGCGGGGAGCACGCACGCGTGAAGGCCAGGGCGAAATGGATGGCCGAAGCACGAAGGTTGCTCGGCGTGCGTCGCGGCTTTGAGATCGATGGTGTGTATTACAAGGAACTCACCAGCGAACCGCTGCGGCACGCGCTGGCCAAGGGCGGGAGCGGGCACAAGGACTTCCGTGTGACCTTTGGTGATGGCAGCAAGCAGGTGATCCGCTGCTCGCACTCGAGTGTCTTTGCGGATGTGATGGGGCCGATCGGGCTCAAGCGGCTAGATCCGTTGCTGCGCAGCGTAAGGCCAGGCTCGCGCGTGCTCGAGATCGGGGCGGGGACGGGGTATCGCGCGCTCTGGTTGTCGTTTGCGGTCGGGCCTTCGGGGGGCGTGGTCGCGCTCTGCGAGCTTGAAGAGCACGCGCAGTTTGCCTGCAAACGCTACCTGCGTGAGAACATCGGATTTGAGGTTGGCGAACTTTTCTCGCTGGCCGGCGAGACCGACGGCGCGTTCGACGCGATTGTCGTCTTTGACCTGCGTACGGATGATCCTGATGTTCCGAGCCTGCTTGAAGAATTCTGGCGGCTGCTCGCTCCGGGTGGGTGCCTGTTTCTCGGTACAGTTGGGCCTGACTTAAGCGACCCGGATTCAACGGCGGGCCGCGAGCGGATTGATCGGCTGGTGGCCGCCATCCTGAGTGATGGGGAGGCGGCGGCGCAGGGTGAACTCGATGTCATTGTGACCAAACCGCGTGCAGGCGCATCGACCGGCGATGATGTGGCCGAGCGCTGATTGCTCGGGCATCAAGGTGCAGGGTTGCGCGACTGAGATTGAAGTGCGTTGACCAGCGAGGCCCACCCCTCGCACCGGGCCTGATGCTCGGCGAGTTTGAGGGCGCGATGCGAAGGTCGCCACTCCAGGAGCATGGATTTCACTCTTCGACGGCGAGCTTTGCGTGCGCGCGCGATGGCCCATTCGACCCCCGGCTCACCGTGGGCAAGCCACTTGAGCGCGGCCTTCGAGAGTGAGACGCCACGCATAAGTCGTTGCAGATAGGCCGCGGTCTGCCGCTCGGGGGGGATCAGGTGCTGGACACTCGGTTCGGGCGAATACCAGAGTTCCCAGCCGGCGCGTCGGATGCGGATGCCCATCTCGAAATCACCACCGGAGGTGAGCGCGTTTCCCTCGCGATCGGTGAGCGAACGCCGCTCGAGCCACCCACTCTGGTTGACGGCTGAGCGTCTGACTGCGAAGGCCGCGCCGACCAGACAGTGTTCAGGCTCCACAAGTTGAAACTCACGCGGGCCGAGATCCTGTGCCGCGAGCATGGTGGCGCATCGCCGAGCGAGCACGGTGGGACCAGACTCCCAACTCAGACTCACGCGCCCACCAGTCATCCCCGCACGCGGATGTCGATCGAACGATGAAAGGATCGCGGCCGCCCATGCCACATCGGGCAGGCAGTCGTCATCGATGAACGCGACGATCGGCTCGGTGGTGGCGTGAATCAGTCGTTCTCTTGCCGCGGCAAGCCCCTGTGTGGTTTCGACGATCCGAGCAACTTTGAGATGTGTGGAAGTTGCGGCGAAGGCATCGACAACGATGCCGGTCTGGTCGGTTGAGTTGTTGTCGATCACCATCAACCTCGTCACACGGCCATTGCACAGATCCATGGCGGCGAGGGTTTCGAGGGTTCGGATGAGCTTTGGCCCACGATTGAACGTGCAGATGCCGATGACCATTGGTTCGGCGGTGTGCGGGTGGGGCGGTGGTGGCGCGGAGTTGCTGGGATTGTGGGCCAAGAAGGGGGTTTCCGTGATGATGGCGGGTCAACTATTCAGGGTAAGTTCGGTGAATCTCTGGCGATCGGGTGTTTCAACGTCTATCGTGTCTGAAATGGCAAAGACTACCGAAACCGGCGAGACGCATCAGCGGTTCGCAACCAGAAGCCTGTCTGACCCCAAGGCAACGCTCGCGCTTGCGATCGAGGCCGCGCGGCTTGCCTCCGACGATAAGTGCGAAGATGTGACGCTGCTGGATGTTCGGCAACTGAGTCAGGTCTCGGACTACATCCTGATCTGCTCGGGCACATCTGACCGCCAGATGCAGACCACAGCGCAGGAGATCGGCAAGCTCGCTGAGAAAGAGGGCTATCCGCCATTCCGCAAGAGCTTCGATGACCGCACGACGTGGCTGGTGGTGGATTGTGTTGACATCGTGATCCATATCTTTGAGCCCAATACCCGTGCTCATTATGATCTGGAAATGCTCTGGGCCGATGCGCCGCGAGTGGATTGGGAGCGTCCGAGCGACAAGAGCCGCAACCGCGCCGGGCTTGAGTGATTCTGACGAATCTATGCGGTTGGTGACTGAACCGTGAACTGGTTGGTGTATGAGCGGATTGACGCATGAGCCGCGGATCCTCATCTCAAAGTCGTGAATCTTCGGTTGTACGGCCGCTCGAGGCGCGCACCGTGCGTGTTCGGCTTGCGCGGACTTCCTACGAGGTGCTGATCGGGGGTGGGTTGCTGAACCACGCGGCCGAGCGTGTGCGACTGGCCCTGCCAGCCGCGCGACGGGCGGCGTTGTTCATTGATGAAGGGCTCGGGCAGAACCACGCCGCGGGCCTGATCGCGGGACTTGATTCGGCGGGCATCGCGATCGCGGCGGATCAGGTCTTGACCGTTCGACCAAGCGAACCCGACAAGTCACTCAAGACTTTTGAAAGACTGCTTGCGGTGATGACTGCGGCGAGACTTGATCGGGGCGATGTGGCGATTGTGCTTGGTGGGGGCGTGCTGGGAGACATGGTGGGCTTTGCCGCCGCGAGTTACCGGCGCGGCGTTGCGTGGGTCAACTGTCCGACGACGCTGCTCTCGATGGTTGATGCCTCGGTTGGTGGCAAGACCGGTGTGAATCTTGAAGTGGGTGGGAGCCTGAAGAAGAACATGGTGGGGGCATTCCACCAGCCATCGCTCGTGGTCGCGGATGTGCGAACACTCGCTGCGCTCCCTGATCGGCAGTTTCGCGCGGGGCTGGCCGAGTGCATCAAGCACGGCATGCTCTCGGCGGAGTTTGGTGAGCCCGACCTGGGCCGATGGATCACGATGAGCATGGATAAGATCCTTGGTCGCGACGAGCCCACGCTTGTCGAACTGGTCGCTCGCAACATTAGTATTAAGGCGATGGTGGTCATGCACGATGAGTTTGAGGAGGCTGCGGATGAGCAGGGCGGGCGGGCCTTGCTGAACCTCGGGCACACGTTCGGGCATGTGATCGAAACGCTGGCGCACCTCACACCCGATGGCGAAGCGAAGAATGCTCCGCTGCATCACGGTGAGGCTGTCGGGCTCGGGCTCATTGCCGCGAGCGCGGCTGCGGGGCACGTTGGGCTTGTTCATGCGGACTTTGTTCGGACCACACGCCGGAAGATTCAACAGGCCGGACTGCCCATCGCCGTTCAAGGATTGGCGCCGAACTCGATGCTTGCAGAACTCATGCTGCACGACAAGAAGGTGACGGCGGGCCGGCTTCGACTGGTGCTTCCCTGTGATGACCAGCACGCCCGCTGCCGGGTGATTGTTGATCCTCGGCTTGAGACGGTGTGCGCCGGCTGGGACGCGATCCGAGCCTGATGCGTATCGGATTTGAGTACATTTGCCACCACGGCTCAAGGCAATTCCCGCAAGGCTCCGATAACAACCTGTCTGAGGCGTGCCGGATGTGGGGAACGTCTGTCCGGAGTGGGATTGCGGTACGTCTGGTCCGGCCCACCCGAACCCCCCGAAACTGGTGTCGTCCTCCATGATGAGGATCGGCCCATGCACACGATTGCGATTGTCAACCAGAAGGGCGGATGCGGCAAGACGACGACCGCCATCAACCTTGCCGGCGTCTTTGCCGGACGCGGCCATCGGACGCTGCTGGTTGATATGGATCCGCAGAGTCATTGCGCGGCGGGTCTGGCGATTCCTGAGAATCGCATTGACCTGCACATCGGCGATGCGATGCTGGCGGGTGAAGAGGCACCGGTTGACCCGACGCGGTTGCTCTGGCGCGTGAGCCGTAATCTTGACCTCGCACCCAGCACGCTTCGGCTTGCCGCGCTCGAAGCCTCGCGAGGCGAACTCAGCGGTAAAGCGGATGCGGAGCGGCGACTTGCGCAGGTGCTCAAGCGGTTTGATTGTCAGTATGATGTGTGCCTGATTGATTGCTCTCCTGCGATCGGGATGCTCGCGTTCAACGCGCTGGTGGCCGCGGACGAGGTTTTGATCCCGGTGGAGACTGGCTTTTTCTCACTTCAGGGCGCAACCAAGCAGATCAGCACGATCAAGTCGATCGGCAAGCGGCTCGGGGTTGCGCCGGTGCATCGTGTGCTGGCGACGATGTATGATCCGGAGAGCGTGCTGAGCAAGGATCTGCTCGAGGAACTGCGGCGTAGGTTTACCAACAAACTTATCCCGGTTGTTATTCGCTATGACCAGAGTCTTCGTGAGTCGGCCTCATTCGGGCAGCCGGTGACCGAATATGCGCCCGACTCGCAGGGTGCCAAAGACTATATCGATCTGGCCGCGTGGCTGATGGCAAACTCGCTGAGCAAAGGTGAGAACTGGCGGGCGGAAGTGGCTGCGGAACCTGGTGCGACGATCGACGCAGTCGCACGTCAGGATGCCACGACGAACGTGGAGCCAAATCCGACCCCGATGCCTGCGAACCGCGCGGCCGATGTGGCCTCTCGTGCGATGAAGCTGCACGCTCGTCAGGCGGATACCTCGGAACTTGTGAACTCTGAAACGCCACCGGTTGCCCATCCCGGGTCGATGGTTGAAAGCAAAGGGAGCGAGCCGGTGCTGCCACTGGTATCGGAGTTGCGACCACCACCCGTGGCCGAAGAGCTAGGACGGACATCGACAACTCACGGCGGCACGAATGGCTCGTTGGCGGCATCGCACCTGCCGCCGGTTCCATCGGCATTGGTACACACACCCTGGCCACCCATCCAGCACCCCCATCCCCCCCATCCCCCCCACTCGCCCATGGCGTTCGGTCCGCAGATCACCCCGAGTGGTGTGATGTTCCGGGTGCCGGTGTCGATTGGTCGATCGGTCGCGGTTGCGGGGGATTTCAATCAATGGATGCCCGAGCGCACGCCGATGCGACTGAATCCGACAACGGGTGCGTTTGAAGGATTCGCATTCATGCCCCCCGGGTGTGCGTGTCAATATCGGTTGGTGATCGATGGGAACTGGGTTGCAGATCCTTACAACCCTTCGATCGTGCCCAATCCATTCGGCGGGACCAACAGCCTGATATCGATTCCCATGATGTCGCCTGAAATCGTTGTTCCGGGATTTGCAGCCTTGCCGAGCGGGTACGCCAACACCATTCAACCTCGGAGGATGGCATGAACAGGCCGCCCCCACCACCGACAACCCCTTCCAATTCCGCTCCTTCAACTCCACCGTTGCCCGCACTCTCGGATGGATCTCGCACAGATCGGCGGGCGCGACGGTTGTGGCTCAATGCACCGACGAACAGCGACGGATTCGGAATGCAGAGCGAAGAGTTCGATGCGTTGACGGACCTTTTTCTGGGTGAAGTGACGCGGCCACATCGGCATGAGCTGGTCGAGTCAACAGGCACGACCGCGCCGAGACTGCGGCTCACCCCGGATGAACCCGAAGAGGACACTGAAACACCAACAGCGGTGGAGGCAAAGCCCGCAAGTGCGGTGATGGTGGGTGCAGCGGCGGCCCCGTTTGTCGAGTGCCTGATGGTTGGGAATCTGCCGGTGCTGGCCTCGGCATGGGCCTCACAATACCTGCGCGAGATCGCCGAGGCCTCGGGCGGCCCGATCGCGGCGGTTCGACTGCAAGCCGGGTTCATGACCATTGAACTGGTCGGCGAAGTTCCCGAAGCGGTGAGGGCAACTCAACCCGGTGCGAACCCGGAACATGCCCTCCGCGATGCGGCCGCGATCACCCGGCGATGGGTGGTCCGAGTTGATCCGGCCGATGAAGGGCATCTTGCCGAGCGCGGACTCGTAAAGCTGGTCACGCTGCTCACCGGCGCCGATGAACCCGCTCGCGTTGGCGCGTACGGTTCGTTGAAACAACTTGCCGAGAAGGTTCCGGCGATCTTGAAGAACGGGCGTCCATCGCCGATCATCCGCGTGGCGATCATGAGCGCACCCGATGCGGCGGCGACCGTTGCCGCGAACCGTCTGGTGGAAACGGTTCGGCAGTGCCTAGGGCGCGATGTACAGCACGCGATATGCTCGGCGAAAATCAAGGCGACACGCCCTTCGACAACGCTCTTTGGCGGGAAGACGGATCTCTCGGCATCACTGCTGATGGACATGCTGCAGCGTGTTTTGGGTATCGAAGGCGATGCGGCGGCAACCATCTGGGATACCAAGCCCACGGTGGTTGAGACCACTGCGACAGCAGCCCTTGATTCGATGGATGCCCCGAACATCGACGGACGATCCGCGAGCAGGGTGATGAGCGTTGAGCAGATCATCGAAGACCTGTCTACTGAGCCGAGGCAGATCGAGCCGACGGATGTTGCCGAAGCAACTGCCGAGGTACGGGGTGAAGCAACGGGCGAGCACCCTGTCGAATCACCTGTCGAAATGCGTGCGGCATTCGCTGAAGTTGCAATCGCACCAATCGCGGTGAAGGTGGACCAATCAACCCCCGCGCCGGTATCGCGCGTGGACGATGTTCGGCTTTGGGCGACAGGCGCGGCCACTGCGGATCGGGGTGCGAAGCCCGCGCCAACGCTTTCGACGCATGGAGCAGGGTTGCAGGTGCTGAACATGCATTGTCCGTACGCACCCGGTGTTGAGTTGGCGACCGACAGTCACGGCGGACTGCACGCGCTGGCAATGTGTGAGGGTGCAAACCTCAAATCAACGGCGCTTGATGGGCTGGTTACGGCGCGGGCGTGGTTGGAGTCGCACCGCATGCTGCTCGCCGCGGCGCTGTCGCGCCCCCTCGCGGATCGTCGGCCGGAGCTGCACTTGTTTACGGCCAATCCGCGAGAGACACGCGGGCTGCTCGATACCGATATCCATATCCACCTCCTCGCGCGAGTGACCATCGAGGGACGCGAAGGTTGGTACTCGACCGAGCTGAACTGATCGGCGCGATCAAAGAAAAGGCTCACCGGGTTGGTCCCGACGAGCCTTATTTTTTGTGTGGATGAGTTAACGATCAAGCGAAGGGTGCTTTACCGGCATGGGCATCATGCCGACTCTTTGCGCTTGATGCGCAGGTCGAGAAGACGGCGGGGCTTGATGATATCGGCGCCATCGATCAGGTATTCAGCACCGCGGTTATCGGTTTCGGGAAGATCATACATCAGCCCGATCATGACCTCTTCGAGCACGGCCCGCAAGGCTCGCGCGCCTGTGTCTCGCTTGAGGGCCTTGGCGGCCAATGCCCGGAGCGCATCATCGGTGAAGCTCAGCTTTGCACCCTCGATCGTGAAGAGGTGCTGGTACTGACGCATCAACGCGTTTTTGGGCTCGGTGAGGATGTTAACCATCGCATCAAGCGAGAGCGGCATCAGCGGAGCAATGATGGGGAGTCGGCCCACGAGTTCGGGAATCATTCCGAACTCGATCACATCGTCGGGGCTGACCTGCGAAAGAACCACCGCACGCTCGTGCTCGATCTCGCCCTCATCGTTTTTGGTGATCGAGAAGCCGATGCGCTTCTTGCCGATACGACGACGGATGATGTCTTCGATACCGACAAAGGTGCCGCCGCAGATGAAGAGGATGTGCGTGGTATCGATCTGGATGTACTGCTGCTCGGGGTGCTTGCGTCCGCCCTGGGGCGGGACGTTGGCGACGGTGCCTTCGAGCATTTTGAGCAGGCTCTGTTGCACACCCTCACCGGAAACATCTCGAGTGATCGAGACGTTGTGCGAGGTCTTGCCGATCTTGTCGATCTCGTCGATGTAGATGATGCCGCGCTGGGCTGCCTCGACGTCGTAGTCGGCGTTCTGCAGCAGTTTGAGCAGAAGGTTCTCAACATCCTCACCGACATAGCCAGCCTCGGTAAGCGTGGTTGCATCGCCGATCGCGAAGGGAACGTTCAGGATTCGCGCGAGCGTACGGGCGAGGAGCGTCTTGCCCGAGCCTGTCGGGCCCATGAGCAGGATGTTCGACTTGTCGAGTTCGACTTCGGTCTCTTCCTTCTCGGCGTGCAGCAACCGCTTGTAATGGTTGTGGACCGCGACCGCGAGCGACTTCTTTGCCTGGTCCTGCCCGATCACGTACTGGTCAAGGAACTCCTTGATCGCACGGGGGCTTGGAATCTCGGTGAAGAGGGAACTGGCCGATGAGACCTTGCGGCGTTCCTGCTTGAAGATGTTCTGACAGAGGTCCGTGCAGTTGGCACAGATGTAGACATCCGACGGACCCTCGACCATCGGACCAACATCGCGGCTGGTTTTCCCACAGAACGAGCAGGTCGTCACCTTGCGCCCACGAAATCCGCCTCCTCCACCGCCGGTACCACCACCTGATTCGCCGCGATTCCCTGGAGGGGTATTGCCCATGTCGATGCCTTCCTTGCTGTTCCTGGCCATTGATGCCTCAGTGTGCCGCGGTCAGCCGCGGGGGTAGGTGGAGGGGTGGAGGGGGTAAACGGTTCGATCCTGATGCCGGTGTGCCTACCGAAGCTTCTACGGGTTGCTATCGGCGAAGTCTGGAGGAGGCTCCAATCTCGTTTGCCGAGTTGGGAGCTTGAAGATGCCTCCAAACATCCTGTTCGGCAAGTCTCAGGATGGCTCGTTGTTCATTATGCTGAAGTCTACGCGTCAAAGGGTCATCATCCTCTTTAGAGGCGTGAGAATATCGGCACTTGGTGCGGTTTGGCACGGCTATTCGGTCTTTGGCTTTTGACGGTTATTGTCCTGCTGAGGTTCGGGTAACGGATCTCCCGTCAGATCGACTCGCGGTGTGGGACCTGCACGGTGTGGTGAACTCGATCCGGGAGCTGGCGTTCGACCCGCAAGACCTTTACCCCCTTGCGCATCCGGTTTAGAAAGCCCAAGGTGTAACGATGGTCCGATGGCCGCTTGAGACGGATCAGATAACTGCGGAGCGGACGAAGCTGCAAGACTTTCGACCAGACGACGACGCGTTCTCTGATACTCGTCCTCGGTGATGGCTCCACGGCTTCGCATCGCCCGAAGGTCATCCATCAAAAGGGCCGAACTGTTCGCAGAATCGGCTTTGGCAAACAAGCGCTTGCGAAGCTGCACGACCACCAACCCGAATACGACCACGGCCATGATCATCACCCCGATGAAAATCAACATCCGGGTCGGATCGCGGCCGGGAACGGTCTGGGCCAATGTCGTGAAAGCGTCGAATGCTGGCATGGGTGGTCCTGACACCTGATGACTTATGCGGACATTATCGCCTCTCGAATCGGCATGAGCAGGTTGGGAACGATGCGCCGTTCCAAAAGCTCTTCTCCATGAGCGACAAGCGTGTTGTAGACCGAGGGGAGGTCGCGGATGTCACCCGAAAGGCCGTATCGTCGCAAGACCAGGTAAAGGCTCAGAGGATATTCGACCGGTTCATCGCCGCGACCGATACCCGCAGCACCCGTCGCACCTTCACAGCCTGAGTTTCCCAAGCTGCGCCCGCGCATCCGCCCTCCACTTCCCCACCCACCGCCGGTGCCATGACCGCCGGTCCGAGTCTTGATCTCGATGTGGGCCTGCACGCTCCCATCTTCACGCAAGGCCATTCCGAAGATCGGCTGGCAGTCTGTGGGGATCAACCCGGGACGATCGCAGATCGCCGCGAATGGCGATCCGGCGAGAAGGGCATTGAACACAATCGAATCATGGTTTCCGGAGGCCAGCAGATCGAAGCCGAAGAGCACCTCGGCGTATTCGATATCGAGCGTGGACATATCCAGAAAGAACGGGGCGGTTTCAAGCGCGAGCCTGTGCAGGGCGTGCGCATCGGCATCCTTCTGATGATTGACACTGCCCGAACGGATGCTGGTCCTTCTGACCGACATCCATTGATACGACGTGTCGCTTGCTTCAGCGTTCGATTCCAGCGCAAGCTCGTTGGTGTAACGGCGCATTCTGCCCATCTGCGGGCGTTCTCGCCGTACACGCTCGAAGAGCGAGAGCACCGTATCGCGTCGGATGTGCAGGTCCATCTTCAGCATCAGCCGCTGGTTCAGGTAGTAGTCGTTGCAGAGTGTTGCGTAGTCGCTTGGCATGAATCCAACCATGTGTTTGCCGAGGCTCAGTCTAACAGCAACAACACGGCCCGACGATCAACCGACAGCCTCACCGGACATCCGTCGTGAGCACCTTGACCATCTCATCAACCTGTGAAAGGTCGGCCACGACGTGGTCCGCTCCTGCACGGCGCAGATCGTCCATCGAATATTTGCCCGTTGCGACACCCATGGATCGACATCCATTCACCTGCGCACAGCGGATATCGTGGGGCGTATCCCCCACGATGATGACACGATCGGGGGCAATGGGCCGCCCGAGTCGATCTTGTACCCGCTGCATCGCGACCGCGGGCAGATGGTCTCGCCTGGGGGGAACAATCGGAGAATCATCGCCCCAGACGGTTGGCTCAAACCAGGTTGGATCGATCCCGCACGCACGCAGCTTGATCTGGCCTGTCTCGGCAAAGTTGCCCGTCAGCAATCCCATGGCGACGGACAGGCTCCGCAACTTCGCCAGAAGCTCATGCACACCGGGAAGTGCCCGTCCAAGCACGCCGCCCGCACGAGCCGCGCTTGCGTGGAGTTCGCTGTGGTATCGAAGCCGGAACTCACGCATGGTGCTTTCGTTGACCTGTCGCTTGTTCAACTCCAAGAGTTCCGCGATCAGCAGTGGATCGATCCGGCCGGCAAAGTCGAGCCCATCGGTCACAAAGGGCGGACCGAAAAGGGCTTCACCAGCGGTTTGCATGGCCTTGACACCCGCGCCCGAGGTCACGAGCAGTGTTGCATCGATATCGAACATGATCAGTTGTTTCATGGTCCTGCTTCAATAAACAGACAATCGACGGGTGCGATCAGCGAGCGATGACAAAGCCAGTTTCACGATCAACATCCGTCGTGCCAGCGATCTGTTCGGACTGGATCATCGGGCCCATGGCCTTGCGAACACGATCAAGGAGTGTGGAGATTGAATCATTATCACCCTGAACTTCAAGAGTGACGCTGCCATCGGCTTCGTTCCTGACCCAACCGGTCACAGGCAGGGTGCGAGCGATGCCGCGCACGGTTGCGCGAAACCCGATACCCTGCACGTTCCCGAAATATCGGACGTTTGTTCGCATGACGCGAGCATGGTAGAACTGCTCGGATCGAGTGGTCCTCGAAGTGCCCGGTGCGCATTGATCGCGGTCTGCTCACTCGAAGCCTGCCGGGCATATGCGGCTCGTGGCTCGAACCTATCGATGGTTGGCTATCCGGGGCTCTGAAAGTCACGAGATCTACCGAGTTTTATCGCGGATACATTGACGGGCCACGCTTCGGTGCTATCTTTTACCAAGTCCCGTACGACGCTCAAAAACCGGATCCGACTGTGCCGCGGCCATCGTGCCGAAAGACGGCCAGCAGATCAACCTCTAAATGAGCGCGACCCGAGGACCAGTCAGTCGGCCTGAAGAGACGCGCAGCCTCGATGCTCGCCGGTCTTTGAGCTCCCTCGTCGAAGGCTGTGTCGCTTCGACGTTCATCGGCGGTCGCTGGCCCTATTGCCTGCGAACGGATTGACCGAGTCTGCGTAGCTGTCGGCGGTACGATCAATCGGTCACCCTCGCTTATTGGATGCTTATCAGATTTTTGGACCATGTTCGATCATGCGTAATCGTTTCTGATCGACTCTGATTTTCTCGTGGGCAAGTTGCGAAGTCTGCCGGTCGCGTCTCTTAAACAACAGCTGCGTTAAATGTGTCGCGTCACGGTTCCGTTGACAGGTGGCAGGTACGACCTCGATCATGTTCAACTCCGGCAAACTCGGCCCGGGTTCGGATGATAAGCGGCGTGTCATGGACGCGACCGACATCGTTCGTCTCATTGGCGAGCACCTTGCGCTCAAGCAAAAGGGGCGCGAGTTTGTCGGGCTTTGCCCGTTCCATGATGACCACACACCATCCATGAATGTTGTGCCGCACAAGCAGATTTACCACTGCTTCTCGTGCGGAGCGGGTGGCGATGCGCTCTCGTTCGTGATGAACTACCACAAGATGACCTTTCGCGAGGCACTCGAACATCTGGCCGAGCGGGCGGCCATCAAGCTCACCCCTCGCGCGGCCTGGAAGGGCACGGATGCGGGCGAAGCATCGTCGGATGTGCGACAGCACGACCGCTCTTCGCTCATCGGGGCGAATCAGACGGCCGCAACGTTTTTCCGGACAATACTGAATCATGCCGAGCACGGGAAGGCCGCGCGAAAGGTGATCGAGGATCGGGGCATATCGCCCGAGATGGTGCGGGCGTTCGAGCTTGGTGCCTCGCCGGAGATGTGGGATGGGCTTGCGCGAACGATTCAATCCAAGAGCCTTGATCCATCGGCCTTTCTCGCCGCGGGTCTGCTCAAGGCACGCGATGGAGCCATCGCATCAGGCATCGCATCGGGCATCGCATCGGGCATTTTGTCCGGCGTATACGATGCCTTCCGTAATCGCCTGATCTTTCCGATCCACGATCAGATCGGGCGCGTCGTCGCGTTCGGCGGCCGGCGCATCAATGACCATGACGATCCGAAGTACCTCAACTCTTCCGAGTCATCGGTGTTCAACAAGTCATCCACGCTCTATGCCCTCCACCAGGCTGCGCAGGAGATTCGCCGTTCGCGGCGGGCGATCGTGTGCGAAGGGTATATGGATGCGATCGCTTGTCATCAGGCCGGGTTGACCAATGTTGTAGCCACACTCGGCACGGCCCTGACGATCGGGAACGCCCGCATTCTCCGGCGGCTCTGCGATCAGGTTGTGCTGCTTTTTGATGGTGATGAGGCGGGGCAAAAGGCCGCGGAGCGCGGCGTCGAGGTTTTCTTTGCCGAACCGATCGATGTACGCATCGCCATTCTCTCCATGGTGACCGACGCGAAAGATCCTGATGAGTTGGTGAAGCGTGAGGGAGGCCGGGAGCTGCTCGACCTGGCCATCGCCAAGGCCATCGATCCACTGGAGTTGCTCTTTGCACGCGTGCAGCGGACCATTCAGGGTCAGGGCCTCTCGGCGCGAAGCCGGACCATTGAAGAGTTTGTGGGCCGGTTGTGCGAGCTTGGCCTGGCGCGCGTAGACAAAGTTCGTCAGCAGCTTATCGTCAAACGCGTAAGCCAGATCGCCGGTGTCGAATGGCAGACGATCTCTGACCTTGTCAACGATCGACGCCGCACCGTGCGTGCGCGGCCCAGCGCGGAGGTTCTTGCAACGAACGCCTCGCCTCTTTCCGCTTCTGAACACCTGCTGGGGTGCGTGCTCTGCGAACCTGCGCTCATGCACGCGCTGACTGAGGAGCAGTCGCCCCTGCTCGATCCGGATGCGTATGCTCCGGGTCCGATGCAGACCGTTGCCCGTGCCATTGCCTCGCTGGTTGTTGATGAGCGTCCGCCGAGCCTTCAAGAGGTACTCGCGGTGCTCGATGATACCGAGTGTCAGCGCGTCGCAACCCGGCTGGCCACCGAGGTTGAGCGAGTCACCGAAAGCAGCGCCGATCGGCTTCACCACCACTGGCGCGACCGATTGCGGCTGGCAATGCTGGAAACCAATCTCGGCCCGTCAAGCATCGGTCAATCGACGATCGGGCAGTCAAGCCCGGACTTTGCCGCCGCCCAAACTCCCGCTGCCACCGCCGATCGGTCCATAACGCACGATTCTTCTCTCGATGCGCGGGACACCTCGTGGTCCGATCTCGCTCTCAAGGCTAAAGACCTGCAATCGCAGCGTCGGCAGTTTGGCCACGATCCGAGGGTCTTGCCACGAACCGGATCTTAACGCTTCGCTCGCCATATTTGTGTGGTACCCTTTCGCTTCATAGCTTACGCCAAGACTCGTTTTCTGTGATTACCGACCATCACATGCACGCACGATTCGTCCTGAAATGTGATTTCACCAACACTCGGACCCACGAGACACACCCACTCGCGCGCCAAGATGGTTCTTTTGGTTTGTGTTGACTTGACCAGCCGGTCCCCGGCCCATCTTCGCGAAGGACTTTCGCGAACGTGTTCAGAATGTTCGCAGGAGGCATTGTGACGCTCGATCTGCACCCCGCCTTGGTAGAACTTTTTCATGTCAGCCGCGATAGGGGCTGGCTCTCGTACGAAGAGCTTAACAACACCCTGCCCGATGAATGGGTGGACCCTGAGCGACTGCACGAACTGCTTGTCAGCCTCGATCAACGCGGGATCGAACTGATCGATGAGATGGAGTATCGCGCTCGCTGCTTCAGAGAAATGCGCAAACGCGGGGCGCGTGCCTCTACCGAGCACGGCGCGGCCGCCGCCAAGCCGATTATCCCCAGGCCCGGCCGCGCCATGAGCGTGGCTGGTGGTGACCGAATGGGCCCGGTCTGCTGGGGCACCAGCATGCCGACCGAGCCGGTCGTTCCAGGAATGCAGCACAAGGCTCCGGTGGCCGTTGTCATTACCGCTGCGATCGCGGCGGCATCGATACCGAGAGTTGCAACCGATGCCCTCACAGAATCGGCCGAGGCCACGGATCAATCGGATGAAGACGAAGACGACACGATCGATGACGAGACTTTTCATCGCGACCTTGCCGAGGCGCTCGGTGTCGAATCGGGCAAGCGGATTGATGACCCCGTGCGCATGTACCTCTCGCAGATGGGGTCGATTCCCCTGTTGACACGCGAAGAGGAGATTCGGCTTGCGAAGAAGATCGAGACCACCCGGATGATCTTGCGCCGTCGGTGTCTGGAGAGCGATTACATCACGCTCCAGGCGGTCGTCATGCTCCGTCAGGTTTCAACCGGCGAGCTGCCCTTCGACCGGACGATGCGCATCTCCACGGCCGAGAGCAACGCCAAAGACAAGATTACGAAGCGCATTCCCTACAACCTCAGAACGATAGACAAGCTGCTTGCGCTCAACCGCATCGACTGGGAAAGGCTCTGCCAGGCCCGCGCGTCCGGCGATGAACCCCTAACCGCAGAGCTTCGGGAACGCATGGACACTCGCCGGCGAAAGATGGCCGCGTTGACGGAAGAGTTGAGCCTGCGCACCGGCAAGATCATCCCCTTGATGAAGAAGCTGCGCAGCGTGAGCAAAAAACTCAATGAGCTGCAGGTAGAGCTTCGTCGCGCTGAGCGTGTCGGCAAGAAGCAGGACCCCGACGATATCGCGGTGCTTCGCGAAGAGTTCAACGGACTTCGCACCCTGGCGCTTGAAGAACCTGAAGATCTTGCCCGTCGCGTGCGCGACCTCTCAACGGTCTTCTGGGAGTATGAGCAGGCCAAGCGCGATCTTTCCGGCGGCAACCTCCGACTTGTTGTTTCGATCGCGAAAAAGTACCGCAACCGCGGCCTTCCCTTCCTTGATGTGATTCAGGAGGGGAACACCGGCCTGATGCGAGCTGTTGACAAGTACGAGTACAAGCGCGGCTACAAGTTCAGCACCTACGCGACGTGGTGGATCCGCCAGGCTATCACCCGCGCAATCGCCGATCATGCTCGGACCATCCGCATTCCGGTTCACATGATCGAGACGATGAGCAAGCTCCGCAACATCCAGAAGGTCATGCTTCAGGAATCCGGTCGCGAACCGACCATCGAGGAACTTGCCGAGCGCGCAGGCATGAGCGTGCCCGAAACCCGGCGCGTTATGAAAATCAGCCGCCACCCGGTCAGTCTTGATCGACCTGTGGGCGAGAGCGAAGACAGCTACTTCGGCGACTTCATCGAAGATGAGCGTCTGGGTTCGCCCAGCGAAACGGCCGCTCAGGACATGCTTAAGCAACGGATCGAGCAGGTGCTCAAGAGCCTGACGTATCGTGAGCGCGAGATCGTCAAACTCCGCTATGGCATCGGCGATGGGTACACCTACACGCTTGAGGAAGTGGGTCGGATCTTCAAAGTCACGCGTGAGCGGGTGCGCCAGGTTGAGGCCAAGGCGATCAAGAAGCTCCAGCACCCCGTCCGAGCCCGCAAGCTTGCCGGGTTTGTCGGCAGCGGCCAGGAATTCACCGAAGATCTTGTGATCGTCGGCAAGCAGTGACCAGCCGCAGGCCTCACGAGTAGACAGCCGGGCGATGACGACAGGTTTGTTGTCATCGCCGGGCTGTGATGTGTTTGTGGCGGAGAGTTATTCTGCCAATAATCACTTGGCCTGATAGCTGAACTTTTGCCCGCCGATCGAGGCCTCGTACATCAGCCCCGCCTCTCCCATCGTGAAGACGGCCACTCCGTCGGCGTACTTGGCGTTGGCCCCCGCGCCCGACTTGAGCGCCACGGCGGTCGCCTGAGCCCCGAACGCGAAGTTGCCGGACTTGAACGTGCTCAACGCTGCGGGAGTCTCAAACGCGATGATCTCGGTGTAGGCCTGTCCGCCTAACTGAAAACCGATCGAGGCCTGACTGAGATCGCAATACCCTGCGAACGCGCCGCCCTCGTACAACACGCCGCGGCCATAGGCACCGCCAACTCCGACCGCGCCTTTGCCCACCGTGGGAAAGACCGCGTAACCGGCCGCGTTGTTAAGGATCTGCCCGAGGGTCGGGTCGTTCTTTCTTGCGGTTGCGAGCGAGGTCGCGGCATCATCCTGGATCTCAACCCGATCTGACTCCGACCTCGGAGCGGTCGAACACGCGCTCAAAGCCAGAAGTGCGGCGGACAAAGCGGGAATTGCCCATCCGGAGACACGATGCGATCTGGACTGTGACGTAATGAACATGGCGTACCTTTCCTTTCTAAAGTATCTGACTCACACAATTGCTCCAAAATGCCGTATGACGTACAAGTGAGCATATGGCTCGCTACCGACCGGGGGACGGCCAACGATTGACCATGCGAAGAGCCTACCGAACCGACAATCGAGATGATGCCTATTCCGAGCCTGATGCCAAGAGCGACGAAAACCAGCCCGCGGCCTCGGAGTGGACGAAGCGCGAGTTGCTCGCGGTCTGCCAACTCTCGGCCAAGACCTTTGACATGTTTCGCAAAGCGGCCCGCGTCAAGGGGCCGAGCCATGGTGGCCTCTCACACGTATTTTCAGCCGCAGATGTGATCGCGATCATCGTCAAGTGCGAGGGGGGCAGCTTCACCGAACGCGGCGGGCCTCCCGCTCAGGCATGGCGAAAGTTGCTCGCCGATGCGGGAGTTCGTGTGCCTGAGCAGATTAAGCTGCGTGGTCGGCGGCTGGAATAGCCGGTCATTTGGGTGCGTTCACAGTTAATCAGTCGTGAAGATAAAATCACTGGTACACTTCGCGGAACAATCAGCGGCGACTCTGGGTGTGCGTCGTGACCGAAGCTCTACGCCAGCAGTTTGAGGAGGATCGACATGGGCATCTGGGACCGTCTCAAGCAAGAACTCGTAGACATCGTTCAGTTTCTGGATGACACGAACAACACGCTCGTCTATCGCTTCGAGCGGTTTCAGAACGAGATCAAGTACGGCGCGAAGCTCGTGGTTCGCGAAGGCCAGGCTGCGGTCTTCATCAATGAGGGCAGGCTGGCCGATGTCTTCCTGCCCGGCACCTACACGCTCGAGACCAAAAACCTTCCGATCCTCGGCACGTTGAAAGGTTGGAAGTACGGCTTTGAATCCCCCTTCAAAGCCGAGGTCTACTTTGTCTCGACACGCCAGTTCACCGACCTCAAGTGGGGCACGATGAACCCCATCATGGTCCGCGACCCGGAGTTCGGCCCCGTCCGTCTCCGTGCGTTCGGCACCTACACGATGCGCGTAAAGGAACCCGGGATATTCATCAAGGAGATCGTGGGCACCGACAATCGGTTCACGACCGAAGAGATCGTCGCGCAGCTTCGCAACGTGATCGTTGCCGAGTTCGCGGATGCCATCGGCGAGAACCGCATTCCGATGCTTGATCTGGCCGCGAACCAGAAGGAGATAAGCGATCTCATTGCAACCAAGATGCGTCCGGATCTTGAGCAGATGGGGATCGAACTGCCGCGGCTCCTGATCGAGAACATCTCTCTGCCGCCCGAGGTTGAGGGGGCGCTCGATTCACGCAGCAAGATGGGTGTTCTCGGCGATCTCAACGCGTATGCGAAGTTGCAGGCCGCCGATGCCATGCGCGACGCGGCCAAGAATCCCGGTGGTGCTGGCGCGGTGATGGCCATGGGCATGGGTGGAATGATGGGGAATGTGATGGGGCAGGCGGCCTATGCCGGCGGGGCAGCGCCGGGCAACGCCGGACCCGGTTCGCCCCCCCCGCTTCCAACCAATCCGCCGCTCTTCCTCGCGATTGATGGGAAGCAGGTTGGACCCTTCGAGTTGAACATGGTGGCGATGAAGGCACGCAGCGGCGAACTTCAACCGACCACGCTCGTGTGGCGACAGGGCATGGAAGGTTGGAAGCCCGCAACGGAAGTTGCGGATCTGGCCCTGATGTTTGCGCCCGCCCCTCCCGGACCACCACCGATCCCACGGTAAAGTTGCAACTGAACTTTCACCGCGTGCCACATTTGTGCCTTGGTTAGAGATCTGAAGTTCATCTGCATCGATTCACCCTGCGATTCAGCGTGATGAGCCAACCACCCGTCCAGCCTATTCGTGTCGGTGGAAAGTCCGCCCTCGCTCAGTTTTCATGTGAAAAGTGCGGCGCCAAGCTTGAGTATGCGCCGGGCACGAAGGTGCTTCGGTGCCGCTACTGCACGCATGAGAATGTGATTCCGGATGTTGTCGACGAAGCTGGCGCCGAGCTCACGGTGCGGGAGAATGACTTTGCGGAAGCCCTGACCAAACTCGCGGGTGTGGCACCGATGCTCACGGTCGGGCAGATCGAGTGCGGGGCGTGCAAGGCGGTCTTCACGCCCGCTCCGAACACGACGGCCACAAGCTGCCCGTTCTGCGGCGCGAACATCGTGCTCACGCAACACTCGGCAACAATCATCAAACCCAATGCGGTGCTTCCCTTCAAGTTGGCGCGAGAGCAGGCCACAGAGCTGTATCGCCATTGGGTCAGCTCACGCTGGTTTGCGCCGACAAAGCTCAAGACGCGTGCGCTGCTCGATGCAACGTTACGCGGCATCTACATTCCTGCGTGGACCTATGACACGGCCACGACCAGCCGCTACCGTGGCGAGCGGGGCGATGCGTACTACGTCACGGTGGGCAGCGGGAACAACCGGCGTACTGAGCGTCGAATCCGCTGGTCTAGCACGAGCGGGGTTGTCTCCAACATCTTTGATGATGTGCTGGTGCTCGGTTCGCAATCACTACCGGTTGAGAAGGCCAAGGCCCTCGAACCGTGGGACCTGCATGGCTTGACCCCTTACGAGGATTCATATCTTGCCGGCTTTACAGCCGAGAGCTACACCATCGGACTTGCCGATGGGTTTGAGGCGGCCAAGGGCATCATGGATGGCATCATCCGTGCGACGGTCCGGCGCGATATCGGCGGTGACGAACAGCAGATCAGTTCGTTGAACACGAGCTATGCCGATATAACTTTCAAGCACATCCTGCTACCAATCTGGCTCAGCGCCTACCGGTTTCACGAAAAGACCTATCGCTTCCTCGTCAACGCACGCACGGGCGAAGTTCAGGGCGAGCGGCCGTACTCGTGGATCAAGATCACGTTGGCCGTCCTGGCCGCACTCGCGATCATCGGTATCATCGCGCTCGTCGCATCAAACAAGTGACTTGCCGCGGGGCACGACCACGCTTCGCCGCGCGACCGCGGCGAAGTGACGGGCCTACTTGGCGGAGACGGGGGCTTCTTCGATTTCGCGAAGCCTCCCGAGCCTGCGGATCTCGGGTATCCACCACGCTACACCCGCCACAACGAGCATGGTGCCGATGCCGCCGCTGACGACTGAGCCGACCGCACCAAGCACGTTAGAGCCGAAGAGACGGGAAAAGCCCGCCGCCGCCGCGCCGGATTCAAAGCCACCGAGCTCGTTGCTCGACTCGATAAAGACCGAGTTGACCGCCGAGACGCGGCCACGAAGATGCTCTGGGGTCCGCATCTGTACAAGCACATGGCGGATGACCACGCTGACGTTGTCGGCCGCGCCGGCGATGAAGAGTGCGAGTACCGAGAGGACAATCCAGTTTGAAAGTCCGAAGACGATCATGAAGAGCCCGAAGGAAGCGACACTACAGAGGAGCGCACGCCCGGCGCGCTGGAACGGAGGTCGATGCGCCAGGTAGAGGCCCATGAGTGTTGCGCCCACGGGTGTGGCGGCTTTCAAGATGCCGAGACCTTGAGGGCCAACGTGAAGAATGTCCTTGGCATAGATCGGCAGCAAAGCCGTGGCCCCGCCGAGCAGCACGGCGAACAAATCGAGCGAGATTGCGGCAAGGACGGTCTTCTCGTTCCAGACGTGGTCCATGCCTGCAAGCATCGACTTGATGCTGAACCCCTTGGGCGCACGGATGTTTGGACGGGGCCGCATGAACAAGGCGTTGGCGGCGAAAATCATACACCCTGCGGCGGTCGCGAGATAGACCGGCCAGGCCGCGCCAGGACCCTGGTACGTAACACCGGGTCGCGCGTACATATACGCGATCAGTTGACCCGCCAGAAGTGGGCCGACCGCGGCGGAAAGGTGGAAGATGCCGGTGTTCCACGTCACCGCGTTGTGGAAGGTTGCGCCGTTGTCAAGATCAGAGGGGACGATCTGCGGGAGAAGGCTGGAGCGCGAGGGACCGTTGAAGACGCGCACACACCCGCTGAGCACGATGAGGATGTAGAGCGCGTAGAGCGGAGCCTGGAAATAGCATGCCGCGGCGATGCCTACCGAGACGGCCGCGAAGGCGACCTGGGTCAGGATCAGGACGGTCTTTCGATTGAGCGTATCAACAATGTGACCTGCGGGGAGTGCGAGCGCGATGACCGGCAGCGCGCGGAAGAGACCAATAAGCCCGAGTTGAAACGCGGAGTGCGTTCGCTCATAGACCTCCCAACCGAGGGCCATGGCCTGCATTTGCAGGCCCATGGAAGCAAAGACCCAACCTCCGACAAAGCGTCGGTAGTCGGGAATTCGCATGGCTGCGTATGGGTCGTGGCGGGTTTGCGGTCGAGAGGTCACGTCGTGCAGCGTAGACGCGTAGAGACGCGTGGTCCGTCGGTAATCGGATCGGACTTAAGGATCGCGACCATAAGCCAACGAGCCGACCCCAAGGGGTCGGCTCGTTGGTAATAGTGGGGCTTGAAGACCTGATTGTTGAAATCAGATGCGGGGACGGACGAACGGAATCGCGTCGAGAGGAGCGCTTGCCTCGCCGAGTTTAAAGAGCTGGATCGTGCTTGTTTTGGGGGCATTAGATTGGCCCGGACGATTGGATGCGACGGGGAAACTTGAGATGAATGTTGGCGCGGCCTGAACACCCTGGCCGAAGGGCCGGCCACCGTTGAGGACCCAGTCGGCATCGGTGAACTGGAAGAGACCGAGTTCGCCGTTGGGCTCGATGAGGGTTTGATCGGCACCGCCGCCGCGTCCGAGCGAGAGCAACGAAGTGACGATCGCGGTGGTGGAGTTGCGGATGATGGTCGGGCCGCCAACATCGGAGAAGGGGACGAGGTATTGGTTGAACTGATCGACCCAATCGATGAGGCGGTCGGCGGATGTGTTGCCAAGGAGACGGTCGAGCCCTTCGCCACCGTAAGCGATATCGGCCTCGTTGTAGGGAGCAGAGTCGGCACTGGAGTTGATGCCGTTGTTGGTATCGAGATTGTCGTCGGCATTGAGCACATCGTCGCCGCGGCCACCGAAGATGCGATCCCGATTGGTTCCACCGACGAGCCAGTCGTTACCGCTATCACCGAAGATGGTGTCACGCCCGTCATCGATGCGGACATTGTTCGGAGGTGTGCCGGTGTAGGCGGCGAAGTTGAGGAAGAAGTTGGCAATCTTGCGAAGACCTGTGCCGGGGTCGAACTGTGTAAAGCGGCGGAGGCTGATGGAGTAGACAAGTGTGGGGCGAGTGGTGAGTTGGCCGACGTCGTAGAAGGATTGAAGTGCTTCGGCGCCCGAGACGGCATCCATGCCACCGCCCGCGTGGATGAAGTCGTTGCCGAGGCCCCCGTAGATCACGTCGTTGCCACCGAAGTTGAATGGGTTTAGGCGAGCGTACTTCTGGAGTTCGCCGGCGTTGAAGATGGTTGTGTTGATGACGTTGGCGGTGTTGTTGAGCGTTTCGGTCGGAGAGGCACCCACATTGCTGAGGGGTTCGGCCGTGCCGTTGCGGGCGGTAACAAGCTGACCATCATCGCCAACGATGCCGTCGTTACCAGTGCCGCCGAAGAGCCAATCGGCACCGGAGTTGCCGTAGAGGTCATCATCCTGGCCATCACCGTAGAGGGTGTCGTTGCCGGATCCACCGTAGATCACATCGTCGCCTGCTTCGCCACGGATGAACTCGCCCGAGCCGGTGTCGTTGGAAGCGATGTTGTCCTGCGTGTGATCAAGAAGCCTGGATGCGCGGGGAACGATGCGCATGGATGAATAGTTGTCGTAGTTGAACGTGTGGAACTGACCGCTGCCAGCCACAAGGCGGTAGATATCGCCGTTATCGCCGATGATGAAATCGGCATCGCGTGCGTGACCTTCTGCTGAAGTATCTCCGGGGTCGTTGCGGGCGATCGAGGTGCCCATTCCACCGAAGATGGTGTCGGACCCATCGGGCCTGAGTTGGACGGAAGTGAGGCCGAAGAGGCTCGAACTGCCGCCGATGATGTCATCCTGGCCGAGGTCTCCCCAGATCTGATCTGAACCACCGTTACCCTCGATGTAGTCGTCGCCATCGTTGGCGGGGCCGGTGCTGGTCTGGAGGAGCGCGGCAGGATCGGTCGTGTTGAGTTCGCCATCGCCGCGGATGAGGTCATCACCGAGTTGGCCAAAGATCATGTCATCATCGGCACCACCCGCGATGAGATCGGCCCCGAAGGTGTTGGTGTTGGGTGTGGCGAAATGATCGAGGATGGTGATCTGTCGGGCATCCGCCGCGCGAGGATCGGAGGAGTTGCCAGCGTTGATGGCCGGTGTGAGATCGGCGTTGTAGAGGGCCGTGCCTGAGAGTGCGCGGAATCGTGGACCGGCCGAGCCGGCAAACCGGAGGATCTGAGCGTTGTCACCGGCGATGACATCATCACCGGAGCCTGCATCAATGCGGTCGGCCGCATCGAACCCACCTGCGATGTTGTGGCCACCGATGATGTCGTCATCGCCCGCGCCGCCGGAGAGGGCATCGCCACCCTGGCCGCCGAGGATGATGTCGTCGCCATTATCGCCGGTGATGGTGTCGGCCGCGCCGGGGAAGGCGTTGGTGGTGTGGGTTGAAGTGAACGCGAACGCGGGCGAGGCAAAGGGAAGCTGAGCAAGGTTGATATCGCCGGTGAGCAGGGCGAAGTCGCCGATGATCAGGTCGTTGTCATCTTCACCCGCGATGGTATCGGCTCCGGCACCGCCGATGATGGCATCGTTACCGGCACCGGCGCGGATGAGGTCGGCCGCGCCGATGGCGGGGAGGTCGATCTCGACACGATCCATGTCGGCGGGGTAGGAGTCGAGGTTGAAGGAGATCACACCAACATCACCAAGGATGGTTTCGTTGCCGGTGCCACCGGTGATGGTATCTGCGCCTTGGCCGCCGAAGACCAGATCATCTCCACCTGCGATGGTGGGCCAGTTCGCATTGGCGAAAGCGGTGCTGACATCCGCACGCGAAGAGATGATGTCGTTGCCGCCGAGCGATGCGTTGGTGGTCCGTGCTGAAGAAAGGAGGCCCGTCTCGGCCAGCACGCCTTCGGTGCCGGAGACGAGGGTGATGGTGCCGTGATCTCCGAAGACGATATCGCGTCCGTTGCCGGGGTTGATGGTGTCGGTGCCCGGCAGGTCGAAGTTGTCGAGGCCGGGGGTGCCTGTGGAAAAGAGCGTGGTGACGCGATTGTTGCGGTTGACGCTGAGACCGCTGTCGCCGAGGATGAGGTCATCACCATCGCCGCCGCCGAGGATGTCGTTCCCACCACCGCCGGCGATGCGATCGGCCGCGCTGCCGCCGAGGATGGTATCGTTGCCCGCGCCGCCGTAGAGAACTGAGCGGACACCGGACTGCGAAGCATCGATCAGGTCGTTGCCGGTTGAGCCGGAGTGCGTCTGATCTGCGGATGTATCGCCGTAGATGACCAGCAGGGCGTTTATTACATTGGGAGCCGTCACGGTGAGGTGATCGCTGCCGCCGTTGGCGCGGAAGATGGTGGTGGTGCCTTCGGCGACGCTGCTGATGGCAACAGTCTCGGCACCGGAACCGAGTTGAGTCTCGAAGATTTCAAGGCGCCGGTAGCTGATGCCACCGGGGGTAGTTTCACCCGGAAGGATGAAGTTGCCACCCATGCCGAGGCCCGCGAGGTTGTGGGTCGAGAGGCTGTTGGTGCCGTTTGGCCAGATCGAGGCGGAGTGTGTTGCCGTATCGCTGAGGGCATCGGTGCCCGTGGCATCGGACACGTTGATATCGAGGACATCGACATCATCCGCAAACTCGACTCCCGACATGGTGCCCGCGCCGCGCGGGAGTCGGTTATCGCTCTCGGTCGGAAGCATGACGGGAAGTGAAAGCCCGAAGACACCGATATCGCCGGGGCCACCCTCGACCAACAGTGGACCGCGGATGGATTCGAGGGTGCGGGGCTGGTGTGGGAAACTGAGCACACCGTTCTGAACGGCGATGTCGGGAGCGTCGTAGCCGATGTAGACGTGGTCGCTGCCTGCGCCGGCGAAGATTGCGGTCTTCAACGTTGCGGGCGTGCTGAGGACGTAGATGTTGTCGTTGCCATCGCCGGCGTGCAGTTCGAGCGATTCGATATTGACATACACGGCCTGCAGCCCGGCGCCGAAGATTCCTGAGTTGGTGATGACGAAGGTATCGTCGAACTGTGTGCCGAGGATGCGAACCGCATCGATGCCATCGCCGCCGTTAATCGCGACCGGCGCGTTCTGGGTGTACTCTATGAAATCGCTGCCGCCACCGCCGAAAATATTGGCTACGGCCTGATCGACCATGCCCGAGGCGGCGAGGGCGAAGGCGCGGACAGAGAACGTGTCGTTGCCCGCATCGCCATTGAGGCCGACAGGAGCAACGTTGCGGAAGACGACGAAACGGTCTTCACCTTGGCCACCATTGGCCGTCATCGGGACGTTGGCTCCGTCGGTCAGGTAGCCGATGATCTGGCCGTTTGGCCCTGCATTCGTGGGCGTGAGATCGACAGCGGACGTATTGACTTCATCACCCGCGGCGACGAAGGGCCCGGTGCGCGATGCGCCGAACAACTGGCCGATCTGGAAGAAGTCGTTGCCGAGGCCGCCATATATGACGACCGGCACGCTGTTGCCGTCACTGACGAAGCGGTCGTCACCCGCGAGTCCGTTGATGACGATGCCGTTGTCGAGCGCGGTGGTGTAGTTGATGCGATCGACGGTATCAAAGACACCGTCGCCATCAGGATCGGTCAACGCGGCGACAAAGTTGGTGCGGATGAGGAACTGATCAATCCTGCTCGCCTCGTTGGAGCCGAAGATGGTGAGTTCATCCTTGCCGCTGAGCGGGCCGCCTGTGTCATCGACATTGACAACCGAACCGCCGTTGCCGAAGACGGTGACGATGTATCGATCGCCGCCACCCTGGGCATCGAGGAAGAGCGTGCCGCGGAAGACCTGTCCGGCACGGCGGAGCGTACCGCCGGAGTTGATGAGCCCGTCGACGTCGCCCACGGTGATGATGTTGGCGGAAGCGCCTCCGGTGAGGCGAGCGACCTGGAAGATGCCGTGGATGGTTTCATATTCATCGACGGTTGAGTAGTCGTCGGCGAAGCCGCTGCGTGCAGCGCTACGAACAGTTCCGACGATGAACGTCTGGTCGGTGATGGTGATGTCGCGGTTGCGGACTTCGATCAGCATGTCGAACCCACCGGCATCGTGGAAGATGTCGGTGCCGAGGCCACCGGTGTAGGTATCGTCTCCGAGACCGCCGTCGAGTGTGTCATCGCCGATGCCTCCAAGCAGGGTGTCGTTGCCGCCACCCGCGCTGAGATAATCGATACCATCACCGCCTTCGAGGCGATCAATGCCAGCTCCTGCAATGAGCCGATCGTTGCCAAGACCGCCGTAGAGGAAGTTGTCGCCTTCACCGGCGTCGAGCAGATCGTTACCCGCGTTGCCGGTGAGTGTGTCGTCATTGGCACCGCCATCAAGCACATCGCTGAAGGGTGTGCCGGTGAGGATGTCGTTGCCAGCACCGCCGATCAGGGTCACGGCCGCGATATCGGTGCCGACGGCTGAGGCGTTGATGACGTCTGCTCCGCCCTTGCCATCGACGGTGACCGCATCATTGTTTGTGCGGAAGGCGTTGAGGATCTTGAACGTTGCAATGCCGGACCAGACGACATTCATAAGGATGTCGGAGGTGCTGCCATCGTCGTCAAGATCGGTGGTATCGGCCGCGGTGCTGAGCGTGATGATATCGGCGCCTGAGCCGGCCTCGATGATCACGAGGTCGGCATCTGTGTCGTTGGCGTAGACCGGGACTTCGACCTGATACGTTTCGCGCGGGGTGGTGGTGGACTCCGGGTTCTCGCGGGTTACAAGCGTGACACCGGTCTGGTTCTTGCTCAGATCGACATAGATGCTGGAGAGACCGGTGCCGCTGAGATCGGAGAGACGGACGATATCCGCACCCCCGCCGGCTTCGACCTGAAGAATTTCAAACCCGCTGCCGGCGCCGACCGAGCCAAGGAGGATGGATGGGTTTGACGTGGTGCGACTCTGAACCCGGAACTGAACACCCGCGGCGGCTGCGATGGTGATATTCTCGGATGCACTGGTGAGTTTGACACGGAAACGATCGGTGCCCGCGCCGCCGGCGACTGACCCGCTCGTGCTTCCGTTGGCATCGAACGTGACCACATCGTCGCCATCGCCCGCATTGATGATGTCGTTGCCACCGCCGTCAATGATGTCGTTGCCGGGCCCGGCGTAGATGGTGGCCTTGCCCGAAGAACTGAAGATGTAGTCGTTGTAGGTGAGCAACGCGAGGGTGGTTGTGTTGACCTCATCGCCGTAAATGGTGGCCGGGCCGGAGCCGTAGAGGTAGACCTCGTCGGAACCCGCGCCAGCGCGGATGTTGACCGGGACAAAGACCGCGTTATCGACATAGACAAAGTCATCGCCATCACCCAGATCGCCCTCGATGCTGGTGACGTTGACGAACGTCTGGGTCTTGCCCATGCCCGAAAGCTCGATGGTCTGCTTGCCGGGCTCGGATGGTGGATCGGTGACGACCTTGATGAAGTACGTCTCTTCCGTGGTATCGCCCGCGTAGTTGCGGTAGTTGGCCCTGCCGGCACCGGCATTGAGGTAGAGCGTTCCGCCTGACCATTCCGAATCGGGCCGCCAGTAATCGTCGCCCGGCTGATTCTGATTGAAGCCCTGCGGACCAGCGAGATAGACCGGCGGCGGGGCGGAGACGCGGAAGTAACCAATCGTGAATGTGCGGCAGATATCGCCAAAGAGGGTCTCGACGCACCCGCGCGCTGAGAGGCGGCCGGTTGAACCGTTGAAGCTGAAGTTGACGCTAACACCAAGGAGCGTGATGCCGATGATCTTGATGCGGAACGAACCGCCGCCTTCGACAATCAGGTCGGACGTGCCATCAAGCGTGTTGTTGCCATTGTTGGTGGCAAGATAGCTCGCACGAATATGGGCTTCACCAAAGAGGCCGGTTCCGCCGCCGCCGAGGTTGATGCGGCCTTCGACGTAGATATCAAACTCACCCGTTGAGTAGATGTGCAGATCGGCCCTCAGCGTGGCGATGCCGAACAGATCGAGCATGACGTGGGCTTCGAGATCCCACTTGCTGTTGGCGAAGGTGACGCGGGCTGAGCCGCTGGCCACCTCAAGCTCGCCGATAAGCACGAGCGCGATGCGCCCGATGTTGACTTCGAGTGAGCCACGGGGCACGGAGTTGCCAAGCGTGCTGGTGTCTGAGCCGGGGCCGCTGCGCGTGTTCATCCGCAGGTAGATGTTGCTGCCTTCGATCTCGACGATGTTGGGCACACCAAAGGAGAAGTCGCTGATGCCGATATCAAGGACAAGGCCCGGGTTGCTGGTCTTGTAAACATCGGCTGAACCGCCGATGGTGAGCGAGACCGCGTAGAAGTTGAGGCTGGCCGTGACGGACAACGACAGACGATCGGGCGAGTTGGTGAGGATGAACGTGCCGTTGGCGAGTTTGAAGCCGCCGGTGATTCCCAGCTCACCACTGAGATAGACACGCACGGAGTTGGCAGGAACGAGAATGCCCGCGACATCTTTTTGAACATTGAATGTGTTGAACTGGAGTTCGACATCGGCATTGAAGTAGAGCAGGCCGAGGTTCAAGTTGCCGGACAAGGCGACCGCGCCGGCAAGGTCGAAGGTGATTCCGCCGCTGCCGATGATCAACTGAACAATCAGGCCGCCATCGACCGAGACGGTTCCGAAGGGCGTGAGCGAAGCACTGCCGTGGAGTTCAAACTCGAACTGCGTGGTGAGGGTCGAGTTGACAAGAACTGTTTTGAGCGCGATGCGGGCGCTGCCGGTGATGTCGAGCCACGTCGTGTTGCTGCCGGGCGTATTGATGTAGATGTGGCCAAGTCCCTGGAAAACAAAGTATGCGCCAGCATCAGGATCGACCGCGCCGTCGGTGCTGTAGGTGAGCAGCGGTGCGTGAGAGGGGATGGTGATGCTGACTTCGGTTCCGTTGAAGACCAGGCGATTGGCGAGCGAGGCGGGGAGATTCTCGGCGAAGCGATCGGAGAAGTTGGAAGGCAGCACATAGACCTGCTCGGTGAGCGTGCTGTTCATGTAGAGCTGGAACTCGACGCCGAAGTCAAAGATCTTGGTCACGGCCGAATTGTCGTTGTTCACGGCGAGTTCAAGCCGCGCCGCGATGCCCTGGCCATTGATGCGAAGCAGGCCGACGACATCCATCCGCAAGCCGAGCGCGGCCGCGGCGGGAATCGGCACGGGCATCGTGCCCAGAATGAAGAGGCTGAAGCCATCGGCCTCGCTCCCTTCGAGCGCGAAGGCGCCGGTGATCTGCATGTTGAAGATGCTGCCGACGACCGGTGGCTCGAACGTGAGCGTGGCGACCATGAAGATGCCGAAGGAATGCGCGGCGAGAGCGAAGTCTTCGGGCGACGGACGGAAGGGCAACTGCAGAGTAACGAGGTGTGCTTCGTCGTCGGTGTTGACCTTCAGTGTTGCGTTGAATGTGCCAAGAATGCCTGCCGCGGCCAGCGGAGCGATGGTTTCGGTGGTGGCATCGATGGTTGCAACGCCATAGAGCGCATCGAAATCGCCCTGAGCGTCAAAGGCCAGCGTGAAACTGCCCGCCGCGGAAACGATGCCGCCCGCGGTGATAAGCCCTTCGGCTGAGAGGGCGGCGCTGAAATCGAGGACCATTTTGGCGGGGCTGATGGTGAGCTGGATGAAGCCCGCGCCGAGTTCGGGGTGAGCAGGATCAGGCCCGCCGAGGCGGAAGCTCTGCGCATCGGAGATGCGCACCACGGCGATGCCCTCGGTCGGAGAGCCCGCGAGTCGGATCTTGAAGTAGTCGGGATCGTTGTCCGGGTTGGCATCGGCGATGAGGTCGCCAACAGTGAGCAGACCATCCTGATCGCCCGCGGCATCGGATGTGTTGGCCATGAGGTAGGCCTGATCGATCGCCGTGTCGGGCAACGGCTCGGCGTTATCGATGTAGAAGCCCATGCTGAAGACACCGTAGATCGACACAACGGGGTTGAAGCCGTCGGGCAGATTGGGGACATTAAAATCGACGAGGAAGAGGATGTCGAGCCGACCTGCGGTGAGGTTCGACAGGTTGAAGAACATCTTGGCTTCGACACTCAGCGCAGGCTCGCCAGAGCCGGTGTTGCCGAAGATCATGTCGCCGAGCAGCACGAACTTGCCATCGGTGGTGATGATGGCATCGACGTTGAACTCCATCACCTGGCGGCTGACGTACGAGCTGTAGAGGGTGAAGCCGACTTCGATGCGGATGGGGTTGCTGGCCGCGCCGAATGAACCGGCCTCGCCACCGGTAACGATATAGGCCTGGACCTCATTCGGGGCGAGGTCGTTGCCCTTGAGCGTGAGCGTGTACATCACGCCATCCTGCTCAACCTCCCACTTCTCGCCAGCGGTGATCTCGGAGACCACCGCGCTGTCGGAGATCGCCACGCCCGCGCGAGCGAACAAGCCCACGAGGTTCTGTGCCCACGGCATGCCGGCGGGATCGCTCCCGGTGATGGTCGCGTCGATCGAACCTGCTATCGCGGTTGCTGAGCCTGCCGGCAACGCGCCGAGCCCATCGTCAGGCACAATGCTGAAGCCGATGGTGGAGATGTCGAAATCGCTCGTCGAGTTGCGTTCGATGAGGAACTGTTGACCACGATCTTTGATGAGCCAGACATCGCCGGAATCGAGAGTTGTGACGGTCGCGACACCGAAATCGCTGCTGAGCGCGAAGCCTCGGGCAACAAGCTCTGAACGCAGGAGCGCGGCACCGGGAAGCGTGCCGATATTCATCACACCATCGAGCGACGGAAGATCGGTGGCGTCGAGCGTAAAGAGGAAGCCGACGTTGCCTCCGACCTGATTAACAACGAGTTGTTCGAGCGAATCCTTCCACTCATCAAGCGAGAGTTTGCGCGCGGGCTTGAAGATCGGGCTGCGCAGATCGTTCGGATCGGTGATGTTGGGGAGCGATGTGGCGTTGAGCGTGATTCCGCCGCGGAAACCGGTGATGGTCAACCCGCTGATGGGCTCGATCAGGATGGGAACATCGGCCTGGACATAGGCCTGAAGGAAACCGAGTTCGGAGAACCCGAACATGAGTTTGACACCCATGCCGGCAATGCTGAAATCGCCGCGTGCGGCGAAATACATGATCGATGTTTCGACCAGATCCGGATCGGCACGAGCATCGTCGAAGCTCACGCGCCCGCCGCTCGAATCGAAGCGGACAAAGCCGACGATGAGCGAACCCACGAAGGTGCTGCCGAAGAGCGTCTGACCGGGCGCGGTGCCAACGGTAACCTGTGCCGACTCAAGCCCGATGATCGGGAACTCGCCATCGCGGATTTTGCCCGAGTCGATCAGCAGGTGATCAAAGCCACCCGCGATCTGAAGCGGGCCGACGGTGCCACCGACGTGCAGGGAGAGATCCATGATGAAACGGCCGGGGTCCGCATTCCAGTCGGGCCATTCAAGGAGAACTTCGGCATCAAAGCCGGTGTCCACCGGCATGTCTTCGGATGGGAACTCCACGCGTCCGAGGAAGTCGGTCAGATCGCCGAAGTTGGCGTTGAACTTCACGAAGAAACCATCAAGCCGGACGAACTCGCCATCGGCCTGAAATGCGAAGTGTCCGACCGAGCCGCTGAACCCGACGCTCGGTGCGGTCATATCCATCGGATCGCGGAAGAGCTCATCGAGCGCGATCGAGACGCTGATGCTGCCGTTGACGGTCAGCAGGTTTTCCATGCCTGTTGCGGTGGTGTTGATCTCGATATCGTCGGCCGCGAACTTGACGAATGAGCCAAGCTCGAACGTGAGGTTGTCGGCGGTGAAGATGAAGCCGTTGGGGATGTTGCTCGCGAACGTCAGCGTGGCGGCGAGGTTGGTTCCGGTGGCCTTGAGTGTGCTTGTCGGGTTGCCGACGATGATGCCACCTACACCGATTGTCAACGACGAGACACTTGACGAGAGCACCGACCCATTGGCGGCGAAAGACATTCCGAAATCAACGACCTCGACAAAGGGGTCCTTGACCCGCAGGAAGTTGTTCACACGCAGATAGCCGGGGATGGGGGTCGGGTCCATCTGCATGATGTCGCTGGTATCGAGCGTGATGCGCACCGTACCAAGCTGGAACCCATCGCCCCGGACCACAAGTCCTGAATCGGGATACATCATCGATGGCGCGACGCTGCCCGAGAGGTGCAGCTTGGGGATCGTGACATCAAGGGTCTCGATCGTGACCAGCGTCTGCGTTCGATCGGCATCGGGGTCGTACCCGAAATCGATATTGGTAGCATCGGCGGTCAGCACGTTCGGCACTTCGAGGTGGAACGTATCTGCTCCGACGCTGAACCGGCCGCCAGAACTGCTGTTCACAATGGCCATGCCGTTGTACTGCAATCCCACGCCGAACGAGACATCGATGCCTGTCGCCTCGGCAGCTACGCCCCCGGGGTTATCAGCGCCAGCCATGCCGAACATCAAGGCAAGGCTGTCAGCCGTGAAGCCCGGGTCGGCGGAGAGCGTTTGGGCATCAAGAACAAAGCTGTTCAGCGAGGGCGCGACATTCTCGAATGAAAAGGGGCCGAAGCCGCCCGTCAGCCCGCTGGTCACCGGCAAAACACTGTCACCGAAGGCGAAGGCTCCGCCGGTGAGCGGAGCATCCATGCGCAAGCCGCGCTCGCTTGCAATAGCGGTGCGGCTCTTCAACGTGAATGTCGGCTCGCCGAACAGGCTGAGCACATCGATGCCGCCGGTCGTGAACGTAATCCGCCCCGTGTCGGCGAGGGCGGGGCTGGTGGGTCCGAGGGCAAGGCCGAGCTGCGCGCCACCGTTGTTCACTTCGGTCAACGTAAGTTCACCGGTGATGCGTTGCCCGAGCATGTGCAGCACGCCTGTCACCACCGCCTCATCATCCAACCCATCCGTGCTGCCCTGCGTAAAGAAATCAATCAAGGTGTCGGCATCGGCCTGCGAGCCGGTCACGATCGAGAAGTCGGCCGTGGGCAGATTGGTCGCGACGATCGTGAGCGTACCCGGTCCTTGAATGGCCACAAAGTCCAGACCCGCGCCGTTGGCATCCAGACCTTCAATGGCGAGGAATGCGCCGGTGATGGTTCCGCTGTTCAGCGAGAGGATGTCGTAGCGGTTTCCGGCAACCAGCGAGGCCCCGGCACCAAGGCGGAGCTGCAGCACGCCACCGAGGTGCATCGATGTGTTGGCCGTGATGGTGTCGCGTTGGGTCGTGCCCCCGACCAGATCGACAATTACACGATCGCCGCTCCCGAGCGCGAGTGTTGCGGGTGTGAGGGCTCCGATGCCCATCCCGTTCGGGTCAAACGTCGTGAGCAGGAGTCGAGATTCCATCAACTCCATGACGGTGCGCGAGCCAGTCGCCGCTTTGTCGAGTCCCGCCGCGCGAAGCAACCGTTCAGGTCCGCGTACGAATCGTGAAAAGACTGAGCGGGCTTTGGGAAGACGATCATTGGGACGTGTCATGTATCTCTCTGCGCTTGGGCAGGAATGCGACCGGGCTCAAAACGCTGCAAACCATCCGCGAACAACAAACGTCATTCGCCAAACCGACCGACCCCTCCACGAACAACCTACACCAAGAGGACTTGTTGCGCCAATAAACATGCGCGATTCGCTCGCCGCACCGCACGATCGCGTGGAAAACAGATTGACCAACATCACCAAGCAACCACTGTCAAAGTCATCACTGTTTGGTCGAAATGGGGGCCTTGACCCCTCAGCATAAACCCACATTTATACTTCATTTCGCGCACATCCACAAGGCCCGACGCATCGCAATCCGCTTAAACTTGCACGCGACATCGAACGACCCACGATCGATAGGTGGAAACCACGTCTCTGGGTCAGGCTGGCATGTGGTGATCGGACCATGTCGCGAAGAATGCTTGAGCCTCGATCCACCGGATCAACCCCTCATCAATACCCATCTCCGCACGCCAACAATGGGACTGATTCTGACCGTTCGCGGACCTAGGACCAACAAAAACGCCCGGCTCAGTGTGAGCCGGGCGTTTTTCGATCGCCTGAAAGGCCGCGGTCGGATTCGAACCGACGAAGCTTTCGCAACGGATTTGCAATCCGCTCCATTAGACCACTTTGGTACGCGGCCAGGGTGGTCGTACGACAGCATGACCGTACATCGGTTCAGGTCGATCGTCAAGCCTGAGCAAAGACTGTGCTGAGCTTCCAGCAGCAACCTTTCCTTCCGGAAAGACCTCACCGACATCACCCATGGTCGGCAGGGATGGCCGCAGCCACCTGAACTGGGTTGTCAGAACGGCTCTCAACGACCACCATTTTCAGGTGTCCACATCATCAGGCCCGATCTGCCGATAACATCCCGATATGGTGCCCATCAATCAGTTCAACCCGAAGAGCAATGTACACGTTTTCACCCTGCTCCTGATCTCCGGCCTCTGGCTGGCTATTGGGGTTGGGCAGACGTTTGGGCAGAGCAGTGGCGGTTCGCCCTCTCCGTATGCCAAGCCTGAACCCGTCCGCCCGAACCTGCCGGGTGCGGTGAGTGAAGAACTCGGCGGTCTGACCATGGCCCCGTTGGTTCGCGAAGGGACCTTCGTCTCCGCCGCGCGGGGTCAACTCCTCCGTGGGAAGTCTGGCCGCTGGTTTTTCATCTTCGACCCTGATGCTACTGGTCGAGTCCTGCCATCGATGGTTGTTCTCCCCAACCTGAACCTGGCCGCGATGGAACGCATGGTCGATCGCGTCGCGGCCGCAGGTGGGAACGCGGATGGGGTCCGGATGCTCGTCACCGGGCAGGCCTTTGTCTACCGCGACCTGAACTACCTTCTGGTCGCCGCGCCACCAATGGCGGTTCGAACCGAAGCACCGACGGCCAACCCAACCGCAGGTGCCACCCCGAATCCGAATGCCGCTCCGCCAACCCCTGCGCCGGCTGCACCACCGACGGGCGAACCCTCGATTCAAGATATTGTCGGGAGGCTGGATAGGGTAGCCTCGACCGTTCCAGCAACTTCGCCTATGCGTGCCCCCAGCGGCGCGAACCTGACGGTTACCCCCGCTGATGCTGCCGAAACGGGGGCTTCGCGTGAAGCGACTGGCCAAGGCCTGCCCGTCGGTGCGATTTCGTCACGACGCGGCCGGATAACCCGTGCAAGCGATGGGGCGTTGACTTTCAGCTTTGACACAGACAATGCCGATCCGGCTGCGAAGCCGACGGATGCAGGCAACATCGCGCTTGTGCTGATGCCTTCGCAAACACTTGAAATGATCGAAGCCTTGAGCGACCGCGCGGGAGAGGCCGCGACCTACACCGTCAGTGGCGAGGTCTTCAACTACCGGGGACGCAACTTTTTGCTCGTCCGGTCGTACCGCGTCAACCGGCCGACCGATCAGGTGCTGCCCACGCAGTAAGCAGGACAAGTGAAGGGATGGCGAGCGCTTAAACGGCGGCCGTACCTTGAACGGGCCGATCCTCGATCGCTCTCGGGTCGGCGGGTGTTGTGCGTACACGCTCGCCCGCAAGCGGATAAAACCTCGACCCTGCCAGACGCACCTTCTTATTGCTGGTGGCGCGGGGCATGAGTGGCAGCACGGCGAGAACAAGCACAATCAAGACGCCATTCGCAGCGAGCATGGCCGGCCAAGTCGTCAGATCGAGATGCACCATGACGGCGGTTAGCACAACGATGATGAGCGAGATCGGGATGAACGCCTGCCAACCGACCTGCATCACCTGATCAAACTTCAACCGTGGGATTGTCCACCGAACGAGCATCATGAAGAGGACAAGGCCCACGACCTTGCCGAAGAAGACGTGAAACTTGAGTATGACCGCGAGAATCGTGGTGTTTTCCGGGTGCAGCAGGTGGTCGGCCGAGATGAAGCCCAGCGGGAGGTGATAGCCCCCGAGGAAAAGGAGCGAGAAGAACGCGCTCGAAACCACCATATGAATGTATTCTGACAAGGGAAAGAGGGCGTAGCGCATCGAGCTGTACTCGGTGTGGAAGCCCGCGACCAACTCCTGCTCGCACTCGGCGTTGTCGAACGGCGTTCGGTTGCACTCAGCCAGAATGCAGATGAAGAAGATCACCGCGGCGAGGGGATGGGCAAGCACCAGCCACCCGTTGGCCACCTGGTACTCGATGATCTTCTCGGGCATCAGGCTCCCGACCATGAGCAGCACGGTCAAGATGCTCAAGCCCATCGGAATCTCGTACGAGATCATCTGCGCGCTCGAACGCAGCGCGCCCAGGAATGCGTACTTGTTGTTGCTCGACCAACCCGCGAGCGTGATGCCATAGATGCTCACGCTGGCAACGGCGAGCAGGTAGACGATGCCGATGTTGATGTTTGCCCCGGCAACCACGACATCGCCGCCGGGGATTTGCCAACCGATCAGCGGCAGTCGAATCGTTTCAGGCAGGCTCAACGTGCCTCCCCACGGGATGACGGCGAACCCGATCAGGGCCGGAATCACCACAATAATGGGTGCAAGCGTGAACAGGGTTCGATCCGCCCCCCGAGGCATGTAGTCCTCTTTAAGCATGAACTTGAGCCCATCCGCGGCGGGCTGGCCAAGTCCGAACATGCCCCTAAGGAACTTCAGAAAGGGCAGACCCAGGTCAAAACCGACCCGGTTCGGGCCAATACGATCCTGTATGTACGCCGAGATCTTCCGCTCGCCGTACGTGCTGTAGCCAGCGAGCACAAGTAGCAAGTGAACCACGGCGAGAATAACAGCGATGTTGACCAGCAACTGTGCGGTGAGAAAGCCTGGGGGCATCATGCGGGAATGTTAGCGGTTTCTCAACCCATGGGTAGTGGTCCAAACCCACATTGCGCGGCAACATATCACCCCGGATCGCATCCCCACGAACGCGGCCATTCTCGCTACACTCCGATCACCCATGGCCGAGACCTTTACCCATACCAGCATTGAAAAGACAGACCGGGTCCTCATCGCCTCGGTGCATTGTGAAAAGATCGGCGCACGCGAGGCCCAGATTGTCGAAGTCGATGTCAAGACCGCCGCGCCGAGCCGAGAGTGGCGGATTGTGCTCAACCTCACCGAGGTCATGCTCCTGGCATCAATGGGGCTTGGAATGCTGGTCACGCTTCACAAGGAGTGTGCCGCGCAAGGGGGCAAACTTGCCATCTTCGGGCTCTCGACCGATATTTTGACCCTTCTCAAGATCACCCACCTTGAACGGGTTTTGAAGATCGCGCCCGATCGCGAGTCCGCTCTCAAGTTGGTCTCCTAATCCGCGAACTGATCCATGAAGACTTCCCGCCTGGCCGTCATGCTCAGTGGTTCAGGCCGCACGCTCATCAACCTGATTGGTGCTGTTGCACGCAAAGGGTTGCACGCAGAGATCCCGCTGGTCATCGGCTCACGAGAATGCCTGGGGACGGAACGATCTCGTGCTGTGGGAATCGAAACCCTTGTCATTCCCGGTGATGTTCCGGCTGAGCAGCTTGAAAAGCTCCTGACTTCAAGATCGATCGACGTTGTCGCGCTCGCCGGGTATCTGCGGCTGCTGAAAATCCCACCGGGGTTTCAGCAACGGATCGTGAACATCCATCCGGCACTCCTCCCCGCCTTTGGCGGAAGGGGCATGTACGGTAATAACGTCCACGCGGCGGTGCTCGCCGCAGGGTGCAAGGTGAGCGGATGCACAGTCCACTATGTTGACGATGCCTATGACCGCGGCCCGATCATCGCTCAGCGAGCGGTGCCGATTCTTATAGACGATAACGCGCACGCGTTGGCGGCGCGGGTTTTCGAGGCGGAGTGTGCGCTCTATCCTGAGGCTCTGCAACTGGTGCTAACGGGCCGCGTAAGGGTCGAGGGCGCGTTGACGCGGATCACTTCGGCATAAGGCACAACTCACCACCGCCCGGTGGCAGGCTTCAACCCATGCTTTACCGCATCGCAATCGCCATCGCACTGCTGATGATGTTTGGACCGCACGCGATGCCGGCGTGCGCTGATCCGCCCGCACCAACAGTCTCGCCCAACACGATCGAACGAATAAGCCCGCCGCGGACCATCACCGTTGATGAGGCGGAAAGACTGCGGACCGAACTCGAACGCAAAGTCTTCACTGCCTTTGCCAAGAGTGATTATGCCGCCGCCGAAGCCGCGCTGCGCGAGTTGATCCCGCTCGATGCCGACAACTTCGTACACTGGTACAACCTTGCGTGTGCGCTCGCGATGCAGGGCAGGGTGGATGAAGCGGTGAAGATGCTTCAACAGTCGATCGCGCGAGGGTTTGCCGACCTCAGACAGCTTCAGAACGACCCAAACCTGATCGCTGTTCGCGGGCTTGAGTCGTACAAGACCATCGTCTCGGGGTGGGATCAGTTTCTTGATCGACGCATTGATGCCACACTCGAAAAGGCCAAGCTGGTCTTTGGTGGTGAAGGTTCGAGTACGCGGTACACGATCGAGAAAGATGATGGCCTGCGGCTTGCGTATGTCACGGCCTTTGATCCGACGCTCTTCAAGCAGAGCAAGGAAGAGATCGCGCGGCTGACTTCCTGCTGGAACGCGCTCGTTCTTCCCGCCGATGAGCCCTTGCGAACCGGCGGTGCGCCCGATCGCCAACCCCCATGGGTGCTGGTCATTCTTCCCGCTCGCAGCGATTATGCCCGGTGGGCATCGCGTCGATTTGGCGCAAACTGGCAGAATGTCGGCGGCAACTACAGCCACGACAGCAAGCAGCTCGTCGCTCAGGATCTGGGCGCGACCGTGCGCCACGAGTACTGGCACGTCCTGCACTGGCGGCACATGGATCAACTCGGTCAGCGACACCCGATCTGGATCATGGAAGGCCTGTGCAGCCTTGTCGAAGATATCGAGCCCGAGGGCGATTCGTCGTTCAAGGCCCTTCCATCATGGCGCACCAATATGGCGCGTCGGCTCAATAAAGGCGGCATGCTCACACCGTGGGAAGTGCTCTTCGCCATGGATCAGAAGCGATTCATCGCCAGCCGGCCCTTGGCATTTTATGCACAGGCTCGCGCCATCTTCGTCTACCTCTCGGTTCGCGGCAAGCTGCGTGCGTGGTATACCGAGTACGTGCGTAAGTTTGAAGAAGACCCCACGGGGCGCATCGCGTTTGAGCAAGTCTTTGAACGACCGCTCAAGGAGACCGAGCGGGATTTTCGCGCCTGGCTGCGCGAACTGCCCGAAGTTGCGGAAGTGGTCGGACAAGGTGAGGCGAACTTGCCCTTCGACATCGGTCCGGGCACGGGCGATGGTCCGACCATTGACAGCCTTCCGACAGGCAAGGCACGCGATGCGGGCTTCCGCATGCGCGATGTCATCACCGCCATCAACGGCACACCCGTCCGCGACCTCAACGACCTCGCCCGCGTGCTCGGCGAGCTTCAGCTGGGCACGAGCATCGAAGTCGCCTACCGCCGCGGCGGGAAACATGGCACGGCGAAAATTTCGCTGATCCCACCCAAGTAAGCGCGGGCTGCAACCGATACAGGCTGAGTGCGTATACTATGTGTCACATAGTATGCGTCACCATTGTGGAGCCTGCCCATGTCGAAAGTTGAGACCGAACTGATGCGCGGCGCCGGGCCTCTGGCGGTGCTCAAACTGCTCGAACGGCGTGAAATGTACGGGTATGAGCTTGTCGAATCGCTGGATAAGCAGACGGCGGGGGTTCTGGCCATGGGGCAATCGACGTTGTACCCCATGCTCTACAACCTTGAGGCCAAGGGGTTTATCAATGCTCACTGGAAAGACAGCCCCGAGGGTCGCGAGCGAAAGTACTACAAGCTCACGGCGAGAGGTAAGAAAAAACTGGCCACCGACACCGAGCAGTTTGCGCGGCTGGCCGCCGCGTTCACGAGTCTGGGCGTTCTCTCGCTCGTGCCCGCGATGGTCGGAAGGGGGGCGTGAACCATGTCCACCGACAAGCACCCGAGACCCAACTCGACGACCGCATCACCGGAGCCTGTTGCAGCACAATCAACGCGCTCGGGCATCATCTCGCGTCTGCTCACCATGCGCATCAACGTGATGCCCAAATCGTGGCGCTTGACGCGATCGCAACGATCACCATGGCGGGCCGTGGTGAACGGGTCTGAACTTCCCGCCCCGATCGCCAACCGTGTGCGCGAGGTGGTCGCGCGGACTCGGCTGTGGCGATCAGAACAAACAGATGTTGCCAGCGAACTCTGCACACACTTTGCCGATGGGCTGAGTGCGGGCCGATCACCCGAAGACCTGCTGAAGTCGTTTGGCGATGCCGCGAACGTGGCGAGATTGATCAGAAGATCGAAGAAGCGGGCCCGCCCAATGTGGTTTCAGGCGTATCGCCTGTCCATACGCGCGGTCGGTCTTTTGTTTGTTGGTCTGCTGGTGACCTACGTCGTCTTGCTGGTGATGTTCTACAGCACGCGCCCGACCATCGCAAGAAACTACATTGCCGAGATCAATGCTCAGGCGGCTGGAGAAGTGAGAGGCACTCCGGCCTGGCCGATCTACATGCGTGGCATCCGCGTACTCGGCGCGGTTCCCAGTGCCCTGACGACCAACGCAGATCTGATTGATCAGTCACCCGAGACGCGCACAGCTTGGAATCTGGATTCATGGCCGCAAAGCCCCGGCAGCCCGCGATGGAAAGATGCCGCGGCGTGGGTTGAAAGCAAGGCCGATGCGCTCGCGCTGATCCGTGAGACGGCCAGCCTGCCTTCGCTCGGGTTGGAATCGTCGGACCAGCCACCCGCGGATTACCACCAGTACTTAGCTGAGCGCGATGGAAAGGCTCCATTGAGTCTTCCAGCGCCCGAAGAGAATCCATCGCTGATCAGGATCGTGCTTCCCCAACTCGGTGAGTTCCGCCAGATCACCCGCATCGTGCTTGTCGATGCCCGGCGCGCGGCTGAGGTGGGTGATCCGGATCGATTCGTGGCCGATATCCGCACGATCTGCGGCCTTGCCCGCCACGCCGACCAACCGACGTTTCTCATCAGCCGGCTCGTCAAGGTCGCCATTCTGCAAATGGCTTTCGACGCTGTTCTGGCAACGTTGCCGACGACCTTGCTGCACGAGACGCATCTGCAACAACTCGCGCACACGCTGGCGGAGTTTGATGATGCGGCCCTCTCGCTTGATCTTGATCTTGAACGCCGCAGCTTTCCCGACATGCTGCAGCGCACCTACTCCGACAATGGCCGCGGCGGCGGACACATGACGAAAGAAGGGTACGAGTACTTCCATCAGATGCAATCGTTTCCAGAACACGGAGTCAAACGCTCCGACGATGTCCTGGCCAACGCGACTGGTCCGCTGACGATCGTGGGTATGGCCCCACGCTCCGAACTCGCGCGCGAAGCGGACCGACTTTATGATGTCGCGGTTGCCGAATCGCGCACGCCGCTTTGGCAACGCGAACGTTCTTTGCTCGACGACGAAATGGCGTTCATCGATCAGTCGTCCATCAAGTCCATGCGTTACTCGGTCTTACGCATCATGATGCCCGCCTTCGGGAGTGCCGATCGTTCCTTGGCCAGATCGCGCCAATCGCGCGACGGAACACTTGTCGCGATTGCGCTCGAAGCCCATCGCCGTCAACGCGGCGTCTATCCCGCCTCACTCGATGCGCTGGTGCCCGACCTGCTCCCCACAGTTCCCATCGACCAATACGATGGGCAACCGATCAAATACCGTGTCTACACCGAAGGCTCAGTTCAACGGGCAACCGTCTACTCAATCGGTGTCGATCGCATCGACAACGGCGG
>JBBSBC010000001.1:0-61745 GCA_038251595.1 Phycisphaerales bacterium | reverse complement strand
GGGGGGGTGGGGGGTGGGGGTGCCCCCCCCACCCGCTACTGGAGCCGCAACTGCGGCCGCAACCGCAACCGCAACCGCAATTGCAACCGCAATCGCAGGCGCAGGCGCAGGCGCAGCCGCAGCCGCAGCCGTGACGGCGCCAGCCGCACGATCGCCGCATCCACCAGCGCTCGCGGACTGCTCGATAGTTTGCTTGACCGCGCGACCGAATCGCAGATGGCAATCATGTGTGTCAGTCCCGCGGCATCAAACCGCTGTGCGAGCACATTCGATTGTGTACGCGATTCATCGCTCAGTTCCACCAGATCCGTCTCAGGGCCGCAGGCCGCGAGCACCATCAGATCGCGGAAACGATCGGCCAGCGTTGAGAGCAACTGATCGGGCGTGACGCCGCGTTTTGAGAGGGTATCCGCCCCCTTCAACGATGCGCCCGCATCGCCGTCGGCGATAGCGGTGACCAGGTCATCCACCAGTGTTCGATCGGGCAACCCGAGCAAATGCGCCAGCAGCTTGGTCGTCAGCTTCTTTTCACCCGCGGCCATCAGCCGATCCATGATCGAGAGCGCATCGCGCATCGAGCCGTTGCCCAGGCGCGCCACCATGTGCAGCAGCTCAGGCTCAGCCTCGCACTTCTCATCTTTCACCACGCTCTTCAGATGCCCGGCGATGCTGCTGGTCGCGATGTTGCGGAAGTCAAACCGCTGACAACGCGACTGGATCGTTGCTGGCACCTTGTGCGTCTCGGTCGTACACAGGATGAACACCACATGCTCTGGCGGCTCTTCCATCGTCTTGAGCAACGCGTTGAAGGCGGCGGATGACAGCATGTGAACTTCGTCGATGATGTAGATCTTCTTCCGCCCCCGCAGCGGCCGATACGCGGCGTTCGAGATCAGCGTTCTCGCTTCCTCGACCGAGTTGCTGCTCGCCGCGTCGATCTCGATCACATCGGTGTCACGACCCTGCATGATCGCCTTGCCGATCTCCGGGTTCTCAACGCCCTTCTCATCGACGGCGTTCAAGGCCTTGGCAAAGATGCGGGCCATCGAGGTCTTGCCCACGCCGCGCGTGCCGGTAAAGAGGTAGGCGTGCGCCACCCGGTTGGTGGCGATCGCCGTCTTGAGCGTATTGGAAATCGCTTCCTGACCAACAACGCCATCAAAGTCGGTCGAGCGGTAACGTCGGGCAAGCACGGTGTAAGACATAGGGCGTGATTGTACGAGGCAAAGCTGCCCCGGTTTTTGGTAGCACTCGCTTCCAGCCAGTGGCTCTTCAGTTCCCCTCACCCCCAAACCGCGTGCTTGAGGCCAGCCCTACGATGTGGTGTGTCTACCGGGCTTCCCATTCCCACCGACCTGCTTCAGTGAATGGTGGATGTTGTGGAACAGGTGCGTCAACGCTTGCTGCGTGCATCTGCGGCCCTCCAGGGTGCCGGTGTGGCCTATGCCGTTGTCGGTGGACACGCGGTGGCGGCGTGGGTCGCCACGATCGACCGTGCCGCCGTACGAAACACGCAGGATGTTGCCATCATGATTCATCGCGGCAACCTTGATGCCGCGAAGACTGCACTGCAACACGCGGGCTTCGTCCATCGCGAGGTGGCAGGGCTTGATCTGTTTTTGGATCACGCCGCCGCTTTGCCTCGCGAAGCGGTTCATATCATCTTCGCGGGTGAACTCGTGAGGCCCGGCGAGCCTGAACCTAACCCGGAGGTGAGCGAGTCCGAGGACATGGGCTCGTTCCGCGTGCTCGGCCTTGAAGCCCTCGTGCGCATCAAGCTCACAGCCTTTCGCCGAAAGGATCAGGTCCACCTGATGGACATGATCGGTGTCCGACTGATCGAGCCGACTTGGGTGACACGACTCTCATCCGTGCTGGCCACACGCTTGCAGCAGTTGATGGATACCCCGGACGGATGAATCCAACCTCCCTGTCCCAGAGGGAGGGGGGTCGGGGGGAGGGTCCAGGTCACCATCGGCTCACCACCACGGCCCGTTCTCTTGTAAGCGCTGCACCCGCAGCGCAAGGCCCGCAAGTGACCACCGATCAACCCAGACTCGCGTGTGCTTGGCTTACTGCTGGTGTGGCGGGTGGAGGTTCGGCCGACCGTGAGGCTGCCGGCGTTTATCCATTCTCCTCGCGCCCGGCACTGGAAGACTCAGAGCAGCCTGCCAGTGGCACGCTCGATCATGCGTGTTGTGACGGGCCTCACTCGCCCCTTGCATCCACCCTCGGTACACTGCGTCCATGCGCCTATCCACACGCCTTGCTCTCTCCATCACCGTTTCAATGCCCCTCCTCTTCGGGTGTGCCGGTTCGACCGCGCCCAAGGGCAATCCTTTGCCGTTGAGGGCCGCGCCTGTGCGTGTGCTGATGCAGACTTCTCAGGGCGACATCACCCTGGAGCTTGATGCGGCGCGGGCGCCGATCTCGACTGGCAACTTCCTCATGCACGCCGCAGCGGGACATTACGATGGCACGATCTTTCATCGCGTCATTCCTTCATTCGTGATTCAGGGCGGTGGGTGGAACCCTGACCTGACCGACCGCAGCAAGATCGCGAAAGATGCGGGCCTGCCCGATGCCACGATTATCAACGAGTGGACCAATGGGCTGAAGAACACACGCGGCACAATCGCCATGGCCCGCGAGCCGGATGCCGACAGCGCGACCCGCGAGTTCTACATCAACGTTGCCGACAACGCGCGGCTTGATACCGCGCGAGAGACGACCGGTAACGCGGGCTACGCCGTCTTTGGGCGCGTGGTCGATGGGCTCGAAGTTGTGGACATCATCAAGAGTGGCAAGATCATGAACCGCCCGGATATCGCGCCCAACCCCGAAGACGGAGGACTTCAGGATGTACCCGTCAAGCCGGTGGTGATTGTGAAAGTGGTTCGCCTGTAAATCTGGGCAAGCGCGCGCACGAACATTCAGCGTGCAATGAAGCCCACGCATCTGCGTTTGGCGTGGTGACCGTGCAACTGCCGTTGCCGGCTTCAAAGGAAACTCTCCATGCGCCGATCCCTCTCCATCACTTCGCTCGCCCTGCTGATCGCCTGCTCATCCGCACAGGCCATCAGCATGGTTCAACCCTCCGATGGTCCACGCCCACCACATCCGCGTGGCGAAATGCCGCAGAACGATCGACCACATCACGAGGGTGATCGCCCCGAAGGTCGCGCCCGCGGCGAAGGGCGGCCTGAAGGGCGGGCTGAAGGGCGGGCTGAAGGGCGGGCTGAGAATAGGGCCGATCGCCGCGGAGAAAGCCGTCGCGAGTTCGATCGTCCACGCTCCGGCCCGCACGATGGGCCTCTCGCGCGGCCTCATGCTGAGCACAATGATGCACAGGGTGGCCCGCGCGGCGAGATGCGCGGCGGACCTCGCGGCCGCAGCCCGCGCTTCGATGGGCCACGCGCATTCGATGGGCCGCGTCAGGGCATCCGCGGTGAGGGATTCAAGGGCCGCGGCGAGCAGGGTCGGGGACGCGGGCCTGGGCAGGGGCCAGAGTTCGATGGCCGGCACGGGTTCAACCGCGATCAACAAGGCCCGCCACCACACGGCCCGCGCGGCATGCGTCGCGGAACTGATGGAGATCAAGGCCGGGGGTTCGGACCTCCGCCACGCGCCCCGCAGTCCCGCAAAGGCGATGGGCCGCGCGACTTCAACTCACGAGATCGCGGCCCAAAGGACCATCAGATGAACCGGGAAGATCGGCCCGCCCCGCGCGGCGGAGGTCCACGCGAACGCCGCGCACCCCGCCATCTTGACCAACCCAATGAGACCCAACCCGGCGCCAAGCCCAACGATGCGCCGAGTGCGGAGGTCAAGCCCGCTCAGCTCAAGAGCCGCACCTCGTGGCCGTTTGATTGATCGGGTACGACCCGCTCCGCATGCGTGCCTTAAACTTGCCGGGCGCACCACACCCACCTCACCCTCATCAACACGAGGTGCGCCCGGAGGTTCATGGTGACATCAGCCAATCGCAACCAGCCAACACCCACCATTCAGATTCGCGCTGCGCATCCGGGTGATGTTCAACTGATACTTGAGCTTATCAGTGAACTCGCCGACTATGAGCGAGCACCAGAGCAGGCCGTCGCGACACCCGAACTGATAAGGCAGCACCTCTTCGGCAACGGACTCGGACGCGGGCCGACCGCTGAGTGCCTGATCGGAGTCTTGAATGGAACGCCGCAGGGCTTCGCGCTCTTCTTTCACAACTTCTCGACCTGGCTCGGCAAGCCGGGCATTTATCTTGAAGACCTCTTCGTGCGCCCCGCATCACGAGGGAGCGGACTGGGCAAAGCGCTGCTGGTGCGCGTGGCGACGATCGCCATCGAACGCGGGTGCGAAAGGTTTGAATGGTCAGTGCTCGATTGGAACACGTCCGCGATCGAGTTTTACAAAGCCGCAGGGGCGGTGGGCATGAACGAGTGGACCGTTCACCGTGTCACGGGCGCGGCCCTTCATCGGTTGGCGCAGATGACGTGAACAGAAAGAGAACAACCCCGCGTTGTTGCCAACGCGGGGTTGCTGTAGTGAGCATTTAGATTTTGAAGTGACAGGTTTTGAAGCTGCAGAAGCGAAGAGGTGAAGTCGGGAGACTGGAGTTACCAGCCGCCGCGGCCACCACCACCACCACCACCACCGCCGCCGCCGCCGCCACGACCGCCACGGCTTCCGCCGCCGCCGCCGCCGCCACCCCAACCGCCACCACCGCCGCCACGGCTACCACCACCGCCGCCGCCGCCGCGATCTTCGCGGGGACGAGCTTCGTTGACAGTAAGGTCACGACCGTCGAGGTTCTTGCCGTTCATGCCCGCGATGGCCGCTTGGGCCTGCGAGTTGTCGGGCATTTCGACGAAGCCGAAGCCACGGGGGCGCCCGGTGTCGCGATCCATAACGAGGGTCGCCGAAGTGACTTCGCCGAAAGCCTCGAAAGCGGAGCGGAGAGCGGACTCAGACGTGCTGAACGAGAGATTGCCTACGTAAAGCTTCATTGAAGCCACCAGATACCTTTGCCCGAGAGCGTTTTGAAACCGTGCAGAAACTCGGGCGAGTCCGGCGTCGGCTGATACAAAGAGCGTCGTTCACTCGAACGACCTAGTTCTTCGACCGCGACCATTGTAGCACGCGCAGCCAGTTCACGCGCCCAGCCCAGCGGACCAATCCCCCTGTTTGAGTGGACAGCGATGGATGCGAGAGAAGGGGCCGAAGGACATCCCACTTCGAGGCTCCCGCGCGAGGCTGTAAGCGGTTGTCGTCTTCACTTTGCAACGCGGCGGCGGTCGCGGCAACTGGTGCTTGGGGCCGTGGTTCCACCAGTCGCGGGCGGCGATTGCTAGGCCTGGGCCGCGTCTGTCGCCACGACCGTGATCGGGACACAAGATGGTGGCAGTCTGGCTCTTTGTACTTCGGAAGCAGCTAAAGGGTTTTTCACAGTTCTTCCACAACCGAATCGGTCCGAATCGCAGCATTGAAGCAGTCGGAGGCTTGTCGTCTGTGGGCGCTTTCGTCGATTTTCGCCGAGCCTGAGGAACATGACTCTTGGCTCTTTGGCTTTGAGCCGGTCGATCGCGGGGATGAAGATGAACGAGTCAACGGCCGCGCCGTTCCATTTGTTAGAACGTCTCGGCACGCTCGCGGTTCATGAGCTCGATGGTGTGGGAGAGTTTGCTGGACGTCGTGCGATCGCAACCGTGTGTGATGGTGGTGTCGGCGTTCGAGCCCTTGGTTCGGTTCCCGAAGAGCTGGCCGCGTTGAGCGATTGTGGCCAAGAGAAGGGCATGAGGACTTTGCGCCATTTCTCGGGTGCTTCCCGCCAACTTTTTCTTGAGGCGTTCAATTTCCTTGGCGTAGTTGTCGGCTTTCATGGGCGATTCATCGGCGCCGAGAAACTTCCTGCCAGCGGAGACCATCTCACATGAAGAGGATGACGTTTTTGCCTGATGCGCGACCGATTGCCGAGCACAGACCGCCGGCCCTGTCAGAACGGCAGTCCACACCGTAGGTACAAAGGTGAAAGCTGCTACATTCCAAGGAACATTCATTGAGGTCGCTCCGGGCTGAATACGAGACTTCGGGCTTCGTTCAACAAACTCCGACCGTTTGGACGACGTACCATAAACGATGTCCGCGAAGATCGGCCACGACCTTCTTCTTCGCGGCGTCGTTGTTTTTCCCGATTCTCTTGATCTTGATTCGTGCTGAGGAGTCTATTGAATGACCGCGTTGGCCACCCCTCCACAACTGAAGTCTGGACCGAAGAACCGTGACTCTGAATCCGCAATCGATGCCGCGGTCGCGTTGGCAATCGACCCTGATGCGGTTGACACGTTGGATGCGGAACCCGCACCGACCCTCGAAGGCGGCAAAGCTCCGCTCTTGAATCGCGTGCTGAGTCTTGCGGCGATCATCCTGCCATTTGTTGGCATGATCGTGGCGATGGTGCTGTTGTGGGGCGACAGCTTCAACTGGGTTCAACTCGGAACCCTTACGGCGATGTACTTCCTGTCGGGCTTCGGCATCACCATCGGGTTCCACCGTCTGTTCACGCACCGATCGTTTGAGACGAGCCGCTTCATGACGGCGGTGTTCGGGATCCTGGGATCGATGACGATCGAGGGTTCTATTCTTGATTGGGTTGCGACGCATCGCCGCCATCACCAGCACAGCGATGGTAAAGAGGATCCGCACTCTCCGCACGGGCATGAGCACGGGTTTGTCGGCTTCATGAAGGGATTCTTCCACGCGCACATCGGCTGGTTCTTTACGGCGAGCCATCCGGACCTTCGTCGCTATGTCAAGGACCTTGAATCTGATCCATTGATCCGCAGGGTCAGCAACCTGTTCCCGTTGTGGGTCTTTCTGGGCATTCTTCTGCCGACCGTGGCGGGTGGTCTTCTCACGATGTCGTGGTACGGCGCGCTCATGGGGCTGTTGTGGGGCGGCGCGGTGCGGATCTTTATTGTGCACCATGTGACATGGAGCATCAACTCTGCCTGCCACCTCTGGGGTAAGCAGGACTTCCGCAGCCACGACGAGAGCCGCAACAACGCAGTTTTCGGAATGCTCGCCTTTGGCGAGGGATGGCACAACAACCACCATGCGTTCCCGACCTCGGCACGTCACGGTCTGAAGTGGTGGCAGTTTGATTCGAGTTGGGTGATCATCAAGATCATGGAGAAGCTCGGACTGATCTGGAATGTGCGCATTCCGGCTCCGGAGCGGCTGGCTGCGAAGGCCATCCATTAACTGACCGGCTGAAGTTTGTGAATTCTCAATCGCATCGCCCGTACCGCAAGGATCACGGGCGGTGTTTTTTTTGGCGAATGCGATTCATGAACCTGCGGCGGAAACGTCGGTGCTGGAAGCAATCGCATTGCGAAAGGGGGGCGTGATAGGGTAAGCTGAGGGCATGGACCGCGAAATGCTGCTGAAACAATGGGATGAGTTCTGGATGTCGGGACTGTGGGCCGCGCCGATGTCGCGGGCGGTGGAGGACCTGACGCCGAAACAGGCGGCGTGGAAGCCGAGTGTCGTGGCGGAAGGTGCTGACCACTCGGGTGGACGGCACTCGATCTGGCAGATCATCAACCACATGCTGTTCTGGCGCGAGGTTGCGCTGCGGCGGACGATGGGTGGGCCAGGGCCGAGCGAAGCGGAAGTAGCTTCACGTAACTGGGATGCGCCAGAAGGGCCGCTGGAAGTGACGGAGGCCAACTGGTCGCGGACAGCCGTGCAACTGGCCGATTCGCACCAGCAGATGCGCGGGGCGATTGCTGATCCGAGTGTGCCATTGGATCGGTTGCAGTACCTGATCGGTCACGACAGTTACCACCTTGGACAGATCATGATGTTGAGAGGAATGATGGGGATGAAGGCGATTGATTGAACATCTGCCGGGAGAGGGTTGAGTGCATTGCCGAGCATCGATTGCGGCTAAACGCAAGCTGTTTACAACTGAGTTTGCGGTAACGGCAACATCCCCTTGACGAGCGACGCAAAAGTGGCTTTATTCCCGTCGCGTGGCGAGTGGTCGGAACCGTTGCAGGATGCTTAGGTTCTCGCTGGCTACATAGTTGTTGCAAGCCATGCCGAATGCGGATACTTTATTTATGGTTGTGTTGAACAGGCACACGCTGCGTGCTTGGCAGTTCAGGTTGACAGGCTGCCCGGCTCGGAGAGCCGGGCATACCTCCGAGCACGCTCACCAAAAGATTTGTCTACCCGATTCGATCGTGAAGATGCGCTCGAGGTTTCTTCCTGATTCGGTCTTCATCCAGAGCAGTCGGTCGCGGGGAACCTTGTCGAACGTGACGGGCTTGTCGGACGCGGTTTGCGTGCCGTGGGAGTTCCAGGTCTTGAGGGCGTCATCCCAGACCAGAAGTTCATAGGTCACGCCCGGTTCGACTTTGATCGAAGGCTTCTCACGTCGCGTATCGGCATCGGGTATGGATGGAACGGTGGTGGTGATCTCGATGGATGTGGTGTCGGGCCTGGATGATGACCATCCGGGGCCCGAGCCGCCAGGAGGAGTGCCGTCGAGCAGGCGCGTGGTGCCATCCTGTTCAAGAATGAGCGGCGCAGCGGCGGGAATGATCTGGTCATTGACCAAGTAGGCTGGCAGATAGCAGATGTTGCGGCCCATGGCCTTGAAATGCACAAGCGGCTCATCGGCATCGAGCGCGGCCCAGTGAATGGGCACCCACTCACCACCATTGAAGACACAGAGGTACACAAATCGTGCGCCCTTGGGTCGCTCGACCTTGAGCTCGATCGTGACATCGCTCACGGGCATGTACTGGCTGGTGACATCCGCGTAGTGCTTGCCCTTGAGCCAGCGCGGTGCGGCCTCACCTTCAGCAAGTTGTGAACCGAGCGCGGCGGGCTGGGTCGAGTAGGTCTTTCGGTAGATTTTGGCCGCGATGTTGGCGAGTTCGGCGCGGCCTTCACCGTTCGCGTTGAGGATGACTTCCCACGCGTGGTTGTTGTCGCGGTTGGCCCATGCGGGGGTGTAGTCGGATGCGCACGCGATGCCGTTGGCACGGAGTGCGTAGAGCTGCATGTTGGTGATGTCTTCGCATCGACCAAGGCGTGTGCGCGCCATCTCGTTGAAACCCTGATCGGTCGGGTGGAGGTAGTAAAGCTCGCTGAAGGCGATGTAGGAGGCGATGTTGGCCTGGATCGCCTTGCCGGCTTCCGTCGCGCTGGTAGAGTCTTTGAGCGTAGCTGATAGGTCTTTGAATCGGTCGATCATGGCGGGGCGGAATGAGTTTGCGGGCTCTTCGCTCCCGCGATAGGGAAGCACGTATTCGCGCAGGGTGTACACATTCATGGCTCTTGCCCAGGGCAGTGTGCGCCAGGCCCAGAAGGTCAGATCGATGTTCTCGATGAGTTGTCCGGAGGTGATGGTGCGGACATCTTCGTCGGTACGGCCCCGGCCAAACTCGAGCGGGCCGTGGAGCTTTTCGAGTTGATCCATGGCGAGTTGGGCGGCGGCGAAGTCCTTGCTTGCGAGTGCATCAAAGGGGATGGTGGCCCTGGCTTTGTCTTTCAATGCAAACACGACGTGCCCGTGCCCGGGCATGTTGCCGATAAGGAACTGCGCGCACGAGAGCATCTGCTCATCGCCGAGATCGCGGTAGTGGTTCAGAACTTTCTCGAGTTCGCCACGGTTTTTATCCGCGGCGGCGAGCGCGGCCTCGACATCGGGCGGCCAACCCGCCGTTGCCTTCGATGTCAGGGTGGCCAGAAGGGTGGCGAGCGTGCAGGCGAGCAATCGGGCTGGGTTCATAGGGGTATCTTTGGCAGGCCGAGCGGGCTGAACCTGGAGGTACCGGGGCCCATGGGTCGATCCGGCGGACTTGATCGGGGCGACTTATCATGGTTGACCATGACATCACCGACACATCATCAGTTCGTCCGATCAATGGCAGCAGTTGTACTGGGCATGAGCGGGCTTGCGGTCCAGCCAGCACTCGCTCAGCAGGGGGGCGTGATATCGCCACCCGCCGCACAGGCGGTCGCGCCGAAACTGCTCGGGATCGGGGATGCGGCCCCAAAGCTGGAGGTTGGCGAATGGATCAGGGGTGAGGGGGTCAAGGAGTTTGCGAAGGGGCGCGTGTACGTGGTTGAGTTTGGCGCGACGTGGTGCCCGCCATGCAAGGCGAGCATTCCGCACTTGACCGAACTTCAGGGGAAGCACAAGGACAAGCTGACCGTGGTCGGTGTACACGTGTGGGAGGGGCGCGGCGGCGAGACTCAGGATGCGCTGGTGAAGAAGGTGAAGACTTATGTCGAGACCTTTGAACCGGCGATCGGATACACCGTGGCGATGGACACGGCGAGCCAAACCATGGCCTCTGGCTGGCTTGGTGCGGCGGGGCTGAACTCCATTCCTCATGCGTTCATCGTGATGCCGGCTGAGAGCGGGACGGGCGGGCAGATTGCGTGGATCGGGAATCCGTTGTCGCCTCAGTTTGATGAGATGATTCAGAAGGCGGTTGATGGCAACCTGGACGTCAAGGTTGAGGCGAAGCGTGCTGCGGATGAGGCGGCGATGATGGAGCGGTATGGGGCAACGATGAGGGCGGCGCAGAAGCTTGAGGGCGAAGGGAAGGTACCGGAGGCGATCGCGGTCATCGAGACGCATCTGAAAACGGAGACCGAGAAGAATGTGCGCGGCGCGCTTGCTCGGTACAAGTTCAATCTGCTTGCGACGACCGACGAGCCCGCGGCCTACGCCATGGTGAAGGGGCTTGCGGAAGGTGAGATGAAGGATTCTGAGGAGGTGCTCTCGCTCTTCTGCGACACGATTGCCAGTGCTGATAACCTGAAGACGCCCGATTACAAGTTGGCCGTTAAGCTGGGTGAGCAGGCGAACCAGATCTCCGAAGGGAAGAAGGCGGAGGTTCTTCATCGCTTGGCGGGGGCCTATTTCAAGGATGGTCAGGTTGAGAAGGCGATAAGCACGCAGGAAGCGGCCATCATGCGGTTTAAGGAGCAGGTTGGCGAGGCGAAGGCGGGACCGATGGTCGGCATCATGCGGCAGCGGATTGAGGAGTGGCGCAAGCCCGCGGGTAAGTAGTCGTTTGGTGTGATCCGGATGAGTGACCGAGTTGGGTGATCTCTGCATTTCACGCTGGTTCGGGCATCCGGGGTGCGTCGGGTACGAAAGCATCCTCATGCAGCCGCACGATCTGAGCGATTCTGACTTTCAATCCCGGTTTCTGGCCGAGCTATTGAGTGCGCGCGCGGATGAGCTTGCCGAGCTGGCCGCGACGGAGTTGCTGCGAGCACGACCGGAGATTGCTGCTCGCTACCAACCCTTGCCGCGCGAGAAGTGGCAGCGTGCGCTCATGGGACGGGTGCATGATCTGGCCACGGCGGTACATATGCAATCGCCGAGTCTGTTTCGCACACAGGTCGAATGGGCGCGATCGGCGTTTGCGGCAAGGGGCACGCCGACCGATGACCTGCGCTTCAGCCTCGAGGCGCTGGCCACGGTGCTGCAACGCGAGGTGCCGCCGGAAGATTCTGAGCATGTGGCTGGGTATCTTGCCGAAGCGAGGCGTGGAGTGGAAACGCCTCGCCCCGATGGGCCGGTGCGGTTGTCGTTGGAGACCGCGCATGGGCGGATCGCGGCGGAGTATCTTTTGAAACTGCTGGAGGGCGACCGGCTGGCGGCGAGCCGCACGGTGCTGGATGCGGTGGGGCATGGCCTGACGGTGCGAGAAGCATATCTGGAGGTTCTGCTGCCGGTGCAGCATGAGCTCGGGCGGATGTGGCACCTGAATGAGGTTTCTGTGGGCGAGGAGCACTTTGCCACGGCGACGACGGAGATGGTGATGTCGCAACTGCTGGCACTGACCGAGCGGCGGAAGCCGAATGGGCGAGCCTTGCTTGCGGCATCGGTTGATGGGAACTCGCACGACCTGGGCATCCGGATGGTTGCGGATTTCTTTGAGCTTGACGGGTGGCGCGCGGTGTACCTTGGTGCGAGTTGCCCGGCTGAAGATCTGCTGGTCGCGACGGTGGACTTTGGGGTGGATGTGGTTGCGCTCTCGGCCGCGTTGCCGGGCCAGCTTCGGATACTTGAAGAGACCATCGGGTTGATTCGGGACTCGATGGGATCTGCGTCCCCGAAGATCATTGTGGGCGGTAGTGCCTTCAGCTCATGCAAGGATTCGTGGGCGGTGCTGGGCGCGGACGGCCATTCGGCGAGTGCCGATGAGGCGGTTGCGCTCGGACGGCGGCTTGTGAACATCCGCTGAACATCTGTTGGACGAAGGTTGACAACACCCTTGGCGCATGGGCAAATACAGTGTGCCCATCAAGGATTCCCAGTTTGTCACAATCGCCAAAGCCCTGGCAGATCCGACGAGACATCGGATGATGCGAGAGGTTCGCGCGGCGGGCGAGCTGACCTGCAAGCAGGTTTGCGAGCGCTTTGCGCTCAGCCAGCCGACGATCTCGCACCACATCTGCACATTGGCGACGGCGGGGCTGATCTCCGTTCGAAAGCGCGGGCAGTTTCACGTGCTGAGCATTGATGAGAAGGTGCTGCGAGGGTTTATTGATGCCCTTGGGCTTCCTGATCGGGCGGAAGAGGACCTGAGCAGCGATTCTTCTGATGATGCGGCGGCCGCGCTGAAGTGCTCGGAAGCGGAGCTTCCGGTTGCGGCGAAGAGGGCGAAGGCTCAACGACGTGGAGCCCGTCCAAAGTCCTGACGTGTGCTGTTCGTCAACGTCATCGCGAAATCTTGACAGAGCGACCACGGGGCGGGCCTTGACATATAGATAATCATCGATATAGTGGCCGGATGTTTATCCATCACGATGATCGGCGGCGGTGGCAATGGGCGTTTGTCCATCCGAGCGGCCGCCACTGTTGAAAGGGATTCCAACATGAGTTCGCTCAAGCACAAGGTTGCGCTCATCACCGGGGGCACGGGCGGTATCGGGCGCGCCACGGCGGTTGAGTTTGCGCGGCAGGGCGCGCGGGTTGTTGTCACCGGCCGGCGCGAGGCCGAGGGTACTGAAACCGTGAGTTTGATTCAGGAGGCGGGGGGCGAGGGGGCGTTTGTGCGGGCCGATGTTACCAAGGAATCGGATTGTGCGGCGATGGTTGAGTTCACGCTCAAGAAGTTCGGGCGACTTGATCTGGCCTTCAACAACGCGGGGCTTGAGACGTTGGGGCCGATTGTTGAAGCGACCGAAGAGACGTATCGAAAGGTCTTTGATATCAACGTGCTGGGTGTGCTGCTCAGCCTGAAGCACGAGATTCCCGCGATGATGCGGAACGCGAAGGATGAGTCGGGCGCGCGGGGCGCGATTGTCAACAACGATTCGATCGCGGGGTCGATCGGCATGGCGGGTGTTTCGATCTACATTGCCAGCAAGCACGCGGTGAGCCCGGCGGCGATTGAGACGGACATGTACGATCGCTTCGCGCCCGATGCGGGCTCACGAGAGTTTATGTCAAGCCTTCACCCGATCGGGCGCACGGGCAAGCCGCGCGAGATTGCGACCGCTGTGGCGTTCCTGTGTTCTGAGGGCGCGTCGTTCATCACGGGCCACGATCTGAAGGTGGATGGTGGTTTCACGGTTCCCTGACGCAGTTGTGCTGCGCCAGCTCGTCGCTTCGATCAGTTCAACAGTTTGTCCGTCCATACATGGAGAACTCGCATGTCCAATCGCATTGCGCTCATCACGGGTGCCAACAAGGGCATCGGTCTCGAAACCGCCCGTCAGCTTGGTCAACAGGGTGTCGCTGTCCTTATCGGCGCACGTGATCGATCGCGGGGTGAGGCCGCGGTGGTCGCCCTCAAGCAGGAGAAGATTGATGCTCACTTCGTGCAGCTTGATGTCACCGATCAGGCATCGATCGCGGCGGCCGCCCGGACGATCGGGACGAGCTTTGGTCGGCTCGATATCCTGATCAACAACGCCGGCTGGCTTGACTATCAGACCGATCACATTGCCAGCGCCGTCTCGGCCGCGGCGTTGCGAACGACGTTTGATATCAACTTCTTTGGGCTTGTGGCGGTTACGCAGGCGATGTTGCCGCTCATCCGGAAGAGCGAAGCGGGACGCATCGTGAACCTGACGAGCGTGCTGGGGTCGATTGCTGAACATGCCGACCCGAACTCAGGAATCTACAATACGAAGTTCGCCGCCTACGACTGCTCGAAAGTGGCAGTGAACATGTTCACCAACCACCTGGCCCACGAACTGCGTGCAACGAGCATCAAGGTGAACGCGGCGCACCCGGGCTGGGTAAAGACCGATCTTGGCGGCGAATCGGCGCCGATGGAGATTGTTGATGGTGCGAAGACCAGCGTATGGCTCGCGACACTTCCGGCCGATGGACCGACCGGCGGGTACTACCACATGCAGGTTCACATGCGGTGGTAGGGACAGCGCTCGACAACGGCTCGTTCAGCGTGTCGGGCGCGGATGCGCAGCGCAATTCGTTCGGCCTGATCGAACCTTGTTACGGTGAGTTCCGCGCATCGAAGAGTCGCTACCGTATGAGGATTGATTATTCCTCAGCAGAATTTGCTGTGCTGCATCACCTCCTTTGAAAGCGATCACATGAGCAAGGTCTGGTTCATTACCGGTGCATCGACCGGGTTTGGGTATGAGATGGCCGCGGCCGTGCTTGATCGCGGTGACAGGCTTGTCGCGACGGCCCGGAAACCCGAGCAACTGGCGGAACTGGTCGGCCGATCACCCGACAATGCACGGGCCGTGCAGCTGGATGTCACCAGCCCGCAGCACATACGCGACGCGGTTGAACTTGCGATGGGTGAGTTCGGGCGCATTGATGTGCTGATCAACAACGCTGGGTATGGGCTTATCGGCGCTGTGGAAGAAGTAAGCGATGAACAGATCAACCAGAACTTTGCGACCTGCCTGATGGGTCCTCTGAATCTGATGCGAGCGATACTGCCGATCATGCGCGCGCAGCGGTCAGGTCACATCATCAACATTTCGGCTGCGGCGGCGATCAACAACTACGCGGGGTTTGGCGTGTACGGCGCGGCCAAAGCGGCATTGGAGAGCCTGAGTGAATCGATCGCGCTCGAGGCGGGGCCATTGGGTGTGAAGGTGACCATCGTGCAACCCGGTCCCTTCCGTACCGACTTCATTTCGCGTTCGCTTGTCCGGGGTGAACGACGTATTGATGACTACAACGCCACGAGCGGCAAGTTTGCCGAACTGCTTGAGAAGGTGAACGGGCAGCAGCCGGGCGACCCGAAGAAGGCGGCCAAGGCGATTGTCTCGCTTGTCGATGCTGAACGCCCGCCACTCAGGCTGGTGCTGGGCAAGTATGCACACAACAAGGTGCGGAAGCTGCTCAGAGACACGGCCACGGAGCTGGATGCCTGGGAGTCTGTCGGGAGTGCGACGGATCGATGACCCTTTGCGAAATTCATTGATATTTTTCGGTAAAGGAGCATCCATGAAATCGAATGAACATGAACTGGTCGTCTTTGCCTACAACCTTCACATGGCGCATCGGCTCGCGAGCGACCTGACCGCCGAGCAGATGTCGCAGCAGATCGGTGGCGTCGGACAGACACCCGCTTGGATTCTCGGTCATCTCGCCATCGCCACCGACTACGCCTCGCAGCTTCTTGGTCGTCCGAAGTCTTTGGACAACTCGTGGCACACCGCGTTTGGTCCTGGCTCGGAAATCAACCATCCTCAAACACCAACAAACGACAAGGCTGTGTTGCTTGACGCCCTTGCTCGCGGGCACAAGATTGTTGTTGACGCTGCGTCTCAAACGGATTCAAGCTCGCTGACAAGTCCACACCCGGTGCCGCTTTTCGAGGGGACACCAATTGTGAGCTGCGGTCATCTGGTCTCGCATCTGCTCACTGGGCACGAGGGGTATCACCTCGGGCAGCTTTCGGCTTGGCGTAGGCAGAAGGGCTTTCCGGCACTGTTTTGAACGACGGCATGACGCGACTCGATGAGCCATCACCACGAAGAGAACAGCCCGTACCATGCCCGACTTATTTTCACCACTCAAGATTGGTTTACTCACCACTCGCAACCGGGTGGTGATGGCGCCCATGACGCGGTGCCGCGCACCCGCCCCGGTGCAATCACCGGGCCGGATCAACGCCGAGTATTACGCGCAGCGATCCGGAGACGATGGTGCGGGACTGATCGTTTCGGAAGCGACGCAGGTCTCACCCGCGGGGCGCGGCTATCCGAACACACCAGGTCTGCACTCAGAAGAGCAGGTCGCCGGCTGGAAGCTCGTGACCGAGGCGGTTCACGCGCGCGGCTCGCTGATCTTCGCGCAGCTCTGGCATGTTGGTCGCGTCTCGCACGAGGTCTATCAGCCAGATGGGCGTGCGCCCATGTCTTCATCGCCCTCGGCCAAGAGCGGCGAGTGCGTGCTTCCGGATGGCACGAAGGCTCCGTATCCGACGCCGCGAGCGATGACCGTTGAAGATATTCGAGAAGTGACCGAGCAGTATCGCCATGCGGCAAACAACGCACGCGCGGCGGGTTTTGATGGTGTTGAGCTGCACGGCGCGAACGGGTATCTGCCCGATCAGTTCACCCGCGATGGTGTCAACCGTCGAACCGATCAGTATGGGGGCAGCATCGAGAACCGCATCCGCTTTATCTTTAACCTGACGCGGATGCTCGTTGATGTCTGGGGTGCGGATCGGGTTGGGGTGCGACTCTCTCCATCGGGTGCGTTTGGTGACATGATCGATAGTGACCCGAAGGCCACGTTCGGGCATCTTGTTCAGAAGTACAACCAGTTGCCGCTGGCCTATCTGCACATCATGGAAGCGATGGAAGGCGATATCAGGCGCGGCAAAGAGCTGGTGCCCGGCTACGAGCCGATCCCGGTCTCGCATTTCCGTCCACTCACCCGGCACACCCTCATCACCAACGCGGGCTTTACCTTCGAGAAGGGACAGGAGTACCTGCACCGCGGCTGGGCCGATGCCATCGCGTTCGGCATCCCGTTCATTTCCAACCCGGATCTGACGGCCCGATTCCGCGCGATGGCCTCGGGCACGCCTGTTGAACTCGCGCCCGGTGATCCTGCGACTTTCTACTGGCCGGGTGTTGGACCGATGGAAGTCGGATACACCAGTTACCCGGCGATGATGCGGGCCGAAACCGACGTAATCCATGCCTGATTGTCGACGCATGTTGTCGTGGCGTACACGCTCCGTCGCCGCCGCGCGAGGGTGAGCAGACCCGCAAAAACCAGCCCCGGCGCGGCTGTGGGTGAGGGGATGGTCACAACCCAACCTAAGCCAATATTGCCTCCAGGACCGGGAACGGCGTCATAGCCGCCTCTTCCCACGATGGTGCGGCCATCGTCTGATACCGCGATCGCATTCGTGAGCGTCCAGTTGGTAAGGTCAATGCCGAGCGTGGGGAGGTAGGTTTGCAGGTCCACCATGCCGAGGGCGGGGGTCCATAGGAATGCGTGCAGAGATGTGATAAAGTTGCTGTACCCGACAATCGCCGAGCCATCACCGTTGATGCCCATCGGAACCGAAGCACTGGAACCGGGCACGATCCCAAGGTCGGTCATCACTGGCCCACCCGACCCCCCGACCCCCCCGACCCCCCCATCCCCTCTGTCCACCCAAACACATGGCTTACCCCGAACGGGTTGGCTGGTGTTGAAACGATGAGATTTCCGGTAATCACCGAGCCATCCACCGAGGCCACGTAAGCCTGCGAAGATATCGTATTGCTGGTCCTACCCAAGGCCTGCGGCGTTCCGTCGGGCAACCACCGCACCGCCTGCGCATAACCCCCGCTGGTGAAGTTGCCGCTCGACCCGATAACGATCCGCCCGTCGCGGCTCACACCGTTCCCCCAACACTGCTGCGGTTCTGCCGCCGTTGGGGGCAGAAGTGCCGCCATGCCATTGCCGGGTGTCCATTGAAAGGCACGCCGACCATCATCCGTGTCGCTGCTGCCGACCACCACTGACCCATCACCGCTTAACCCAGAGGCTTGGCTGAAACGACCGGTCGGAAGAAAGCCCAGGCTCTGAACCCCGCTGCTCTCCGTCCACCTGATGGCGACATCGTTGCGTGTGCCCGCGATCACATCTCCTGCGGCCGAAGCCGACGTGATGTAGTAGGGGGCCGGACCGAAAGAGGGTGTCAGGTCTTCAAACCCTTGCCCGGCCTGCCACCGCCCCACCCGCACCCTATTCCCATTCCCCGCATTCCCAATCATCGTTTGCCCATCGGGTGATGCCGACCATGCAAGGCTACCGGAGTTCGTATTGGGAAAAGGTTCCAACACCTGAAACGTTACTTGTCCGCAAGCGTTCCTTGCGAGAGCCAGTACTGCGATGATGAGCGTCGTAACGCGGAGCGAGAGCTTCATTGACCGATTTCTCCTGAAGGGCGGTCTCTCTGGCTCCGATCAACTCCATGCACCCCGTCCGATGCTCCGCCGCTTTTCGCTCGAAGCGTTGGTCGAGAAGCTCCGGATCTTCCAGCATTGACCCGAAGGCGACCGGCCAATGGACGACCGCATCTTTAACACGCGGATCTGACGACCAAGCTGGCAGGTCGGTCGGTTACGCCATGTGCGGGGCACGGCTGAAAACATCGCACCTGCGCAGACCACAGAACACCCGTATCGACAGGTGTCTTGACGGAGACTACGTTTATCTATTACTTGCACGATTTCGGTTCGTCTTTACTTCAGGGATCAACCAGATGCAAACGACAGTCATGGGATGGTCAGTTCAACGCGGTGCGACGGTGCTCGGAATGCTTCTACTCGTCGGATGTCAGGCCGATTATTCCGCTGATATTCGGAACAGAACCTCGACACCGGTCTTTGCCCAACTGTTCGTGAAGCCACATGGTGCGGATGGTCAGTCCATTCTCGGGGCAAGCAAGCGGCTTGGACCCGGCGATCGAGCGTTCATCGGTCCCGTAAGGGCCTCGGACAATCCTGGAGCGGTGTTTGTGAGTGTTGACTCACTCCCGAACGCGGCACGTCCGGCATCACTTGACCTGTTGCCCGGCACCAGCTTTCTGGATGTGACGGACGAGAGCGGCGTTCTACGGTTGAGCCCGAAGCCTTAGGCCGCTGCTCAGTCTCTGGAACCGACTTTCTCAAGCAACACCACGGCATGGACCCGGTACGGTCTTCCCCTCCCACTTTCACCCGCAGATTGGCTACGCTGCCCGATGGAGAACCGCATGATGACACCACTACGAATGGCCGCGATGGGCTTCATCGGTGCAACCGCTCTGTGTGCGGCCACCGGCTGCTCCACCACCTACGGTGTGGATATTCAGAACCGCACAGGTCAGAACCTGATGGTTGAGTTCATGGATGTGGCGAGCGATGGGTCAACCACGACCTATTCAACCGCACGGCTCGGGCCAAAGGGATCGTTCACGAACCAAGTGACACACACCGAGCAAGGGTTCGGCAAGCGTGTGCGGTTCTCGCTCCCGGATCGACCGCCGCAAGACAGTGCGGCGCGTGTTGATCTGAAACTTTCTGATGACCGATCACGCTACTACGACCTCGAACTGAACAATGGTCGGCTGGTGGCCAAGGAACTTGCCAAAGGTCGTAACCCAACCGATCGGGCGGATCGCACCGGGCAGGATTGAACAATCACTCCGCATCGGACCTGTCGGTTCGATGCACACGCAATGTCTATCGCTTTCAACAACCGCGCAGGGAAGCGCGAGGGCTTATGAATGCTTTCCCTTCTCGTTGCTGCTGCGTTTCTCCAACCTGTCGAGCCCGCGCTACCGGTGGCTCCGACAAGCCCGCCAATAACGGTGCCTGCGGGAACCGACCCGGTTCAACCCCCCCCACCCCCATCACCCACCCCTCCCACCACACCAACTGATACGGTTGCCCCTGTCGCGCCCGCCGCGCCGGCGGGGCCTGCACCCGCCGTCCCCTTTCCGCACCCGATGATCACCGAAGTCCTCTTTGCTGTTCCGACCGGCCCGGTGGGCGATGCGAACAAGGATGGCAAGCGCGAAGTTGCGGGTGATGAGTTCATTGAACTGGTGAACCCGCACGACAAGCCGATCCAGCTTTTCGGGTACACGCTCACGGATTCGCAGGAGCCTGGCAAGGGCCAGATGAAGTTCAGCTTTCCCGCCGTTGAACTGGCACCCGGCGCTGTGGTGGTGGTCTTCAACGGGTGCAACTCGACATGGTCAACAACGATCGGCGACAGCAAGACGCCGCCACCCGCCCCGAGCGCGGCCTTTGGCGGCGCGTTGGTCTTCAGCATGAAGAACACCAACGGCAAGATTGCGCTTGGGAATAGTGGCGACCATGTGCTGCTGAGCGCACCCGACCGAATGCCCGTGCAGCGCGTCTATTGGAGTGAGGCCGGGCCGGTGAAAGATGAACCCGATGTGCCCGCCACCATCGAGAGCGCCGCACCCCCACCGCTCAAGCCGGCGGCCGCGCCGAAGCTGAAGCCCATCATCGAGGACTTTGCGCCACTGGTTCAGAAGACCAGCGTTCATCGAGACAGCGTGCTGGGCAGTGGCCGGTTCGTATCGCACATGGATTCTGAGCATGAACCATTCTCCCCCGGTGTGTATGTGATTGTGCGGGCACCGCAACCACAGCCCTGAGTGCGCAGATCGATGTGCGAGGATACCCTCGCGTCATGAAGATCCTGCTCACCAATGATGACGGAATCCGCGCCCCCGGCATTCAAGCCATGTTCGATGCGCTCGTCGATGCCGATGGCCTCTTCGGCCACCCGCTGGGCGAGGTCGTCTTTCCGATTGCGCCGCTCACCGTGCAATCGGCCACAAGCCATGGCATCACCTTTCACTCACCGCTGATGGTTGAGCATGTGCAGGTCAGCCCGCACATGCGCGGTATCGCTGTTGACGCGCGGCCTGCCGATTGCGTGAAGCTCGCGGTCTCGCAACTCTGGCCCGACAAGTTTGGCGCAAGTACGCGCCCGGACCTGCTCATCTCTGGCATGAACGCGGGTACGAACGTTGGCATCAACATCATTTACTCCGGCACGGTGGCCGCGGCCATTGAAGGGGCGTTTCTGGGTATTCCGTCGATCGCCGTTAGCCTGCACCTGGGTAAGAACGAGCATGGCCGAACGAACTTCAAGGTGGCTGCACAGCACGCGCGGTGGGCGATTGAGAAGATCATCAGCGGCGTGGCGCGCGAGCAGAAGACGACGGTTCGGCACGCGCTGCCCGAGGCGCACTCGTGCCTGTCAATCAATATCCCGATCACCGAAGGGGACAAGGCGGCCGCGCCGGGCGAGTATCCGCTGCGCGTCTGCCGCATGAACACGCATGGGCTGAACGACAAATACGAGCGGCGCGTGGCCCCGGGCGGTGAGGTGTATTACTGGGCGGCGGGGCACGGATTGGACTTTCACACCACCGACGATGGGAGCGATGTGCAACTGCTCTGGGAGCGCAACATAACGGTGACCCCGCTCAGGTATGACCTGACCAAGAAGAGCACACTGGACCGATGGCAGAGCCGGATTGAAGCGTGAGCCTTGCTGGCAAAGCCTGTTCACGCGACATAAACAGTGTAAAAACCAGGAGCCCGCATCCATGCGGGCTCCTGGACACAAATTCTTCATCTCTCCAGAACCCGCTCTCTCCTCACGCACTTACGTCATAAGCATCTGGTTCACGCTTTCGATCTGCGCGGGAAGCTTTGCGGCGATCTCGTTCATCTGATCGCGTGAGAGCTTGAGAACATCGAGGTATTCACCGGGGATTTCGAGCGTAGGGAGATCCATACGGAAGCCGGGCTTGATCGCACCAGCCAGCCGGTCGGCGGTTGACACGATCGTGACCAGCGTGCGCTGATCATCACCGAGTTCGAGCGGGCGATGATGGAACCCGGTTACGAGCGCAAATGTGCGGGGGAACTTCCACTTCTCGCACAATCCCTGACCGAACTCCTGATGGTTTGCACCGAAGATCTCGGTCTCGACTTCGAGCATGCTGTTGCACGGGACTCCGCCAGAATCAACACCGACACGGCCGATGGTTTCAATGAGCTTGTGACGGTCGTACTGGATCTCGACGATCACACCGATGTCGTGAATGAGGCCCGCGAGAAAGGCCTCATCACCGAGACCGAGCTTCATCGAGTCAGCGACCATCTTGCACGCCGCTGCGGTTGAAATCGAGTGGCTCCACAGATCCTTCGCGCTGAACTCGGGTGTCAACGAGCCGCCGCGGAAGAGCTTCGCCAGGCTCGCAGCGATCGCGATGTTCTTGACCGCGTTCAATCCAAGCAGCACGATGGCCCGGTTGATCGAGCCGATCTGACCGGGCAAACCGTAGAACGCGCTGTTGACAACCTTGAGAATGCGCGAGCAGAGCGCGGGATCATTGGCAATGACCTTGTGGAGGTCTTGCGCGGTGCTCGTCGGGCTCTCGACCAGTTCAATGATCTTCAGCGTGATCTCTGGAAGAGTTGCGATGTGGCTGATCTCGCGGATCGCCGAGTTCACCGCTTGTTCACGCGTGCTGGTCTGGGCCTGAGCCGTCATGGGATGTTCTCCGATTCGGGAAAGAAATACAAACACCTGTTGCGTTGGTATCGGTCCAGCGTGGTGGGCACTTTGGTGGTTGTGCTGAAAATTCCGGCCAGCCCGCGATATGCGAAAGGTGCGGGGCAAGCCGTGAATCCATGGAGATGGCAAGTACGTCCGAGAACAGCCCAACGTCGCAGGCATCAATACGTATTGTGCTTGCGGAGAATCGCGGATGCGTGCGGGTCGATGCGGGCGAGGAGCGACGCGATACGGGGTGAGGCGCGGCCATCGCCGAATCGATGGTCCGGACAAGGCCGCAGTTCCTGCACTCGTCGCATCGCTTGCAAGATGGATGGCTTGTCAGGTCGCGCGACGTGAACCACGTTGTGTCCGTGCTCGCGACCGGCCTGCCGCGGCCCGAGGTTCATCACTCGCACACCCAACGCACAAGCCTCGATCAGCCCGGCGGAGGAGTTGCCGATGAGAACGCCTGAATGTACCGCCAGGCGCTTGAGTAGCGCGACGAACATCGGCCGTGGCAGATGATCGATGATCTTGCCGCCCGTTCCCGTCGTACGACGCCACACCCGCACAATGCTGTCGCGCCCCGGATCCGAGTTGGGCATGAGCAACAGCACACGACGACCCTGTTTTACTTCGAGTTCCGACTGCGTTCCACCGAGAACACCCGCGATGCCGAACGCATGGCGGGCCCATTCAAGTTCGTCCTCATCGCGCAAGCCCGCCGGATGAAGCAACACAACAACCTTCGGATCGCCGTACTTCGCCGCCTCGGCGTTGCTCATCGGCTTGGTGCGGCTCAGCCCGTCGATCGCTGGCGAACCGGTGACATGCACATGCTCGAGCTTCTCACCCATCCTGATGATGCGCCCCGCGGAGAGTTTGGTCGCGGCGCAGTGCAAGTGCGAGAGCTTGGTGATGGCGTGACGCATGGCCTCATCGGCAATGCCCTCGGCGCGGTCGCCGCCGTGGATGTGGCAGACGGCGATGCCCGCGATGCTTGCCGCGCTGGCCGCGGCGAAGGCCTCGGTGCGATCGCCGAGCACAACTATCCAGTCGGGCTCCAACGTGGCAAAGGCGCGGGCAAAGCCTGAAATGCCGCGACCGAGGGCGGCGGCGTCGGCTAGGCGTGAGGAGCCGGCTCGGAGAACCGGCATACCAGACTGCATCGGCACACGCGCGGCGATGGCGAAGGCTGATTCGACCTCGCGAATAGTGCGGGCGGGCGGGAGGAAGTGCGCCCCGGCTGCTATCACCCGGAGTTCGAGCTTCTTGTGCTTCTGAACCGCGAGCATGACCGGCAGCAACAGACCATACTCGGCTCGGGTGCCGGTGACAATGGCAACAGTGCGGCGAGCTGGAGCGCGGGCGATCACGAGACATCCTCCTCAACCAGCGGTACATCGGCCCCCACATCGCGTGTGAGTGCGCGTCCGAGCACATCGTCGAGGCGATAGGGGAGCAAGCCGGTTCCGGGTCGCTTGAACGTAAGGTCTTCGCTCCGGAGGCTGTGGCCACGCGGCAACGCGCGGCAGGTGGTGAGGGATTGGCGTGAGACGGTGCGCACATCCTGTTCGATGTCGAGTACGCGCTTGAGACGCTCGACATGTTGAAGCATGTACGCGAGATCGCGGCCATTTTCCTTGCTTACCGACACACCGGTTGAACCCAACGCAGCAGAGGTTTTTCGAACTGAGTGCTCGACCGACAGTGGTCGGCCGACTATCGCTGCGCGAGACTCGAGAACATACCTCCGCATCAGGTCTGGCTCTAGAGATGCCGCGTGGTCCGGGCCTACGGCGCGTCGGTCGTAGGTGAGGTGCTTTTCCAGCATCACTGCACCAGCGGCGACGGCATAGCGACCGGTGATGTGCGTCGCCGTGTGGTCGCTATAGCCGGTCGGAAGACCGGTGGCAATCGCGATTGCGGCGATGCCGCCGAGTTCGGCGCGATCTTCTGGTGTTGGGTAACAACTGACGCACTGCAACAGCGCGAGGCGGTCGTGCGGCGAGACGTGGCGGCCGCTTCCTGACGGGCGCGATTCTGTTGGCAACCACGCTACGGCCTGCTTCACCTCTTCGATCGTGCTCGCGCCCGTGCTGATAATCATCGGCTTGCCGGTCGCCGCGAGCGATTCCAGCAGCGGCTTGTGAACGATGTCCGGACTCGCGATCTTGTACGCATCCCACGCGAGCGACTGGGCCTTCTCCATCAGTTCAACGCTGAAGACGGTGACGATCGCGTGGATGTCGAGTTCGTGGGCAAGCGCGACGATGCGGGCCATGTCGTCGATGCTCAGTTCCAACCGGCGGAGCATGGCCACCGGGTCCGTCTCGCCCGCGGCCTTCTGATAGGCCGCGAGCTTCGCCGCACTGCTCATCAACAGATCGGTCTCGAACAGTTGCAGCTTCACCGCATCCGCGCCTGCCCCGGCCGCGGCGCGGGTCATGTCGAGAGCACGCTCAACGCTCCCGTCGTGGTTCACGCCCAACTCGGCGATGATGTACGGAGACTGCCCGACACCGATTTGACGTTGACCGATGCGCATCACGCACGCTCCATCAGCAGGGCTTCGGCCACGAGCAGGTCTGCCCGCGTATCAATATCCACCACATCGCCCTCTGCATTGATAACGCCGTAACGCCGGTCCGCGCGACCGAAAAATGCATGTGGCCCCGACCGCACACTTTCCATTTTCAGCATCAGTGCCGGATATGTGACGACAACAACGCCGCCATCGGGCACAAACGCTGGCGGCAGATCCTGCCGACGAAAGACGCCGTGGTTCAAGACTTCACCCTCCCATGGGCGCACTTCGCCGCTCTCGCTGCTCACGCGGGCGGTCCACCACGGGTGATGTTTGCCGACGGGCGAGTAGCTTTGCACCGAATCCGCGTTCTGCTCGATCAACATTCGCACCGCGCGATCGATGAGCCCAGCAGGACGCACAGGGACATTCCCATAAAGAATGACGATCGTCCGACCGTCGGCGCTCCGACCAGCCTCCTTGCTCGCCCACTGCCCAATCGCTTCGCGAGCGGCCGCGTCGATGGTCGCGGTATCGCTGGCCAGCGGCGCGGATCGCTGCACAACCACCACCCCGCGGTCGCGCCACTCATGACCGATGGACATCAACTCTTCATCGTCGGTGCTGAGCACCACTTCATGCACACTCTCGGCGGCACAAGCATGTTCGAGTGTCCACTCGATGCAAGCCCGTCCGGCGACTGGCAACGCATTCTTGCGAGGCAGCCCCTTGCTGCCGCCGCGTGCCAGCACAACCGCTATTGCATGTCCACGACCATTCAACAACCCACCACCCTCGTAGACTTGGCGCGCTTGCCATCGACCCATGCGGGAACAGGCAGAGGTGCGATGCGCTCGCCCTCGCGCACCGTATCGAGCGGATCAATCACCGCCCATCCGCACCGCAACAACCATTCGCGATAGAACGGTTCAACTTCGGAGTACACCGCATCGCACCTCGTGATTCGCGGCACGATCCATGGTGTACGCCATGCTTCTCCGCCCGCGGCAGCCGTTGTTCGACCCTGCTCGATCGGATCTCCGCGCACGGTCATGGCGGTGAGGCCGTCGGCGGTCTGACCACGAAGGTCCATCAGTTTCTCAAGCCGTTCACGCACACGCACAAGCCCATCGCGTCCCGTCATAGCGCGATATCCATCCTCGGTGTGGGCCAGAAGATCAACACTGACAATGTCAACACTGCGCGATTCGACCAACCAGCCGCAATCGGCCTCGGCGGTGAGTGGTGTGCGCACATGAACACCCAGGCCAAGACGATGTGCGTGCTCGCACAAGCGACGAATGTCCGGGTGCGAGAGCGGATCGTCACCGACGATCGCTGCTCCGCGCATCGTCACCGCGCCATCCTCACGCCGCTCAGCCAGAGCTTCGATCTCGCGGCGGGCTTCATCGACCGACAATCGATCCCACCCGCGCGCCACCACAAGCTCAAGGTGTGCGGGCAGCCCCGCCGCATGCGGCTCTGCCTCTCTTCCCTCCAGCACACGCCTGACCATCTCGCGACCGTGGCGCGAGTCGGCGATGAATCGCTCCCCGCTGTCGCGAACCGAAACCGGCACCGAAACGCACTCGGGGAGGCTGATCAGATCGACCGTCGGTCGAGTCGGCACATACCCGAGTATGCCGCCGATCGAGACAAAGTTCCCACCTGTCGTTGCGGCCGAGTGCAGGTTTGCGACAGCCTCGCGCGCGATCAGGCACCCGCACAATCCCGGTGCCGCCTGCGTAAAGGCAAATCTGCTCTGATGCGGGTTGGTGAGGTGGCGCTCGATAACCGCATCGCAGAGCACGGGATCGACGCACGACCAATCCGCGCCAACCAGCATCGCCGCGTCGATCGGCGGCTGGCACATGCTCATCGCATCAAGAAGTGATTGTGGTTCGACATGCTCGTCATACACACTCAGGTTGGCCACACCGCCGCGCCAGCATTCGCGGGCCAGGATGCGCGCCGATCGCACCGCGTCGCGCCTCGATCCGGCGGTTGTTCCCGCCGAGACAAACTCGATCGCGATGTTCTCCGGCAATCGCCGCAACCAGCTCCTGGCCCTCATCATGTCGTCGGTCACAACCACGATGGGTGCAGCAGCAGTCTTCGCAGCGCCATTTACGCCCAGCCCCTTGCAGAGCGCGAGCCGTGAGATTGTGCATTCCAGCGCGTTGAGCCCATTGTGCAACACATCCGCCAGATCGCTCCGGTCTGAGTAGACATGAACAATCGCCGCGACACGCCTGAGCGCTGGCGTTCCCTGATCTCCCGACCTGATTACCGATCGAAGATCCACCGCCATGCTCTGTCGCGACGAGGCCGACTCTCTGGTAATCTTCGCGCCACCACGCAGCGTCATGATCGCATCATCAAGCAGCTCGCCCAGCGTGTCGGCCGCTGCGGCCAGTGACCGCACATTCTCCCGATCACGCTCCACCTGCCGGCGCTGGCGCTCGACAGGTGCCAGCGCCCCATCGTTTGATTCCATCTGAAGTGCCCGGTCAGAACGGATGCGATTGAACGCGCCCGTCTGGTTGAGCGTATGTGATAGCGAGAGCGCAGGCTCAAGCGCACCCACCTGATCGCGAAGCCGCTCGGTCTTGCTGATCAGCGTGTTCACGAGCACCTGGTCGTGCTGATGCTCGGCGATCTCCGCCAGCACGCCCTCAGTCTTTCGACTGATCTCAGCCACTCGAAACGCGGCGGCCCGCGTCTCGGTCAGACGCTCACCAATCCGTCGAAGCGATTGCCCACCCGCCGATTCGCCGCCAGAGCCCCTCGCCCGTCGAAGCTTTGCCGGAGGTATCCGCACCGGGCGCGGCGCATAATCACGGAACTCATTGAGAAACTCTTCCAGCGTGCGCGACTCGGAGTGACGCTTGCGAACTCCTCCCTCCGTGCAATCGATGATGCGAAGCCCGCACTGCGTATCGTCCCTGAAATCGCGCTCAAACTGCACGAGGTACGTCGCCATCTGCTCATCGGTGAAGATCGGGCGTCCAAACACATCGGTCGCGCGCCGGAGCTGCGACCCCATCCGCACGATCCGCTGCCACTCCAGCATCTCCAGCGTGTTCAGCTCGTTCAGTTCACAGGCCCACGTGTTGTGGATCGATGCGCCCGCCGCGTAGTACTGGCCATCGGTAAAGCCCAGATCCTGCCCGATCAACGAGATCGGATCGCACCCGATGTGGCGTGCGAGGTAATACGCAAGATGCGCCACCGTGGCACCCGGCTTCAACTCACCTTTCGACTTCGCAAGTTCAGTCCCTAAAAGTTTGTCAAGGTATCGATCCCCCTGCACACGCAGCGCGCCCCCCACTCCGTCGGCATCAACCGGCCAGGCATCCAGTACCGCCGGATTCACCTTCGGATCGGCCACCAGCGTCACACCTTCCACATCCGCGGTGGTGAGCCCTTCATAAAACCTCCGACTGATCTCGCTATAATCAAGCGCGGTCACAAAGTGCGGCCGGATTCCCCGCTCCAGCAGTGGCTTCAGCACCGTCTGCACGGCCACTATGACAAACCGATCGCGGACCCACGGATCTTTGAGCAGATGAACATTGCGTGCCAGACTCGGCCCCGCGCTCACCACAATCGCGGGCGCACCGCGGCAGCAATCCTTAAGTTCCAGAATGCCGGGGCTGTTCGCGTAGTGGTCCAGATTCTGAGTCAGGTTCCGCATCGTCGTCTTGACCTGCATCATCGTGGTGATGACGGTCATCTTCACCGCACGCACGACATCGGCAAACTGCTGATGAAACCTTCGCCCCCGATCACCGATCCGCCCACGTCCCGCCGGATGCTCAACCAGCGTGACACCCATGGCCACCAGCCCTTCGACCCCGTCGATCAGCCGTGAGATCAGCGCGGGGTCGTCCGGGTCGGTGACAATCGCAACGTTCATCGCACCCAGCCAACCCGAGCAATCAACACGGTCGAGCACCGCGCGAAGGAGCGCGACATCGGGCTCAAAGACCACAACGATGCCCGTCTTACCAAGTTTCCGCGCCAGCAACTCAACGTGATAACCCATCCCGAACCCGCTGACGATGAAAACTGCTGATTCCGCGAGGTCCAGCGAACCCACCAAGCGGCGCGCCTCCTCGACCGGTCGCCTTCGGCTCGCCAGCGCGCACGCGGTCTGCCCACGACCCGTCTCGGCGCTGAGCGCCCCTTCTTCGGTTTCAAAGAAGCGCACACCCTCCTGCGGCTCGACCTCGGACAGTTTGCGCGCGGCATCCGGGCTTGTACGCGACAGCGCCCGCAGGTTCCGCTCAAAGATCGATGTGGCCAGCGCGGTCAAGGCGCTCGCTCCTTCGTTGAACTCCACCCTCACGCCCCACCGCCTACAACCCGTGCCATCACCAACGCACACGCTATCAGTCTCGATGGTGCAACCTTCCCGCCAAACTCGGCGCACCATTCAAGTAGTTGATCAACAATGCATTCTCTGAATCTCCATACCTAACCTGTCGTGATCGGTCGATCCACCGAACCTGCTTCAAAGAACTACCACGCGCCCAAGATCCCGCAACAAGACGACCTCTTTCGCGGAGCTTCCATGAACTTCCCTTCCGTGGCATTCACGCTCGCGCAGGTTCCCGCAAGTTCCAACGCGAGTGCGCCCGCCCCGCTCAACGCTCCGCCCTTTCTCGCCCACTACTTCTTCGAGAACCCAATACCCGCCGCGGCCATCGGCCTCGCCTTGGCAGCAGGGTGCGGGTGGTGGGTGCTCACCGGAAGAGCGAAGGGCAACCGATGGCTCGGATGGGTTGCGATCGCCGTAGCCATGGCAAGCCTGGGGATTTTCTTCGCCTCGCGGGCAATCACCACCGAGCGTGAACGGCTCATCACCATGACACGCGAAGTGATCGCGCACGCAGTCCGAGCGGATACGGTTGAGTTGCAACCCATGCTTGCATCTGAAGTTACGTTTACCCTGCTCGGCAATGAGTCGCCGTTTAATCGGGCCCAGCTCCTCGCGCTTGTTGCCAAGTATCCCGGTCAGGTCACCCCGATCGATTGGCACAAAACCAGCAATCTGCAAGCCGCGCTTCAGGGAGGCACCTTCGCAACAACCCAGGTTCACGTTCGCGTTGGCAGCAAGGAAACCACCATGTACGATGTTCCCGTCGGTTCATGGTGGCGCCTCACCTGGCGACGATCCGGGTCCAACACCGCTTCAAGTGAGATGGGGGCGTGGGTCGTCACCTCGCTCGAGTGTCTGCAAATCGACGGTGTTCCTGCGGGCACCAACGTGCAGCCTTAAGTCGCCGTCTCAAGACCACCGCTGCGTTCGGCCTACTTTGTTGGAATGGCAACCAGTGAACTGGCCTGCATGCGTGACTGGGGCTCACCCTTCCGGCGTTCCTTGATCCCCGCGCCGTTATAGAGGTTCTGCGGGTGGCGGCGCATCGCATCCTTGAGCCGCACGCTCATCATTGAAGCCACCTCCGGGTCAAAGTCGGTCGTATCAAAGACGCCGATCGTGACCATGCTCCGTCGCGGCCCGTGAAAGTAGAACGCAAGTTCTCCTTCCTGACGAAGCTTGACCGCCGCCTGCTCGGCCGCCCTGCGCACTTCGGCCAGGTCTTTCCCCGTCGCCTGATCCAGGTCTTCCCGCCCATACACCGCGACTTGAAGTGTGTACACCGCCGCATCGCCAAAGAGCACGCGCGCCTGCGAGAGGTTGTATTGCGGAATGCTCCCTTCATCAATCCTGTTGATTGGTGGGGCAAGCAGCGCAAACCGATAAGGCTTATCGCCTGATCCGCCCGCCTGAATCTCCTGCACCCGCTTGAGCTCGGCGATGGCGCGCGGATCATCGCCCGCCGAGAAGCTGCCAAACACCACTGCGGTTGCTTCTCCCCGCTTCTCGATGAAAGCATCGGGCAACCCGCCCTCGGTCTGAACTTTGTGCAGGCCGAGCCTTGCGAGTTCGCCCTGATCCTTGCCGCGGAAGACCACGAGGATGATCGACCATCCACCCGTCTCAATCGCCTTGCCATCCGCATCAACCTTGGACTTGCTCGCGGGACCAAAGACATCCTTCGGGTCGTCAAGTTTGGGGATCGGCTTCTTATCTTTGGGTGCCTCTTTCGCGGGCGCTGAGGGCTTGCGCGCCGGAGCGGTATCCGAATCGAGCTGCGCCATCGCCGGTGCCGTCACCGCAAGAAGACTCCATGCGGCCATGCTCAAAAGTCGGCGGGAACGAAGCATGAAATTCTCCTGGAAATATCACCATAACCCGTTACGTCTCAATATCTTAGATACCACCCTGTTCAGGCGGCCACTATCCACTTGTGCAGGAATCTTAGCCAGCGGTTCGATAATCTGTACGTCAGTAATTTCGCAAGCGGAGTCCCTGTTGACTCCGCACGTTGAGCCAGGATCGGCTCGGCGAACAGTACTCGCTCGCGACGGATCGCGCATGAACCTCGATTCGCCCGCCATCGGCCAACGATTGTGCCGATTTGCGGGTCAGGAGCCGACCAATGTCGTCCATCGCTTCAATAAACTGCAACCAGTGCGCGGGTGCATCCCCACGTACCGATACGTTGAACAACGCGGCGGGCAGCCGCGTCGCCAGTGTTCGATCGGGTGATGATGCGGGCCTCCGATCATCCGACTCCGTCAACATCTCCTCCCAAGCCCGCGAGTTGAGCGAGCGCGCACCCACAACCGCCCCGGTCCGCAAGGAACTGGTCGCACGAGTTCGCGCTGAAATCGCCGCCGATACCTACTTGAGCGAAGATAAACTGCAATCCACCGCCGACAGGATCGTCAAAGGCCTGAACGTCGTCGGCTGAGTGATCTCGCCTACCCAACGACCCACCTCCAACCTACGAACCACCCATCAAAGCCCAGCGCGTGCGCGGGCTTTTTTATTCTCGCTTCAACGGCTGGGGCGTCGTGCGCGACTCAGGAAGCACGGGCGGCGCGGGTGCGTCAGGCCGCTTCGGAACAAGCTCTGTGAGTGGCTGGCCAACTGGCCCAGCAAGCGTGTGGGCCGCGCCCACCAACCCACGGACCACATCCGTAAACCGCTTCATGTCGAGGGTCTCAATCGTATCGGTGGGCTGGTGATAATGCGGATTGCGGAAGTTGGCGGTATCCGCAAGGATCACTGCGGGCACACCCAGGCCAAGAAACGGCGCGTGGTCTGACCGCAACAGGTCGGGCAACGCGATCGGGAGGAAATCCACAACCACCGTCTTCAGCTCCGGCGCGGCCTGGCGCATGGCCTTATCCAGTGCCTGGCTGAACATTCGATGGCGGGCGATGCCGCCCATGGCCAGAAAGTCGCCCACGGTCGGGGGCTTGAAAAACTTGGTCTCCGGAATCGGGCTCTTCTGGCTGTTGGGTTCATCGGTGAAGTACCCGACACCATCGATCGAGGCCATCCCCACGAACTTCATCGTGGGTGATGCGCGCTCAGCTTTCCTTCCACTATCAGGGCTGGCGGGCGTGATGATCTTGCCGAGGATCTCCTCTTCGATCGATTCCACATACGCGCGCGACCCGACCAGGCCGACCTCCTCAAGATTGAACAGGCACAGACGAACCGTGCGCTGCATGGGTCGGTCTTTCAACAAGCGTGCCATCTCTAGAATCGCGGCAACGCCCGTACCATCATCGTCCGCCCCGGGCGATTCAGGGACGGCGTCGATGTGCGCACTGAAAATCAAGACCTCTTCAGGTCGGGTCTGCCCCTTGATCTCCACAATAATGTTGCGCCACGGCAGACGCTCGGCCGCGACGGGTGCAGCATCTGGGGCGTAGTTGGGTGTGTCGGGTTTCAGGGATGGGGCAGGCCGGCGACCATCACGGGATGAACCGAGGAAATCAAACTCGTGGGTCATCGGCGCAAAGCCGAGCGCGCGGAGGCTGTCGAGCATCAGCTCTTCGGTATCGTGGAGCCCCTTGCGGTGCTCGTCGGTGCCGTTGGCGGAGCGCTTGGTCGGTAACGATTGGAGCGTGGCCAGCAAACGGGCCTGCGAGACTTGATCTTGCGGGGCCACACCATCGGCCGGAACTCTCGGCAGAACGTTCGGCAGCTCATTGGGTGCATTCGCCACTGCGGGCTTTGAAGTCGGCGGCAATGGTTGGCCAGCCTTGGCGCCCAAGGTAACCACCACGATGAGTCCGAAGGCACTGATGATGTTGGTGGTCATGGCCTTAGCTTACCGGCAGCAACCGAAAATGTCGCAAGCCATCATTTGGTCGGTGGCTGCGGCGTCGGGGTAGCGCCCGGTGCAACTGGCGCATGGGGCTTGAGCTGCTCTTTGAAGAATGTTCGGACAGATTCGAGCGATTCGCGTGTGCGAAAGCCGTGCCCCTGCCCCTTGAGAACTTCGAGTTTGACCGAGACCCCCGCCTTTCTGAGCTTTTCTTCCAAAATCTCGCTCTGCTGGATATCCACCACCTTGTCTTCATCACCATGCATGATGAGGAACGGCGGGTCATCGGCGGTGATGTGCGTGACTGGGCTGGCCGCGGCGGCAACATCGGGCTTTTCACTGGGCTTGCCGCCGAGCAGCTTGACGACCGCACCACCCGCGACGAACTCTGCACCGGGCATGTTGGTGAAATCGGACGGGCCGAACCAGTCGCAGACGCACTGAACCCGACTCGAGATGGTGCTCGGCTGGGCAGTGTTGCCGCAGTTACCCTCGAGATCTTTCACATCGCCCGATGTGCCCAGCAGCGCGACAAGATGACCTCCCGCCGAAGCACCCCACGCACCGAAGCGGGCCGGATCGAGATTGTGTTCTTTCGCATGTGAACGCAGATAGCGAACCGCGGCCTTCACATCGTGAATCTGCGCGGGGAAAGGGGCCACATCGGTAAGGCGGTATTGCACACTGGCGACGGCGAAGCCATCGCGGAGGAAGGGGAGGGCGGGGCAGTTGTCCTTGTTGCCCTGGCTCCAACCGCCGCCATGAACCCAGATGACCAGAGGTGCTGGGCCGTCGAGACCTTTGGGTGTGAAGAGGTCAAGTTTGAGGGAGCGTTCTCCGGCCTGGGCATCGCCAACCTTGCAGTACTCGAGGTCCCTATGAACTTCAACATTGTCGAACAGACGCTCTTGCACGCGCTCGCGAACCTTCTCGCGCGGGCTAACAGGCGGTGCAGCATTCGGTGCATTTGGGGCCGCCGGTGGATCCGCGGGGGCAGTCGCGGCGGGCGGCTGCGCCGAACCGATAGATGTGGAGAGCATTGCGGCGATGAGCGCGAGTCGAATGGGCATGGGGTGCTCCTTTGTCGAATCAATTCCACGGAGAATGGGAACCGCGATGTGCTCTGCACTGATGATCGAGGATAGCGGTTTGGAGAACGGAACTGTATCGCGTTTCGCGATTTTGGTGATCAGCGTCGCCGATTGTGTTCTGTGAATCGGTACATGCGCACATCCCATGGCTCGTTCGTTGAATCACCATCTGCCGGACCAACGCCACGGCCATTACTCTGCCGGATTCGCATCCAAAAGCACCATTCCCCGTGCTATGGCCAGTTCCAGATCCGGACAGACGTTTGTCGGATCAAGCACATCACCAGCGCCCGAACTGCGCATCGATCGATACTGCTCGCCGGTGATGCCTGAGATCACCATCCGCCGCCCTCGTGCCCCTGATTGCTTCATCAGGGCTCGAAGTTCGAGCGCGGCGTTGACATCAAGCACGGTCACTTCACCAAGATCAAGAATGACAACCCGCGTCGTGGCAGGCAACCGTTCGCACCATCCCAGCAAGTCTGGCAATCGGTGGATCTTGCCGCGACGGGTCTGGTCTCTGCGCAGGTGAAAGACCGCAAGTCCATGGGGAAGGTGCAGGCCATTCTCCCCGCCGACAAGCTCGGAGAGCTCGATCTCACAAATCGGGGCACGAACGTCCTGCAAGATGATCCAGAGCAGAAAGAGCACCGGAACAAACATGGACCAGCGCGGGAAGTGGTCGTACATGCTTGCGCCCAGCCCGGCACCCAGCGCAAACGAGGCCACCACCGAAACAAGCAGCGCCAGCCGTCGCGCGGTGGGATGGGCACGCACGCGGTCAACCAGCATGTCCGTTCGACGAGCCGAATCCTCCTTGTGACGGTCACGCAACCAGTAGAAGAACTGAACAGCCTCAAGGCCAAGATCGGTAAAGACACCGGTCATGTGTGTCGTGCGAACGACACCGCCCGATATGCGTGTGATCGTCGCGTTCTGAAGCCCCATCGCGCCCGAAGCCAGCCCGGTCATGGCGTAGAGCATCCCGCCCGTTGCGGTTGTTCCGTGGTGGTGCCAGTCCAGCAGTACGGCGACCGCCAAGAGCAGTGCCGCCTGAACCGCGATAGGCAGAATGTAAATCGACTCCCATCCACGACGCTTGCCCGACTCGGTGCAGATCGCTGACAGCACCGCGCCAGCCAGAAAGGTCAGCAGAAGGAACGAGGTGAAGATCGTGAGGCTCCACCGCCTTTCAACGAAATCAAGCCCCCACTGCGCGACCGTGCCAGAGACGTGGCTGGTCGCCGTGGCACAGGTGATGATCGTGATGATGTTGGTGTAGCCCGCCACCCATGCCAGGGTGATGGCGAGTCGCGCTTGCTGAGTGAAAGAGTGTGCTTGGGAGACGAGCATGTGATGATCTGAACACGGCGGGCGGCAACATGCAGTCCTACAACGTGGTTATCGACCATAGCGATCCGGCGGGTGAGCCTCAACTTGCGCATGTTTACTACGCAATACGCGACAAGATCCCCAAAATCACAAACCCCCGGCACATTGGCCGGGGGGGTCGTGCTGTGCGTGAGTTCTGCAACTTTCCGAAACCCGCAGACGCCGATCAATCATCGATTGATCATCCATCGATTGATCATCCATCGATTGATCATCGATCAAGCGCGACGGCGACGGGCCAGAACCGCCAGGCCCAGCAATGCGGCCGCGCCGGTGCCGGGCGAAGGAATCGCGGCGGAGATATCGGTGACCAGGCGTGAGCCATCACCAATGTTGCCGACAAAGCTCGCCAAACCGGTGTTGAGGTTGAGCGTGTAGAAGCGGGGACCATTGGGGGTCAGGTCGCTGATGTAGGCGGTGCCGATCGGGCCAAAGATATCAAAGCCCGCATCATCCCCGAGATCGAACCCCAGCGCACCGACCGGGGTCACCACGCCACCATTGAAGGATGCGTTGCCGCCAGCCTGTGTGCCGACCTCGCCAAGGATGTTGAGGTTGGAGTCGAGAATGTACTCGCGAATGCTGCCCATGGGCACATTGGCCCCGAACTGGGCGTTGGTGTAGGCAACACCCGCGGCGCGAGGCGTGCCCCCCGCCGCGTATGTCAGGGGCGTGTCGTTCACGGGTGCGATGTCGAGGCCGTTGGTCGGGTTCAGGCGGCGGTTGAGTCCCGCCGAATCGACCACGCGCATCCGATCAACCGTGGGGTTGAAATCGAAGCTGACCTGCGAGTTGGCCAGCGCGCTGAACCCCGCGCCGATCCCGGTCGCCGCGCCCGCGGGCGTGACGGAGTACATGCGGTTGCTCGAGCCAATGACAAAGATCTCGCCCGTAAGCGGACGAACGTCGATGCTCAGCACCGTCTCGCCCGAGGCAAGCCCTGAGATCGCGTTATCGCTGATCAGCGTGCCTGGAGCGGCGGCATTGAACGAGACAAGCCGGTTGTCACGGGTGATGCCGTAGATGGATTGGCCCGCGGCCAGACCTGCACTAGTGAACGTGGCCGCGACGGCAAAAAAGAAGAGCTGACGAACGCATGATCGAATCTCCCTGAATGCACCCAACCCGACCCCTGCACCAACGGATGAAGCCCCATACGTGAGGCACCAACACCCATCGGTGTCGCCGCCTGACCTCACAAAGACCATGACCCGCCGCGACGCGCGACGATGTCAAATGTGCGACAGACGGCGGCAGGAATCCGAGCAGCATCGCGGTTCGGATTTTAGAGTCATCGCAATTCGACGAAATGCGTGGAATTGGTGCGAATACCCAGAGTGTCGGTGGCCGCCCGCGCCGAATCCCGGCTTTTGCTTGGCCCCGACCAACCTCCTGACCTGGAGCGCATACGCTTCGCGAGTTTGCGCCTGTAAATATTGACGCCACCTTCACCTGACCCCCCACCTCCCCATGCCCAAACGCACCGACATCAAAACCATCCTCATCCTCGGCTCCGGACCCATCGTGATCGGGCAGGGGTGCGAGTTCGACTACTCAGGAACACAGGCGTGCAAGGCCCTGCGCGCCGAGGGGTTCCGTGTCGTGCTGGTCAACTCCAACCCCGCCACGATCATGACCGATCCGGAGTTCAGCGATCGGACATACATCGAGCCGATCACGCCCGCCTCGGTTCGCAAAATCATTGTCGAACAGAAGCGAATCGATGATCCGATCCACGCGGTTCTCCCCACGCTCGGCGGGCAGACCGCCCTCAACTGCGCCTGCACGCTCTGGGATGACGGGACTCTGCAAGAGTTCGGTGTCGAGATGATCGGTGCAAACCGTGAGGTCATTCACCGCGCCGAAGACCGCGCCGTGTTCAAGAAAATCGTCGAGAACCTTGGCCTGAAAATGCCCAAGGCCAACACCGTCAACACCCTTGATGAGGCTCGCGAGTTTCTCGAGCAGATCGGCCTGCCCGCCATCATCCGCCCAGCCTTCACCCTCGGTGGCTCGGGCGGTGGCATCGCCTACAACGTCGAAGAGTTCGACGAAATCGTCACCCGCGGCCTGCGCATGAGCCCCATCACACAGGTCCAGCTCGATCAATCGGTGCTCGGATGGAAGGAATATGAACTCGAAGTCGTGCGCGACCGCAACGACAACTGCATCATCATCTGCGGCATTGAGAACATCGACCCGATGGGCGTTCACACGGGCGACTCCATCACCGTTGCGCCGATCCTGACACTGACGGACAAGGAATATCAGGCGATGCGCGATGCGGCATTCGCCATCATGCGCGCGGTCGGTGTCGAAACGGGCGGCAGCAACGTGCAGTTCGCGGTCAACCCGAACCCCACCCCACGACCCGACGGCTCCAAGCCCTTTGAGATGGTGGTCGTCGAGATGAACCCGCGCGTCTCGCGCAGTTCCGCACTTGCCTCCAAGGCCACCGGCTTCCCCATCGCGAAAATCGCGGCCAAGCTGGCCATTGGTTACACGCTCGATGAGCTGCGCAACGACATCACCGGCACCACCAGCGCCTGCTTCGAGCCGGCGATCGATTACATCGTCACCAAGATGCCGCGATGGACTTTCGAGAAGTTTCCCGAGGCTGATGAGACCCTGACCACGCAGATGAAGAGCGTCGGTGAGGCGATGGCGATCGGACGAACATTTGTCGAGTCGCTTCAAAAAGCCATCAGATCGATGGAGGTTAAACGGTTCGGCCTGGGCCTGGATAAGCAGGATGCGTGGCTGGAGGCCAAGGGAGCAAAGGCCGTTGGCATGCCGGTTCTCCGCACCGGCTCCGAGAGCCGAGCCACCGTCGAGTGGCCAATCCCCGAAGAAAAACTCACCCGCAAGCTCGCCGTGCCGAGCCAGGGCCGACTCTACTACATCCGCTACGCGATGAAGATGGGTTGGAGTGATGATCGCATCTTCTCGCTCTGCAAGATCGATCCGTTCTTTCTCGACCAGATCCGAAGGCTCGTCGAGTTTGAAGATGTGCTCTGCGGCTACACGCGGCTGGAAGACCTGCCGCGCGAAGTCATGTTCGAGGCCAAGCAGCTCGGCTATTCCGATGCGCAGCTCGCCTGCCTTTACCTCGGCGCAATCACCCCCGACACGATCCTGAAAGTCCGCGCCTTCCGCAAGAGCCTGCACGTCGAGCCTGTCTACAAACTCGTAGACACCTGCGCCGCCGAGTTTGAAGCGGTCACACCGTACTACTACTCGACCTACGAAACTGGCTCTGTTATGGCGGATCACCGAGCCGATGCTTCGACCGGTGACCAAGCAGCCGGCTCGGAGAGCCGACATACCCTCGCCGAAGACGAGATCCGCGTCACCGAAAAACAAAAGGTCATCATCCTCGGCGGCGGGCCCAACCGCATCGGCCAAGGCATCGAGTTCGACTACTGCTGCGTCCACGCCAGCTTCGCAGCGCGTGAGCTTGGGTTTGAATCGGTGATGATCAACTCAAACCCCGAGACCGTCAGCACCGACTACGACACCAGCGACCTGCTCTTCTTCGAGCCGCTGACGCTGGAAGATGTGCTGAATGTTGTCGAGCGCCTCAATGCAACTGACCGAGTCGCAGAGTGGCCGAGTGGCCAGGTGAAGCCGAACGCTTCTGCACACTCCGCATCTCCGCCACTTCGCCACTCAGCCACTCCCTCTTCGCTCATCCTCGGCCTCATCGTCCAGTTTGGCGGCCAAACCCCGCTCAACCTCGCCAAGGGTCTCGTCACCGCCGGCGCACCCATCATCGGCACCTCCGTTGATTCCATTGACCTTGCCGAAGACCGCGACCGCTTCGATTCGCTTCTTCACCGGCTTGGCCTCGCCAAGCCCCCCAGCGGCATCGCGCGCTCTCTCGATCAGGCCGTCGCCATCGCTGGCCGCATCGGCTACCCCGTGCTCGTCCGCCCCAGCTACGTGCTCGGTGGCCGCGGCATGGAGATCTGCTCCGATGAAAAATCGCTCAAGCACTACATGACCAACGCCGTCAACATCTCCGAACTCGACGGCGCGCCCGTGCTCATCGACCGCTTCCTCGACGACGCGACGGAGGTCGATGTCGATGTCATCGCGGACTATGGTGGCACTGCATCAGGTGGCACCGCTTTCCAAAGCGGTGCTTCACCCACCAGCATCATCTGCGGCGTCATGGAACACATCGAGCAAGCCGGCATCCACTCCGGCGATTCGGCCTGCACGCTCCCGCCATGGTCGCTCCCGCGACAGGTCGTCGAACGCATCAAGCACATCGGCCACACCCTCGCCCGTGAACTCAAAGTCCGCGGCCTGATGAACCTCCAGCTCGCCATCAAGGGCGATGAAATCTACATCCTCGAAGTCAATCCACGCGCCAGTCGCACCATCCCATTCGTGGGTAAGGCCACACACACGCCCTGGGCTCGCATCGCGGCCAAGGTCATGATGGGCAAATCGCTTGTCGAGCTCGGTGCGCACGAAGCGGCCGTTGTCAAGACCGGTTGCGCCGAAGTGCAGGCCGCGGCGTACGCGATCAAGGAATCGGTCTTCCCCTTCAGCAAGTTTCCCGGAGTCGATGTCGTTCTCGGCCCCGAGATGCGCTCAACCGGCGAGGTCATGGGCATCGATGCCGCGCTCCCGCTCGCATTTGCCAAGAGCCAGCTCGCGGCGGGCATCGATCTCCCCCGCACCGGCAACGTCTTCATCTCCGTTCGCGAGCTCGATCGCGCCCGCATCGTCGAGCCCGCTCGTCTGCTCGAGAAGATGGGCTTCGGCATCTTCGCAACAAGCGGCACGGCCGGATACCTCAAAGACCACGGTGTGACAACCATCCTCTTGCAGAAGATCGGCGCAGGAGCACGCCCCAACGTCATCGACATGATGGCCGATGGCAAGATGAACCTCGTGATCAACACCCCGACCAAGACCGGCTGGCAGACCGATGAAGGACGCATTCGCGCCGCCACGGTGCGTTTCGGAGTGCCGATGATCACGACCGCCACCGGTGCCAAGGCCGCAGTCGATGCCATCGCCGCCATGCGCCTCCGCGACTGGGGCGTGCGGGCGATGCAGGACTTCCGGCACGATGCGCTCGGTCACGCCGAGCCCGCCGTCTCGGTAAAGTTTCCCGGAGAAGCCGCCACACTCCTGCCGAGAACATAGTTCGCCCTCGCGTGCCACAACCGCCCGCTGCATGGTCTCCCACAAACTCGGGAGCGAATCCCAGCTCACCTTCACCCCCAACGGCGTTCGCGGCCGCGTCCGGTTCAGTCTTTCCGACTACCAGACGCATAGCCCCACCGGTGTCTTTGTCGGCCCCGCGCCCTCACGCGTCGCGGTGTGATCGCGCACGCAACACAGTCGAACCCTCAATCCAGCAACGCGGCGGTGAACGTCTTGCCCGTGGTCTCGCGCTCCCACGTCCACGATGGCCCACGCTTCTGTTCATAGTGCGACCACAACTCAAACCAATACGATCGAAACTTGTGCGCACCAAACGGCTCATAGTGAGCGTTCACCTTCTTCATGATCTGCGCTGGCGATCCCTTAAACCCCAGCACCGTCTTTCCGTGCCGTATCGACTCGGTATCCAGCGGCAACCTTGAATACCGCCCCAGCAACTGCAGGATATTGGCCGCGGCATATGGCCCGATTCCCGGCAGTTCAATCAACGCATCAAAGACCGCCTGATCGGGCGTGCCGGAATCGACCAGCCGCGCAAGATCGAGTTCCGATCTCTTCCCACGCTCCGCCGCCGCAAAGATCCTTGCAAGTCCCACCATCCGCACATCGCGATAGCCAACCGAGCACCGCGCCCTGAGCGTCGTCGGCCTCGCCCGCGCTAGTTTCGCCGCGGTGGGGAACGAATACGCGCCGCTTGCGGATCTAGTTCCAAACACCGCACACAGTCGGCGATTCATGTTCAGCGTGCTCGGCCACGTCACGTTGCAACTGGTCACCGTCTTGAGCACATCCTCAAACAGCGTCGCCGACCGCATCAGGCGGCCGCGTCCGGTTGATGCAAAGCGAGGATCAATCCCATGAAACTCTGCGATCGTCGCGGCATGCTCATCAAGCCTCAGCACCCGTACCAACTGCTCACGCACATGGCGACGTTGCGAGGCACCCAGCACACAATCCGCACGAACCACGAGCGGTGCGCCGATCGCCTCCCCCTGCCTGACGCGCACCGTGACCGCCAAACCCTCGATATTCAACGTTGTCGAATAGACCCCAGACTTCGGGTCCCATAGATTCGGCTCGAGCAGGAAGTACCCATACGAGCACAGGTCCCGCGCGAGCGAATAGTCGGACGGTGTTGCCAGACTCATGCGAGTCATACAAAATTGTCCAGGCTCAACCACAAAGGTACGGATTGGGTTCGATCGGGGGTTAAGGCAGGTGGAGATCGGGCGTGTGATGTGGAGCAGCCTCCGGTGAACCAGCGGGTGCGTAGTCGGAGACCGGGAACCGATGGTTCGGTTCGCCTTTGGGCATGACTTCCGACGGGTGCCCCTTGTCATTGGTAAAGATCACGAAGTCGCCCGTGTCCCCGGTAAACTGGTGCGTCGGCCCGCGCCGATCCGACAGAATCGTGTTGCTCAAGATCAAGATCGCGCACGAGAAATAGATCAGGATGCCCGTCACATCCACAAGCGTGGCCACAAACGGTGTCGAACTCGTCGCCGGATCCAGGCGACACCTCTTCAGCAGGAACGGCAGCATCGCACCCATGATGCTCCCCCACAACACCACGCCCACAAGCGTTGTCGAAATCGCTATGGCCAGCACGGTGAAGTGGCTTGCCTCCGGCGAATCCTTGGCAAACAGGCCCAGCGCACCCCAGATATTGATCCGAATAAAGCCCATCATGCCGACCATCAACCCCAGGATCAATCCGCACTGCAACTCGCGCCACAGCACGCGCAGCCAGTCGTTGAGCTTGATCTCCTGAAGCGCCAGCGCTCGCACAACCAGCGTGCTCGCCTGCGACCCCGAGTTTCCGCCCGACGAGATAATCGCCGGAATAAACGTCGCCAACACCGCCGCCTTGGCAATCTCACCCTCAAAGTGCCCGAGCGCCGAGGTCGTCAGCAGTTCGCTCATGAACAAGAGCGCTAGCCACGGCGCACGCTTCTTGACCAGCCCGATCACCGGCATGGTGATGTACGGCTCTTCAAGTGCCTGCACACCGCCGATCTTCTGGATGTCTTCCGTCGCTTCTTCTTCGGCAACATCCTGCACATCGTCGATCGTCACGATGCCCAGCAGCACGCCCCGCGAATCAACCACCGGCATCGCGATGCGGTCGTACCGCGCCATCGCCCGCACGGCCTCTTCCTGCGCCTGGTCTGCCCGCAGCGCAATGTAGTTCCGCGTCATCAGACTCTCGACCGACTGCGCCGGGTCCGCCAGCAGCAGCGTGCGCAGCCGGATATCGTCGATCAACACCCCCTTGTCATCCACGACATACATCACGTTGATGGTCTCGGCATCCTTGCCGTACCTTCGCACGTGGTCGAGCGCGTACTGAATCGTCCACTCCGGCCTCAGCCGGATGTAGTCGGGCGTCATCAACCGACCGACGCTCCCCGACGGATAGCCAAGTATCGCCTGCGTCTGCTTGCGCTCTTCGGTCGGCAGGCTGGTGATCAGCCGCTGCGCAACCTCCGGCGGAAGCTCATCGAGCAACCGAACACGGTCGTCCGCGCTCATGCCCTCGATCACCCGCAGCGCACTGTCCCCGAGCTTCACCACCAACAGCTCTTGCAGTTCCGAATCCAGATACGCAAACACCTCGCCCGCATCGTCCCGCGGCAGAAACCTGAAGCAAACCGCCGCCTGGTCCGGCTGAAGGCTCGCCAGAATATCCGCAACATCTGCCGAAGGAATCCCCCGCAGCGCAGCGCGAAGTTCGCCGTACGCACCATCGCGCACAAGCTCCTGCACCTCGGGTTGAATCAGTTCGGCGGTAGGGGTCACGTACCCATAGCGTAGCTATTCTCCGACATGCCCAACATCCTCGTCATCGGCCCTCACCCCGACGATCAAGAACTCGGAATGGGCGGAACCATCGCCCGACTCGCCGCGCAGGGAGATTCCGTCACACTCCTCGACATGACCGACGGAGAACCCACTCCCTTCGGCGATCCCGGCACGCGCGCCAAAGAAGCCGCCGCGGCCGCGCTCGTCCTCGGCGGTGGAATCGCGGGCAAAGTCAAACGCATCCAGCTTGGCCTGAAAAACCGCTCCGTTCAGCACACCATCGAGAACCGCCACAAGGTTGCTGGCATCATCCGCGCCACCCAGGCCCACATCATCTTCGTGCCCTATTTCGAGGATGCCCACCCCGACCACCTCGCCGTCACACGCATCGCCGAGGATGCCCGCTTCGATGCCAAGCTCACCAAACTCGACATGCCCGGCGATCAAGGCCAGCCACCGATCTACCCCAAGTGGCTCTTCCACTACTACGCCACCCACCTCCGCATCACCCCCAACCCCTCTTTCTACATCGATATCACCGGCTTCGAGCAGACCAAACGCGACGCCTGCCTCGCCTACCACTCGCAGTTTGTCGCCAACACCAAAAACGCCCCCGTCATTACCTGGCTCGACGCGGCCAACACATACTTCGGTTCCCGCATCGGCACCCCCGCCGCCGAACCCTTCTTCGCCCGCGAACCAATCGGTCTCACCTCATTCAAAGACCTCTGCCTTTGACTCATTCATCTCGGCGCATTCCCAATGCCCGATGCCCGGTGCCTGCCCCGCCCCCCTCACTCCCCCCCACGCCCCACCACCACCATCCCAAACAACTCCTCACCCACCTCAAGCTGTGCAAGCACCAGCCGATCCGGCTTCCGCGTCGCAAAGAATCCACCCGCCTCAAACGCCTCCCCATGCTCGTCGCGGAAGTCCCACAGGCTCAGCTCCAGCGTCTGCCCCACATCAAACTTCTCAATCGGTTTGCTGTACCACCGGTTCACCCACATCCGCGCGTTCACAAACGGCTTCACCGTCGTGTTCGTCATGCGAATGATCGTCTCATCACGCACAATCTGAATGTCCAACGTCTGCCCCTGCCGCCGCTCCGGATACATCGGCCCAGCCAGCGAAGCATCCGGACCCGTTGTACATCCGCCTGGCCACAAGCCAAAGGCAGAAACACAGAGCACACACACAAGGCGCATAGACCGCAGAGAAAAACGCTTGGTTGAACAACCAATCGCACCCGCCTTGGCCCTCTCCCTGCCCTCTGTGCCATCGCTGTGTACCCTGTGTTCGCTCTGTACTTGCATCGGCTTTCGCTCCAATCCCGCCACCCGCCACTATCATCGCACGAATGAGCGAGCACGGCAACAACGCCACGCCCCCAAGCCCGGCCATCGCGCCCGGTCGTGAGCATATCGACCCCGCGGCGGTCGCACGCGACCTTGCCGCAAAGTGGCCCGGTGGGGTTGATCCGCGCATCCGCGCCATCATCCCGACCTTCGATGCCCCCTTCTTCCAAGCCGGTCTCGCCGGCTATTCCGATGCCGCCATGCGCATCATCGCGCGCCGACACGGCTGCCCCTTCTGCGTCACCGAGGCCCTGCTCGATCGCACCCTCCTCGCCGGCGGCCGCGGATTCACCAAAGCCGATCTCGGCGACCTTCACGACAACATCCCCGGTGGTGAAGAAGATCATCCCCTCGCCTGCCAGATCATGGGCAGCGAGCCGCAGGAAATGGCCGTCTCCGCACTCAAGGTCGCCGAACAAGGACTGCGCACCGACAAAGCCTACCGCCACCTCGCCTACGACCACCTCTCACCCGATGAACTCGCCGAAGTCTTCGATGTCCACCTCCGTCTGCCCGGCGGCCAGCAAGTCGGCCGCGTACCGATCTTCGGGGGCTCCGGCTCCCCCTCCCAGAGGGAGGGGGCAGCGGGAAGGGTTCACGCCTCGCACGAGCATTCCGATCTCGATGAAACCTGCGAAACCCTCATCGACGAAATCAACCAGATCGACTCCTCCCCCTCTCACTCCGCTCCCACTCACCCTACCACCTCATCTCCCCACCATCTCTCCTTCGAGACCATCGACATCAACCTCGCCTGCCCCGTCAAGAAAATCAAATCCAAAGCACGCGGCGGCCACTGGCTCGCCGAACCCGCCGGGGCCATCCGCATCCTCAAGGCCGTGCGCGAGACCGTCCCCTCGCACATCCCCTGCACCGTCAAGCTCCGGCGCAGTTTCGACGACACACCCGAGATGGCCGCCAACTTTGATCGCATTCTCGAGGCCGCCTTCGCCATGGGCTTTTCATGGGCAACGGTCCACGCCCGCACTGTTCAGCAGAAGTACATCGGACCCAGCCGGTGGGATATTCTCCGCGATATCGTTCATAAGAATTGAAATAATCTCATCTTTGGTTCAGGCGATGTCTGGAATGTCCACGACATCTTCAGCATGATCGGCTACACGGGTGTCGCCGCCGTCGCCGTCGCCCGCGGCTGCATCGGCAACCCCTGGATCTTCCGCCAGGCACGCCAGATGCTCCGCGGCGAACCCCCCACCGTCCCCACCATCCCCGAACAACGCGCCGTCCTCGACGAACACTTCCGCCTCTCCGCCGCCCTCAACGGCGAACGCCACGCCAGCAAACTCATGCGCAAGTTCGGCATCCGCTTCGCCTCGCATCACCCGGAGTCAGAAGTTGTCCGCCGCAGGTTCATTGCGGTCGCAACTCTGGATGAGTGGCGAGCGGTGCTCGATGAGCACTACCAACCGATGCCGCTGCCACATCATGTTCACGGTCCAAATCCGCTTGCGAGCGCGTGAAGTTCATACCTCCGGTCGTCGGGACAACATCGATGCCATTCTCAGCTTTACACCTGACAGAAAATTTTAATAATTTTCGTTGGACCTGGGGGGCGGGGGGGACGGTACCATGCAATGCACTTGAAAATCATCCACCTCCTTTGAGATGGGACGTGCATCGTTACGAATCACTCCGAAACAAATCCCGAGTCCAATCTCCGCGTGTTGAGACGCACGGAGATGAGTCGTGAGTTCCGGCATTCTCGCCGGTGCTCGCCCATTTGTTGCATGTTTCGCAAGAGGGCTGCCCTCCACCATCATCGACTCGCCATCGTTCTTTTTTGGCTTGTTCCAGCATGTTTTGCGGCCAGTTCAGGTGGCCAATCCAGCACTGGCACTTCCGAGCAACCGATACCAGCCGCCCTCGAAGCATGGTTTGAAGCCGAACTGGTTTCGCCTACCAAACTCCCCGACTACGGAAAGAATCGTGTATCTTGGATCCGCGAAACCCATCGCTGGCCCGGTGAAGCGGAAATGGCGCGTCTTGCCCGCGAAGTGCCGGGTCACCCCGACCATCCCGAGCGACAGGTCTTCGGCATCTATCAGCGACGACGAGCGGGACAGCCGACGCGAACGCCTCGTACCGCCTGGATAGCAGACAACACAACGTGGCGTCTCAGCGAAAGCTTCACCGACCCTGAGTTCACGCCCAACTCGTTCTGGGATAAGGTGGTCACCCCCAGACACGCCATCTCATTTGATCATGGCAGCATCACCATCATCGACCCCACCGAAGGCTACCCCATCGGTCAGAACCTCGCGTCCATCGTTGGTGAACTCTTTGAAAACTTGGCCATCATGAGTTCTGGTGGACTTTCACAGATACGCAGAGACGTGGTGGTCGAGTCACTTCAGGCAGACGCTCAAGGCGATTGGCGTGCCACGCTCACGACCAAATCAACATCAGGCAACGCTCCCGCCAGGGAATATCTTGTTACAGGCCGATGGGATGCAACCGCAAATCGCGGCTTTACCGAGAGAATCTCACGAATCGATCAGGCCGCGCCGAATGCAGCCATTGCCAAGCCGGGTCCTGTAGCCATTGCTAAAGATTGGAAACTCGACCCGATCCTGAATCTGTGGTTCTCAGAAAGAACAGAGATCTATGGTATTGAGGGCCGTCTCGACCACGTATTCATTTTCGAGGGCGCGACCGCCGAGACAAATGGAACGTTCGATCGAGCCTTCGATATTCCCAAGCAAGGCTCCCAAGACTCGTTCCGCGGCGAAGTCAAGGTCTTGATCTACAACGACCTGCGTACAGGCAAGACCACCCGCTACCTTCCCGACGGTCGTGAAACCATCGATGAGATCAACTCCGTCTTCATGTCTCCCAACAGCGGCACCTCGGCCTTCCTCCGTATCGCTGGTTGGACCACCGCTGGAGCCATCATCTGCTTTCTGGTCTGGTACAAACTCCGTCGCGTGAGTCAACATTCCTCCTCTAAACTTAACTGAAAAGATTGACAACATGAAACTTTCACCATCAACTATTCAAACGCTCCGCCGCGTCTTTCTCGGGGCTGCACTCACCCTCGCAACCCCCGCCCTGGCCGTCTCCGGACTTTGCTGGGAGCAGGTGACTTCAATGATCTGCTGCTTTGCGCCATCGCCAAGAACATGCATCAGCAACCAACCGGGCAACACCACCACTTGGGATTGTCGCGACACAGTAAACTTTCCAAGCCTGGCCATCACTCAAGCACAATCTCCACCGAAGGCCGGCGGCAGTGGTCGCAGAGGTCTCAACTACGGAACTTCAGTCCCTTGCCTGCGCACGTCAAGGTCATGTAAGTCAATTGACCAGCCGCCCGCAGGAGCCACAGGTTGCGACGAAGGCGAAACGAGCGTCTCGATATGCACTTCCGTGTTCGTGGACACCCTTTCCCTCCCCTGTCCAGGACCACCAGCCGTGATCAATCCCGAACTCCCCACCGAGCAACCCGATGCACCCCGTGACCGCATTCGTCGCTAGACGCTCCGCCGACCTGGTCATGATCTTCATGGCCATCTCTGCCATCGGAAAGTTTGTCGATCTTCCGGCGTTTCGTCTGAGTCTTGCCACATGGGGTATCGCACCCGGCTTTGATTCGATCCTTGCGATCGCTGTTCCAGCCATCGAGCTCCTCTTCGCCGGGCTCTGGTTCTCTGGCCAGCATCAACGTCTCTCGTTGATCAGCACCACCATGCTCATCGCGGCATATTCCATCGCATACGCCGCCTTCTACTTGCAAGGTCGCCCTCCCACCTGCAACTGCCTCGGCATGATCGAACGGTTTGCATACCTTCACCGACTCAGCGAACACTTGCTGTTACGCAACACGGTTCTGGTCGCACTCGCCCTCTTCGGCATTCTTGGCTCTCGCCGATCGGTCCACACGCTCCGCACCTCCACAAGCCCGCCGCTGACTGATCACCAGCTTTCCATTTCCCGGTCACGAGCTTTCACCCTCATCGAACTTATGGTGTTGATCGCCGTGATCGCCCTCCTCGTCGGTCTCGTTATTGTATCGCTTGCGCCCGTGCGCACCACCGCCCGCGATGCCGTATCACTCAACAATCTTCGCTCACACGCCCAGATCTTTTCTCTCTACGAGGGTGACAACCGCGAGTACTATCCTTACTACACCCGCCCAACCATTGAAATAACAAATATCCTCATACCCAGAACGCCATCGAGCTATCCAGTTATGTACTTCTGGGGATACAAATTTTGGAACTACGTACTCTATGATGCTTATTACGGCGGAAATCCTTATCATGATTCCCTTTACCCGCCGACATACTTTGATACTATCACGTCGCCATCTCAGCGCGGGGGTCCTACACCATACATATACAACTGCACATTCCTCGCCGACCCCGCCTATTGGAACCCCCGCCTGCGCACGGGTCTGTCACAGTGGCGCGCCGTCCGACCTGCGGAAGTGGTCTTTCCCTCCAAAAAAGTGCTCTTGCTGAACGAGCATCATCCGTTTCAGCCAGCAAATCAGGTAGCAAATGTTCAACAAGTCTGGCAAGCCGCTCTCTCCGACGGTGCCGCCATCGCGCTCCCGGCAAACCGCTTCGCACGCGGCTATCCCGCTGGTGATGGGCCCGAGATGATGCCCGTGCACAGTCTCGATTACGAACCCGGCCAGCACACCCTTGATGGTGCCAGAGGTCGTGACATTCCCTAACCGCTCTTCATCCTCGCCTTCACCTGCCCCCGACCTGCACGCCCGTTCGCGGCACATTCTCCCCCTCCGATCCAACCCCTGTCCGCGCCTCCACCACGCCACTCTCAACCGAGCCTCCACCCGGATACTGAATCCGCCCGTGATAAATGCTCGTCAGCGTCCTCGTCACCGTCTCCACGATCACGTTCAGTTCGCGCAGCGTCAGATCGCACTCGTCAAACTGTCCGTCCATCAACCGCTTGTTCGCGATCGCCCGCACCGTCGCATCAATCCTTGACGGTGTCGGGTCCGCCATTGCTCGTGCAGCACTCTCCACCGCATCGCAGATCATCAGAATCGCCGCCTCCCGCGTCCTCGGTCGCGGCCCAGGATATCGATATTCCAGCTCACTCGGAACTTCCGCATCCTGATGATCCTCACCGTCCACCCGCGCCTGCTCTTCCGCGCGGCGCTTGGCGCGGTGATAGAAATACACCACCAGCGTCGTTCCGTGGTGCGCTTCAATAAAGTGATGCAGCGGCTTGGGAAGGTTAAACTCGCGCGCCAACTCCAAACCATCCTTGACGTGCCCCACAATCACCAGCAGGCTCATCGCCGGTGAGAGCTTGTCGTGCCGGTTGAACCCCGGCGATTGGTTCTCGATAAAGTAATCCGGCTTGTTCATCTTTCCGATATCGTGGTACAACGCGCCGACATACGTCAGCAGACTATCCGCGCCGATCGCCTCCGCCGCGCTCTCACCCAGGCTCGCCACATTCAGCGAATGGTTGTACGTCCCCGGCGCACGCTGCTGCAACTGCCTCAGCAGTGGCTGCTTCGGATCACGCAGTTCGATCAGCGTCATCCCCGTCACCAGCCCGAATGCCCGCTCAAGCGTTGGCAAAATGTACAACACCACCCCGCTCACCAGCAACCCGCCCATCCCCGCCCAAAGCGCATCCCATCCTCCCTGATGAATCGCCGCGGCCGTCGGTGGCAGTTCCAGCAGGCTCGCCACAAACACACCAATCGCGAGCGCAACCCCTTCGCAGATCCCCAGCTTGATCAGCGCATCACGATCGCGAACCTCTTTCAGTTGCCAGACCGCAACGCCCACCCCCACCACCATCACCGCGTACATCCCGATCGGCAGATCGAGCGCAACCCCCATCAATACCCCGTGCAGACACCCATACGCCAGCGCGACCCGTTGGTTATACGCAATGGCCAATATCGCCGTCACAAAGACCGTCGGCGCGATCCCCGTCAGCACGATCAGCGCGGGCTTCGTCGCCGTCGCCCAGCACCCCGCCAACGTCGCAATCGCCAGCAGTCCCGCCAATCCCAGCATCCGCATCGGGTTCCGCCGCGCACGCGGCACAAACAACACCGTATATCCCGCCGCCGCCGCCGCAACGCCGCACACCACACCCATCGCCGCCAGCCGCGATGCCCACGTCGACCAGAAGCCCAGCGAACGCTGCTCAACCAGCATCGCCTGCTCAACTTTCTTAAACTGCGTCTCGGTCAGCTTCTCCCCGCGCCGATAAATCACTTCTCCCGCCGGATACTTCACAATCACCGGAACCACCCCCGTCGCCGCGAGGTCCTGGTTTGCCGATGTTGCCGCCGAGTCGAACGTATACGTCGCCCGCACCGGGTTCTTCAGCCTGTTCACCACCATCTCAAGCAACACCCCGCGAAACCCGGCCCCTGTTGCCAACTGTCGAAAGTCTTCGTCAAGCCTCGGGCTCTCCGCGTTCAACGCGCCCGCGGTGCTCACGACCATCCGGTTCCACCCAACACCCACCCCTTCTTTACCACCCGTTCCCTGTTCCTTCTTTGCGCCACCTCCAACAGGCACAAACCTCAGCTCAATCTCGCGGTTCTGCGAGGTCTGCTCCACTTGAAACGTCTCGCGCTCCAGGATCGGTGTCCTCAGCAGCAAGCTGTGCAGCCGATCAACTTTCTGCACCCACTCACGCGCCGCCTTGCCTTCAACGATCTGCGTCTGAAGCGCGGTCAGCGTCTCGCGCGTAATCCCAAACTGCTGCCTCAGCCCCGCCTCGATCCGATCCGGATCATCAACCCCCAGCGCAACCTCCGGCAGATTCTCCAGCGATGACCGGATCTCCTCCAGAATTCCCGCCACCTCCACATACACCCGCGCGGTCGTCGCTCGGGTGTTGTTCTTGGCCTGCTCCGTCGCAGTGTCATCTTCAATACGAAACTCAGCCCGCGCGATCCGCGTGTGATTCATCACACGCCCAACCGCAACCTGCGGCTGTTCGCGCGTCCACACCACCGCCAGCGAGACCACCACAATAAACCCACCCCAGATCATCAACGCCAGCAGCATGTTCCGCGAGCCGAGCATCCGCCCGAACCCCTCACCACCTATCCACCCCCATCGACCGCCCATCGCTTCATCGATCTCGCGCCGGAGATCATCCGTTCGCGACCTCGACACGCCGACTTTGTTCAACGCTCGCTTCGCCATAGTGATCTATCCGACTCACCGCGTCACCCAATCCCCCCATCACCCCATACCTCACACCACGCATCACTTCATTTCATCGGTCTGCGATCCGTCCGCCAACTCCGCCCTTTCCCCACTTCCGGGCCTGATCTTCCCAACCAACTCGGCTACTTCGCGCGACTGTAACGTCTCCTCCGCACCCGGCGCATCACCCGCATACGCCTCCACGATCCGCTGCACCAGTCGGTGTCGCACAATGTCGTACTTATCCATCGTGCAAAACCCGATGCCCCGAACCCGCCGCAATCGTCGAACCGAATCGATCAGCCCGCTCTCGGTTGGGTCGGGCAGATCGATCTGCGTCGTATCGCCCGTCACAATCATCTTTGATCCATGACCCATCCGCGTCAGAAACATCAGCATCTGCCCGCGCGTCGTGTTCTGCGCCTCATCCAGAATAATCACCGCTCGGTTCAACGTCCTGCCGCGCATGTACGCCAGCGGCACAACTTCCACCACATCGTTAAACATGAACCGCTTCAGTGTCCCGAAGTCCATCATGTCGTGCAGCGCATCAAACAGCGGCCGCAGATACGGGTTCACCTTCGCCTGCAAGTCTCCCGGCAGAAAGCCCAGCCGCTCGCCCGCTTCGACCGCAGGCCGCACCAGGATCACCTTCTTCACCCGCTCGTGCTTCAACATATGAACCGCCGCCGCCACCGCCAGGTACGTCTTGCCCGTTCCCGCAGGGCCGATCCCGAAGACCAGATCGTTATCCCGCAACGCATCCAGATACCGCTGCTGGTTCGCCGTCTTGGCACGCACCGCGTGACCACCCACATACACATCCAGGTGCTCTTCCCACAGCGGCCCCTGATCCACACCATCGTTCCAGTCTTCGGTCTCATCACGCTCATGCCGCCCGGTGCTCCCGGTTCGACCAAACACCGGTGCCTCCGTACCCCCACCACCCCCACCACCTCCACCAACCCGCCCCATCGTCGATTGCGTGATCAGGTCCAGAACCTGCTGCCTGGTCATGTGCTCGTTGCGCTCAGCCGCCTGACCCAGCCGCTCAAGCACACTCCGAGCCGCCGCAACCGGACCCCGCTCACCCGACACCTGCACCTGCCCTTCACGCGCAAGCACCCGCACGCCGAGCGCTTCCCGGATAATCTTCAGGTTGCGATCACCCATGCCGAGCATCGTCACACGCTCAGCCCCCTGCGGCACTTTAATGCTGAATTCCACGCCCGCCATACTCCAGAACCACCCCAACAATCGCCCCAACAACCACGCCAACAACCACGCCAACAACCACGCCAACAACCACGCCAACAACCACGCCGACACACGCCAACAGACTGTGTCCCAGTCAGAACCCGCCCGATTCGTGCAATCCCGAACTTGACCATCAAAACCTTAGACAGACCGCCGACGATCCGCCGCAAATTGAATTCGGGCACGTCGCCCCGCTCGTCCACCCCTTCCCAACCTGCCCAACCATGCCCAAAGCACCTCCATTCCCCGCTCACTTGCTCTCCCGCATCATCGCTGCCGCGCTCATCGCGCTCGCGCCCGCATGCTCGGCTGTCCACTCGCCCAAGTCCACAACCCCCGCGGTCATCACAGGTCCAAGCACCCTCACGATCATCGCCGATTGGAACGACATCGACGCCGCATCCCGCTTCGCCGTCGTGTCCATTCACGCCGTCGTCACCTCAAGCATCGACGAATCCAACCTTCGCCAACGCATCACCCTCCGCCAGTTCGATGGTGAATCCGGCTCGCTTCTCGCCGAGCGCACCAACCCCGGCATCTCCGAGTCAACCTCCATCCAGCTCACCGCCAACCTCGGTCGCTTCGGCGATCCGCCCGATGAGCGCAAGTTCCTCATCGCGCTCGCCAACCGCCTCAAACAACTTCGCGGCGTAGATTTCGCGCCCCTTCCAGATAACTGACAAAATACGTATAAATACCGATCATGCTCGAACCCCTCAGAAATTTTCTCTCGGTCAAACCTCCCTCCGCGGCCATTTCTGCACAAAACTCCACCCCAAACGACATGGAATTACTGCTACCACATCTGTCGAACCGAGTTATACTGAATAACTCGTGATTAATTCGTGCCCTGTGGTGTCGCGCCCGTTTTCCACCACGAACCCGCGAGAATCTGATCGCGCCTGATCGAGGTATTCCCATGAATCGTCACCTCATCGTCCGTGCTGCCGCTTTCACACTCATCGAGTTGCTGGTGGTCATCGCCATCATCGCGCTGCTAATCGCCATCCTGCTCCCCGGCCTCGCTGGCGCGCGCAAGGCGGCACGGACCGACATCTGCATGAGCAACATGCGACAGCTCGCCATCGCCCTCTATTCCTACAACGGCGATTCTCGCGGCTCGATCGGCAACTTCACCGCCCAGCCGGGTTGGGCCAGCGATGCCTATCCAGACCTCACCACCACGCAGGCCACACGCCGCATGGATGTTCACGCCGATCAAGCAGTCGATTTCGCACGCCGCATGAGCGGACACAACGCCGCCGAACTCCCGCGCGCCTACGGCCGCGTCTACGACCGAAACTACTGGCACCTCGTCCTCATGGTCGGCGGGCACTACGCCGATCAGAACGCCACCACTCCCAGTCTGATCTGCCCCGAAGACCGCCTGCCGCTGATCTGGCAAAAGACGCGCCCATCGCAGATCCAGGCTCTTGGCGCCAGCATCGTTCCGCAGTTTCCGCCCCCAGCTTCCATCCGCATGTTCGCCTACTGGTCAACCTACCAGATGGTCCCCGCCGCCTATTCGGCCGATCAGAAAGTCGGCGCGGCCATCACCTTCTATCAAGACCCCAACGATCACCACCTCTTCTACCTCAGTGCCAACAACAGCACCTTCGCAAAAATGGGCCTGCGTCGTTTCGACGAAGTCCTCTTTCCCACGCAGAAGGTCGCCTTCTTCGATGAGTTCGATCGCCACGCTTCCAAGAAGATGGCCTGGTTCGGCTACCCCACCGCACGCCAGCCCCTTGCCTTCTTCGATGGTTCGGTCCGCCTCTGCACTTCCGGCAAAGCGCGCCCCGGATTTGATCCCAACAACCCCACCAACATGACCCCCTTCACACACAACTACAACCCCACCACCACCAGTTGGCGCGGGTTTGATCCGCCAACCCTCAGCGGTCGTCCCGCCGACATCGTCGGCGGCTATTACCGCTGGACCCGCAACGGCATCAAGGGCTACGACTTCAGCAACACTTCAGATTGACCCGTGCCGACGAACAAGCCACAGCAACTCAGCCCACCCGCCTGGTCCCTTCCTCTCCACTGCGCGCAAACTCAACGGCAATCTCGGCCCACACCGTCGTGCCCTGTCCCCAAACACTCTTCAGTCCCACCCGGCCACCGAGCGCTTTGGCCGCGTGCTTCACGATCGCCAGCCCAAGCCCCGTGCCCCGCTTCGCGCTCCCCGTGCGCGCCGCATCGGCCTGATAAAACCGCTCGAACACGCGATCCTGCTGCCCAAGCGGAATGCCAATCCCTCGGTCCGAAACCTCCCAGCGAATCACACCGCGCGTCGCGCCCCACGCACCTCCGTGCGGCACACCCCTCGCACTCGGCATCTCCGCCTCCACCATCGTCACCGCGATCCGAACCTCTGTATCTTCATGCGCAAACTTCGTTGCGTTCTCGACCAGGTTCCGCGCAATCAGCATCAACAACTTGCGATCAGTCTTCAGCCCCATCGCGCCGACCAGATCCTCATCAATCTCAAACACCAGCTTCAGGTTCCGCTCCGCGCACACACCTTCAAACAGCATCCGCAGCGAACGCTCGATCTCACCAAGGTCCACCGCCTCAATCCGCAGCGGCACATCCGGTGATTCCAGCCGCGTCAGGTCCAACAAGTCGCGCAGCAACTCTTCCAGCCGCCCCGCGTGCGCAACGATCATGCGCGCCACCCGCTGGGCCATCACCACATCATCACGCACCGCCAACTCCAGCGTCTCGGCCGCGCCACGTATGGCCGCCACCGGCGTGCGCAGCTCGTGCGAGGCGTTCGCCACAAACTCCGACTTGATCTGCACCGCATGATCAAGCTCGGTCACATCGCGCAGAAGCATCACCGCGCCAAACACACCCTCGCCCCACGCCAAAGGCACCGGCGATGCCGACACCTGATACACGCGCCGACCAAGCGGTGTCACCAGCGGCACACGCGACCTTCGAACTTCCCCCCGCCGCGCGGCGCTGTGCATTTCGATCAGTTCCGCGTGCGTAAACACCTCGCTTATCCGCCGCCCCACAATCTCCGCACCCTCTACCGCCCCTCCCCCTCCCGCCCCGATCGAATCGCCGAAGATCGCCTCCGCCGACCGATTGCAAAGCAGCACGCGCTCATCGTTATCCGTCGCAAGCAGTGGCTCATCAATCGCCGCGATCAGGGCCTCAAGATTCCGCGTCTTCTTCGCGACCTCCTTCACCTGATCCTCGACCCGCCTCCCAAGCCCATCGATCGCCGCTCGCAATCCATCCAGATCCGCCGGCTCATCGCCGCGGCCAACATTCCCCGGCTCAGGCTCCGTGCCAAACGGCAACGTCACTTTCAAAAGACTGCGTGCCTTGCGCTCCATCCGCGCCAGCACCACGCCGCGCCGACGCGCCTTCAGCAGAAACACGCCCGCCGATGCCACGCTCAGTCCAACCTGAACCGTGGCCCATGTTCCAGTACCAACAGCTCCCACCACCCCAAGCGCGGCCAAAAACCCCATCGCGCCAAACGCGACCACCGAGACCTTGGTTGGTCCATCTATCCGCATCCGATCCGCCATTCTTCAACGTGACAAGACCCCCGGCCGGTTACACCCGATCGGCCGTCTCCGTCTCATCCGCCTCGGCCTTCTCATCCAGAAGATACCCCACCCCGCGGATCGTGCGGATCATCACCCCAGAAGCCCCAAGTTTCCTGCGGATCGAGGCCATGTGAACATCGATCGTCCGGCTCGTGACCACAATGTCCGGCCCCATCGCCGTGTACATAAGGTCTTCGCGGCTCAGAACCTTCCCCTTACCCCGAATCATCGCGACCAGCAATCTGAACTCCGTCAGCGTCAGCTTGATCGGCTCCCCCCCCACCCGCACCTCATGCGTGGCGAGGTCCGCCTGAACATTCCTCACCTCAACAACATCACCTTCACCAGCACTTCCCCCACTCCCCTTCGACCGCCTCAACAACGCGTCAACCCGCGCCAGCAGCACGTTCATCGAAAACGGTTTGGTCACATAGTCATCCGCCCCAACCTGCAAACCCGCAATTTGATCCAAATCCTCCGCCTTCGCCGTCACCATCATGATTGGGATCGAGGCGGTTTTCGGGTTTGTTCGCAGTTCGCGGGCCACTTGCAGGCCCGTCAGCTTCGGAAGCATAACGTCCAAAATAACTAGTTCCGGGGGGGTCTCGATTGCCTGCCGAAGACCGGTCGCTCCATCGCGTGCAACTTCAACCTCGTACCCAGCGCGACGAAGATTGTACGCCATCAGGTCGGCCAAATCGGCTTCGTCTTCGACGACCAATACCTGCTTCGGCGTTGCCATCTCTATATACCCCAAACACTTACGACAAGTGGTGCAAGTTCCAAAACGGGAGCGTTTCGCGCGCCCAATGTTCTAGCAGCCCTTCGGTCCAAACGCACTCCACCACTTCGCAAAGGTTGTGTCAAGATGATGACTCCTCCACACGCACCCCCAAAGTCCGGAAACCTGCTCTCGCCAGTTTTTTGAATACTTGCCCCAATCTCCGATCAAAGTTGGCGGAGGGGTGGTCGGTCGGCCGAAAAAATCCCAGTCCGGAGAGTTTGCGTTTGCTAGCCACGAGGGGTATCATCCGCTCCACCGAGAAACAAACCTACGTTCTCGGTCCCCCACTCGATTACCCACTTGGCCCAGTTTCGGAGATCTGCGGCCAATCCTACACAACCAGCATGAGGCAGCATCCGGCTTTCATATCCACGCCCGTCGATGATCATCCAAGGGTGCAGTGAAGAGTTTGAAGCACAGCCACGGTTCGTTTCAGACCGTGGTAAAGAGCACCCCTTTGTGACCAGTTTCGTGTTTGTGTCGATCAGGTTTGTGTAGTCCGACGGCCGATTGGGCCGATGCCACGTTTCACTTGTAAAGTCCACCTGAAAAGTCCTCAAAGTAAAAGTCCGGGATGTGGCCTTGGAGGCCCTTCCATTTGTGCGGACGGTTGATAAACGACGCGGAATGCCGCTCATAGCCTGCTCCAAGTCCTTTCCAGATGCAGTTCCAGATTCGGGTTTGCATCTGGTCGGGGGTTGAATCAGGCAGTTTCGGCCCAAGTATCCGCGCCAAGACGAGAACGGTTCGGTTAGCTAACCAGTTAAGGAGTCTCAGAATGGGTCAGTCCAAGAGTCTTGTTTTGCTCGCAGGTGCGGCACTGAGCCTGAGCGCGACCGCCGCTTTCGCTCAGAACGATGAAGTCCGCTCGATTGTCGCCGAGGCCATGGCCGACGCGGAAACCCGCTCCAGCTTGCTCGCCGCTGGCGATGCCGGCCACGACGGCCGCTTCTTCATCTCCGGTGATGGCTACCGCCTGAATGTCAGCGGTATCTTTCAGTCCCGCTACATCGCCAACTTCCGCGATGAGGACACCACCAACAACGAGTTCGAGCCCGGCTTCCAGATCCGTCGCGCCAAGCTCGCCTTCTCCGGCGACATCAACAAGGATTGGTTCTTCAACGTCCGCGGCGCGTTCGAGCGTGGCGAGAACGGCAACTTCCAGCTTGACTACGGCTTTGCTGGCTACAAGTTTGCCAATGGCGTCCGCCTGACGGTTGGCCAGTTCAAGCTCCCCCTCCTCCGCGAAGAGCTCGTCAGCGACTCCAAGCAGCTCGCCGCCGATCGCTCGGTCACCAACAGCGCCTTCACCCAGGACTACAGCCAGGGAATCAGCCTTGATTACGAGGCCGAGGCATGGCGTCTCTCCGGTGCCTTCTCCGACGGTCTTGGCACCCGCAACACCGATTTCACCAACAACGAAATCTACACCAACACCGGCCAGTTCAACAACACCGGCGAGGCAGACTACGCCTTCACCGCCCGCTTCGAGTACCTCTTCAGCGGCAACTGGAAGATGTTCGAGGACTTCACCAGCGAGAAGGGTCAGGACTTCGGCGCACTCGTCGGCGTCGCTGGCCACTGGCAGCAGTCGGCCAACACCGCCGCCGCCTCCGACTTCGATCGCCAGACGGGCGAGTTTACGGTTGATGCCAGCCTCGAAGGCGACTCGTGGAACGTCTTCGGCGCCTACATCGGCCGCTACAGCCAGTTCCGCAACGCCGGTTCCGATACCGACCTCTACGACTCGGGCATCGTTGTCCAGGGTGGCTGGCGCTTCGCCCAGAACACCGAAGTCTTCGCCCGCTACGACCTCATCATCGCTGATTCGGACCGCTTTACCGGCGGCGAGGATAACTTCAACTTCCTGACCGCTGGCTTCAACCAATACTGGGCCGGCCACGCCGCCAAGGGCACCCTCGACGTCGTATGGTCCTTCGACGATACCTCCAACCTCAGCGTTCTCCCCAACACCGCCATCGGCCTCCTCGGCGACAGCGAAGAGAACGAGATCACGATCCGCGCTCAGTTCCAGCTCCTGTTCTGATCCTGAACGCGATCATCTGACCTGTTCATCACAAGGCCCCCGCTTCGGCGGGGGCCTTGTTCGTTTTGCTTGTTCGTTTGGCGGACCCGCCGCAGGCATAATGGCCGCCGCGGCCAGCGTGGTGTAGACTCAGCGCGGCCTGGAGAGAGCTGACCGGAAGGAGGTCGGCTCATGACGATCGGGTGCTGGTGTGTGTGTTATCGGCGGATGATCAGCAGGCGGCCACTCAACGGGCCGCTCAACGGGCCACTCAACGGGCCACTCAACGGGCCACTCAACGGGCCGCACAAGTGGGCGGGCCAGCTTGTGGCACTCCTGCTCTCCGCGCCATGCGTCCACGCCGATATCGATCCCGCCAGCGGCATCGACTTCGTGCGCATCGGGGCGACGTACGGCGGGGTGGGGAATGCGCCGTACTCGGACCCGACACCCAACTCGTTCGTGAACGGGCGGGGAAGGGTCAATCACGAATACAGCATCGGGCGATTCGAGGTCACCACCTCTCAGTGGGCGGAGTTCTTCAACGCGGCCTACGACCGCCCTGCCGACGACCGCATCCCTCAACTCGTCCCCTCCGACCACTGGGGCGCGGTGCCCACGACGCCCAACACCGCCGGAGGGCGACGCTGGCGCGTGCCAGCGGGCAACGAGATGCTCCCTGTCGGCGATATCTCATGGCGCATGGCGGCGCTCTATTGCAACTGGCTGCCTAACAACAAAAGCACGGAGCGAAGCGCTTTTCTCAGCGGTGCTTACGATGTGAGTACGTTTGGATTCTTCGGGAACATCTTCACCGACCAGGAGGCGCACACCCCGGGGGCGCGATACTGGATACCAACATGGAATGAGTGGCTCGAGGCTTCGCACTTTGACCCGAATAAGGTGAATCCGGATGGCTCGACGGGCGGGTGGTGGGAAAATGCGAACGGGCGCGCTGATCGAGCGCTGATCTATGGGCCGCCGGGAGCAATGGTGAACGGAATGCCGACCGAAGCGAACGCGGGCTGGGATGATCGTAACTTTCAGGGACAATCGCCATTTGCAGTCCCGCTGGGAAGTTATGAGAATGTTGCGCAAAGCCCGTGGGGGTTGTTCGACACTGCTGGTGGGACAGCGGAGTGGACTGAGAGCGTACGAGAGCTTTCGAGTGGAGAACGGTACCGGTTGTTCGATGGGTCACACTGGACTGGAGGTATTGGCCAAGCATCGCTCACCGATCGAGTTATCAACAGAGGTGGAGAACTCCCGCATGTGCCTACGCTCGAGTTCGGATTCCGGATAGCATGAGCGGTCCCCAGCCCATGCAGCGGCGCTTTCGGCCTCGGTGCGTTCATCACGATCCGCACCCATCGAAGAACGGAACACTACAACTCGCCTGCGTACCTCGCACGCCGCTCGTTTACATCCGTTCCAGCGTCTTGATCCCCAATAGCCCCAGCCCCTCCGCCAGCACCCGCTCGGTGATGGCGCACAACCGCAGTCGTGAGTGCTTGGTCGCTTCATCAGGCGCTTGCAGCACCGGGCAGTTGGTGAAGAACGAGCTGAACGCGCCCGCCACATCAAACAGGTATTGACACAAGCGGTGCGGTTCGAGCGACTGCGCCACGCTGCGCACGACCCCGGGGTAGCGCAAGAGCGTGAGGGCCAGTGCTTTTTCCTCAGGTGCCGCAATGATGATCGCGCCGGTCTTCACCGCCGGCCCCCCACCCCCCCCACCCCCTCCACCCCCCCCACTCTCGGCCTTGCGGAAGATGCTCCGAATCCGCACCAGCGCATACAGCAGAT